>NZ_JAYGGQ010000014.1:0-160945 GCF_034931225.1 Sinomonas terricola
AGAACACCCCCGGTCCGAAGACCGGGGGTGTCGTCGATGTCCCGAGACATCTGTAGCCGATGTCCCGAGACACCACATTGCGGTGGTGGAGGGATTTGAACCCCCGTTGGCTTTTACACCAAACATCATTTCGAGTGATGCACCTTCGGCCGCTCGGACACACCACCAGCAGGCAACTACTTTACCGGGATGAGGCTGCGAGTCCAAACCGGGGTCCGGGGGGTGAAGCTCTGGGCCGGGAAGGGCGCCGAATCTCAGTGCTTTGCCCCGGTGTAGGCCGCCTCGGTCCACAGATGCATGAGGGCGTACGCGCGATAGGGTCGCCACGCCTCGGAGCGCTTCTCGGCCTCGCGCGCGCTGACTCCGCCGAGGGCGCGGCGCAGCACGAGGTCGCCTGGCGTGAACGCGTCACGGTCTCCATACCGTACGGCGAGATAGTCGACCGTCCACCGCCCGATCCCCGCCACCGTGAGGAGCTCCTCGCGGCTCGGTGTCCCCGCCGACCCGGCCCAAAGGCTGGCCAGAGCCGAGACGGTGCGCGCGCGGGCCGAGGTCAGGCCGACGGTGGCGCGGAGTTCCTCGGGGTGTGCGTCGGCGAGGGCGGCCGGGCCGGGGAAGCACCGCAGCCCGCCGGGCCCCTCGGTTCCGTAGGCCGCGACAAGCCGTCCCGAAAAGGTGCGTCCGGCCGCGAGCGAGACCTGTTGGCCGAGTACCGTCGTGACAGCTGTCTGGAAGCGGTCCGTCGTGCCCATGACGCGAGGCCGGGACGCGCCGCGAGCAAAGGTGCCAGGAACGGGTCCTCCGCGAGGAACTCGCGGACCGGTGCCAGCTCGGCATCGAGATCGAACCAGTCCCGCACGAGGGTCGCGAGCTCCGTGAGCGCTCCGTCGGCCGCCGCCGAGAGCTCGACCCCCTGGGAATCGGGCCGAACAGTGACGGCGTAGCGGCCCGACGGAAGGCTCACAAGGCGAGAGTGTTTTCGAGCCTCCACGTCGGTCTGTTCGGCGCCCGGGATCGTGTGCGCCGCGAGGCTTCCGAGCACCGCATCGGGGTCTAGGCCTCCCGGCGCCTCGACCCGGATGGTCACGACCATACGCCGGACGTGCCGCGCCGGTGGCTGCCCACGAGGTGGGTATCGATAATCCCGATGGCCTCCATGAGCGCGAACATCGTCGTGGGGCCGACGAACGAGAAGCCCTTCTTCCGCAGAGCCTTCGAGAGCGCGATCGATTCCGCCGAGGTGCTGGGAATCTCGGACAGCGTCCGCGGTGCGGGCGTCGACTCGGGCTGGAAGGACCACACGAAGTCGACGAGCCCGCCCTCCTCCCGGAGCGCAATGGTCGCGAGGGCG
Source organism: Sinomonas terricola (assembly GCF_034931225.1). Lineage (NCBI taxonomy): Bacteria > Bacillati > Actinomycetota > Actinomycetes > Micrococcales > Micrococcaceae > Sinomonas > Sinomonas terricola. The sequence goes on from NZ_JAYGGQ010000014.1 coordinate 1,352, forward strand.
TTGCGGATCGTTGCGCGGATCTTGGCCCGGTTCCGGATGATCCCCTCGTTGAGCATGAGGCGCTCGACGTCCTGGTCGGTGAACGAGGCCACGACGTCCGGGTCGAAGCCGGCGAACGCCTCGCGGAACGCGGGTCGCTTCCGCAGGATCGTGGCCCACGAGAGCCCGGCCTGGAACCCTTCGAGGCTGATCCGCTCGAACAGCCCCTGTTCGTCGCGGACCGGCATGCCCCATTCGCTGTCGTAGTACTCCCGCATGAGGGCGTCCGTGCTGGCCCACGTGGGCCGCGCGTGTCCGTCCTCGCCGATCACGACACCGCCCGCGATGGCCGCCTCCTCGACTCCTGGTTCCGCCGAGATGTTCGGAGCAGTCACTTCGCTCATCGGTCCCCCTGCCCCTTTCCCTGTGCTCGTGGCTCTGGTCGCCGTGCTGGTGGCTCTGGTTCGTCCATTCCGGTAACGCGCAGTGTGATGTTTACTCTTCCCTCCGCGAGGCCACAGCCCGGCGGCGCGGTATTCGCGAAGACCTTCGTCACACCGTGATACGCGAGGCGAGATGGCCCGCCGAACACGAAGAGGTCGCCCGACGCGAGCTCGATGTCCTCGTACGGGCGCCCCCGGCCCTCGGCGTTGCCGAAACGGAAGATGCACGTATCCCCGAGGGAGAGGGAGACGACAGGCTGCCTCGACAGCTCGTCCCGGTCCTGGTGCATCCCCATGTGGGCGGCCGCGTCGTAGTAATTCACGAGGGCCGTGTCCGGGGCGTAGGCCGAGGCCCCAAGGCCCTGGCCGTACGCTTCTGCGACGGCGAGGCGGCCCAGGCGAACCATCCATTCCGGCATCGGGAGCACGCGCTGGCCGTTCACGTCGGTGGCCTCGCGCGTGTACTGGTACGGCTGCCAGTGCCAGCCGAGGCATACGGTCTTGACCGACATCTCGTGACCGCGAACCGAAGCCGATCGCAGCGGGACCGGTCCGGCAGCCCACTCCCGGAAACGATCGGCGATCCACGACTGCTGTTCGAGCGTGAGCCATCCCGGGACGTGCACGGCACCCGGTGCGAGCTCTCGGCGAGGGCGAGGGATGAGGTCGTCGCCGAACAGCGTGCTCATGCCGCCGCTTCGAGGCGGAGGAGCGACGTCTTGGCCTCGAGCCCCCCGACGTACCCGCCGAGGCTCCCGTCGGAGCGCACCACGCGATGGCACGGCACGACCACGGGAATCGGATTCGTCGCGCATGCCGTCCCGACGGCCCGCACTGCCCGCGGATTGCCGACGGCCTTCGCGACTTCCGCGTAGCTCTCCGTCGCCCCGAGCGGGATGCCCGAAAGGTGCTGGAGGACGGTCCGCCGGAACCCGTGCGAGAGGCTGAGGTCAAGAGGGAGGTCGAAGGAGCGGCGCCGCCCCGCGAAATACTCGTCAACCTGCCGCGCGGCCTCGGCTAGACGCCCAGGCGCCTCGAGGATGCGCGGGCTCAGGCGCTCGGCCAGCAGGCTCAGCACCGCGTCGTGCCCCTCTCGTTCGTAGGCCACCCGCACGAGGCCCCGCTCGGTCGCGGCCAGGAGGAGCCGGCCGACCGGGGTCTCGACAACCCGGTAGGCCACGTCGAGGAGCCCTTCGTCCGAGGCTCGCTCCGCGAGCCGGGCATGGAGTCGGCCAAGGATGCCGGGGTCCACGGTCACGAGCTCGGGGGCCAGCGCGAGGTCGACGGGCCCGAGCGCCGGGCCCTTGCCCGACGGGCCCCCGGCCGTGACGGCTTCACCGTTCCGACGAGCGCCGATGCCATTCTGCTGAGTGCTGATGTTCGTGTGCGCCATCATGCGCTTTCTCCTTCGGTCTGCGCGGCGGAAAGGGCTGCGCGGAGAGATCTGATGCCGTCCGAGGCGGCCCGGCGGGCGGCTGCCGGAGACCCGCCCAGGATTTCGGCGATGTCGTTGAACGGCAGATCCGCGAGGTAGCGGTACGCGATGACTCGGCGCTGCTTGTCGGGCAGCCGCGCGACCTTGGCCCAGATGCCGTCGCCGGCCCGTTCGGCGTCTGGTATCCCGTGGGGTGAGTGCTCCTCGGGGGCCTCCGCGACGGGGACAGGCCTTCGCCCGACCGCCCGCACGGCGTCCAGGCTCTTGCGATGGGCAATGGTCACAAGCCACGCCTCCGTATTGGCGTCGGCCGGAAGGTCGGGGTAGGCGCGCAACGCCGCGAGGAACGTCTCCTGCCAGACATCCTCGGCGTCGACTGGCCCCACCACGGCGCGACAGACCCGCAAAACGGTGGCGCCGTGGCCTTCCACGACCTTTTCGAAGGGCTGTTTCATCTCCATCACTCTGTAGACGACGCGCAGGCCAGAAATGTGAGGTCGGGGCCATGCCCATCGGGCGCGGTCAGAAAAGCCGTGCCTCCTTCGCTTCGGGCGGCTCCTCGAGTTCGAGCAGGAACCGCTTCCGTTCGAGCCCGCCGGCGTATCCCGTGAGGCTTCCATCGCTCCCGACCACCCGGTGGCACGGAATCACGATGCTGAGCGGATTGTGCCCCACGGCCTGGCCGACGGTCTGCGCGAGCCCAGGCCGGCCCAGCTGGACGGCAAGCGCTCCGTACGTCGTCGTCTGCCCGTACGGGATGTCCCGGAGCATCGCCCACACGGCGAGCTGGAAATCGTTGCCGCGCGGCGCCGTCGTGAGCTCGAAGCCGCGCCTTTCCCCGGCGAGGTACTCGCGGAGCTGCCGCGCGGCGTCGTCGAACAGCGGATCCTGCGAGGGTGAGCCAATCCGTTCCCCGAAGCTCGCGCCCTGAGGAAGCGTCCAGTGGCCGGGGAAGTAGATCGCCGTGAGCGCCTCCGCTTCCGCGACGAGCGTGAGAGGCCCGAGGACCGTTTCCGCCTCCGTGTAGCGCATAGGTTCATTCCACCACGCGTGGCTCGGCTAGCGGTGGGCCGCAAAGAATTCCCGGAGGAGCTCGCCGCACTCGTCCTCGAGGACGCCCCCGTAGACCTCCGCCCGGTGGTTGAGGCGGCGCTCGCGCAGGATGTCGAAGACGCTCCCGGCCGCGCCCGCCTTCTCGTCCCACGCGCCGAAGACGACGCGCGGGATCCGGGCGAGCACGATCGCGCCCGCGCACATCGCGCACGGCTCGAGCGTCACGACAAGCGTGCAGTCTTCAAGCCGCCAGCCTTCCCCGGGGCGGCCAGCGGCGCCGTTCCGCAATGCCCTGGCGGCCTCCCGGATCGCAACGAGCTCGGCATGCGCCGTGGGATCGCCGAGGGCCTCGCGCTCGTTGCGCCCCGCAGCGAGCACGGCGCCGTCGGGCCCCACGACGACGGCGCCGATCGGCACGTCCCCGGTCGCGAGCGCGGCGCGGGCCTCGCCGAGGGCAAGGCGCATCCAGGCTTCGTGCCGGGGAACCTCGGGCTGAGGGGCAGGGGCGGACATGGTGTCAATGATAGGTTCGGGGCCCGGCATCGCCCGATCACAGGGCAGCAGCCCACAGTCCGATGGCGGCGACGATCACCCCCGACGACACGAGGATATGGACCCACCGCGGGCTCGGCCACCGGGCGGCGAGCCACACTCCGAACAGCACCCCAGTCGCTGCGGTGGAATATGCGAGCAAGGAGACCATGAGCGCCTTCGTGACGCATCACCTCCTCACTGAGGAAGAGCTCCAGTGTACCGCCGAGTAGGCTCGCCTGCAGAGCCCCGGAAGTCCTCCTGCCGGGGCACGACCGAATGGTAGTTTGGCAGCCATGCGCACACTCGTCGTCGACCACCCGCTCGTCGCCCACAAGCTGACGGTTCTGCGGGACAAGAACACGCCCAGCCCCGTGTTCCGGCAGCTCGCCGAGGAGCTCGTGACGCTCCTCGCCTACGAGGCGACGCGGGAGGTGCGCACCGAGCCCGTCACCATCGAGACTCCGATCACGGCCACGGTTGGGACCGCCTTCACGAAGCCGACGCCGCTCGTCGTACCGATCCTCCGCGCGGGCCTCGGCATGCTCGAGGGCATGGTCAAGCTTGTCCCGACGGCCGAAGTCGGCTTCCTCGGCATGGCGCGCGACGAGGAGACCCTCGACATCGTCACCTACGCCGAGCGGCTCCCCGAGGACCTCACGGGCCGGCAGGTGTTCGTCCTCGACCCCATGCTCGCGACCGGGGGCACACTGAGCGAAGCCATCAAGTTCCTGTTCCGCCGGGGCGCGAGCGACGTCACGTGCATCTGCCTCCTTGCCGCGCCCGAGGGCCTCGCCCGGCTCGAGGCCGGTCTGGGCGACGCGAACGTCAAGATCGTCCTCGCCTCGATCGACGAGCGCCTCAACGAGAAGGCCTACATCGTTCCGGGGCTCGGCGACGCCGGCGACCGCCTCTACGGGCTCGCGAAGTAGCCCGCCGCGCCGGCCCCGGACCTCACGGAAGCGGGAGCGGCTGGCCTGTGCCCACGTCCGGCTGCGGCAGTTCTGACGCGCCGGGAAGCGGCAGGGACGGAATCCCGAGGCTTGGGCGCGGGAGCGGAACCGGACGTCCCTGCGGCGAGCTCGGGGCTGCCGTCGCGGGCGCCGTGGGGCGTTCGCCCGCGGGCGGGGCGCTCGGCGTTCCTGCGGACGACGACGGCGCCTGCTGGGCGGGGACAGCGGGAGCCTTGGGTGCGGGGGCGGGCGGCGACGAGGTACGGCCCGTGAGCACGTTGACGACCGTCGCGACGCCATCGCCCAGTGCCCCGCGGAAGCCCGGATCCGCGGCCGCGGCGGCAGCGGTCCCGGCCCCGAGCGCGGCCGTGAGGGCGACGGCGGCGGCGAGCGTGCGCCGTCGTCCGCTTCTCGCCGCCCCGCCATGCCGAGCCGTCGACGCCGCGGAACGGCGGTAGACGTCGAGCTGCAGCGGCTGGGTGGTCTCCGGCACGAGGAGGCGGGCGACGTCGGCACTCGGCTCGACGGGGCCCCCGTGCGCTAGCGTGCGGAGTTCCGCGAGAAGGGGGCGAAGCTCGGCGGAGTCGGCCGGCTCGACGTCGAGCAGCAGCTGCTCGATCACGAGTCGGTCTTCGGGGCTGGGTCGCGAGGTCATGAATGGCTCTGTTCTGCGAGGAGCGCGCTGTTCCGGAGCGCGTCGAGGGCTCGGCGCTGAAGCTGTTTGATGGCACCAGGCGTGCGGTCCATGATGCCCGCGGTCTGCTCGATCGAGAGGTCGGCCACGACCCGCAGGAGCAGGACCTCGCGGTGGTCTTCGCTCAGCCCGTCGAGGAGGCGGACGGCGCCCGCGCCCGAGAGGGCGAGGTCCTCGGCGCTCGCCGACGTGGTGCGGAGGTCGGATTCTGGCTCGTGGGGGACGAGTGCGGGGTTCCGCTCGCGGCGCCGGTAGAAGTCGACGGCTCGGGAGTGGGCGATCGTGAAGACGAGGGCCTTCGCCCCGTCGAGGCCGCCCGTGACGCCGCGGTGCCTCGGCGAGCCCGGGCCCGCCGCGGTGCCAGCTGAGCTGATCCTCGTGTAGAGGGCGAGGAAGACGTCCTGGGTGACGGCTTCCGCGTCCTCGACACCGCGTGCCCGGAGATAGCCGAGCACCGACGGGGAGAGCATTCGGTAGGCAGCAGTGAAGAGCTCGGCCTGCCCGTCGAGATCCCCGGAAGGGCTCTCACGAGAGGTCTTCTCACACTGCGTCAACCGATCAGCCCTTCCGTTCTGGCGTGCGCGAGGCGCGTCGGTGCACGCCTCGCGTGCCGGTCTCAAGCCGGCGGATGGGGGCCCGACGACGGCCGGGCCCCCGAAACGACTAGCCAGACTACCCGTCGTGACGGCGCTGGCCCTACTTGTGAAGGGCGTTCGTGGCGTCGTCGGCGATCCCGGCAGCCGGGGAGGGAACGGCCGGGGAGGGAACGGCCGGGACCGAGGGAGCGGCCGGGAGCGCCGATCCGTCGGCGCTCGCCGAGACGTTCGCGCCGACCTGGGCCGAGCCGCTGCCGGCGGCCGCGCCGGACTCCAGCGTGGCCGCGCAGAACGACGTGATGTTGGCCTCACCATGGGCGGCGGCCGTGAGGTCCTTGAGCCCGGCCGAGCCGGCCGTGAGCCCACCGTGCACGAACGTCTGGCACAGGTCGGCGAGGGAGACGCCGCTCAGGTCCGGCGTGCTCGGGAGCGAGACCGGGGAGGATGGCACGGCGGGGGCGGACGGACCGGCCGACGCAGCCTCGCCCGCGGCCTTGTCGGCGGTGGCTGTGCCCTTGGCGAGAGCCGAGGGCACGCTCGGCGACGGCGCGCCGATGAGGTCGTGGGCCGCCTGCTGCGCGGGGGCGGGGAGGGCGTTGGCGTACGCGGCCGTGCCGGCACCGCCGACGGCGAGGGCGCCGACGGCGAGGGCGCTGGCAGCGAGCTTGCTCGAAGCGATGACGCTGAAGAAGGACACAAGAGCTCCTTGGGAAGGGTCGACGTTGCGGGAGGGCCGCCGCGGTCGGCCCTACGTCGCCTTAACCGACACGTCTCCCACGGAGGTCACGCGGATCCGGAAAAAAATTTCTGCGGACACAAACTGTCCGCAGCCCGTCCGCGGAACCTACCCGTCGCCGTCGTGCGCCCCTAGCGTTGAGGGCATGGATTGGAAGCTTGAACTCGTGTTCGTGCCCGTCTCCGATGTAGATCGGGCCAAGGATTTCTACGTTAATAAGGTGGGCTTCAACGCCGACTATGACGAGCGCGTCAACGAGAACCTGCGCTTCGTGCAGCTCACGCCTCCCGGTTCGGGGTGTTCGATCGCGATTGGGGAGGGGCTCAACGACGCCCCTCCCGGAACGGCGCCGAGCCTTCAGCTCGTGGTCGGGGACATCCAGAAGGCCTACGACCAGCTCAAGGGCAACGGGGTGGACTGCAGCGAGATCGACATCCAGGACTGGGGGCACTTCGTGTACTTCCACGATCCCGACGGGAACAAGTGGGCCGTCCAGTACATGCCGTACAAGCAGAACGCATAGCCCCTTCGCAGCGGGCGCCCTTCCCCGCAATGGGGCCGCGGGTCCGCAGCCCAATTGCGAGGAAGCGGCACAGGAGCGAGCGGGTCAGTTGAGCGCGTAGACCGTCGTCCCGCCGATCGTCTGCGCTGTGTAGTTCGCGGCAACCCAGTCGGCGATCTGCTGCGCGTCGTTCGAGCCCGAGCTGCCCTGCATGAGGCTCGCGGCGATGAAGTAGTGGATCTTCCCCTCCTTCACGAGCGTCTGGAACTGCGCGGGCGTCGGCGACGGGTCCGTGCCGTTGAACCCGCCGAGGGCCATGACCGGGAGCTGCGCCGCGAGCTGGTAGCCGGCCGCGTTGTTGGAGCCGACGACGGCGGCCGCCCACGTGTACTTCGAGGCGTCAGTCTGCAGCGCGGAGACGAGGGCGGACGACGGCGTCGTGGCGCCGAGGAGTCCACCCGCGCCACCGCGTCCCCCGCCGAAGCCCGCGCCTCCGAGGGCCTGCGGGCCGCCGAAAGCGCCAGCCTGGCCCTGTCCGGCTTGCCCGCCACCTTGGCCGCCGGCCTGGCTCTGCCCGCGCGGGATTCCGCCGTTGCGGAAGCCACCCGGCGCGCCGAAGCCTCCGCGTCCGCCGAAGCCCGACGACGGCCCCGCGCTCACGATCGCGCCCGAATGGGGCGTCGCGACGGTGTCGAGAGTGAAGGCGAACGGCCCGGCGAGGCCCGCGACGAGGGCGAGCGCCGCCGTCGTCCGTCCCACCGCACGGGGGAGCCGGACGCCGAAGCCGGAAGCGAGCACTCCCGCGCCCGCTGCGAGAGCCGCCATGACGACGGCCCACGCGAGCCACGGGACGAACCCCGAGGCCCGGCCCAGCAGGACCGCGCCCGTGACGCCAGCCGCGACGATCGCTGCGGCGAGGGCGAACGCGTCGGTCGGGAAGCGTCGCCGGTGCCACAGGACACCGCCGCCGAGGCCTACGATGGCCGCGATCCCGGGGGCGAGCGCCACGGAGTAGTACTCGTGGATGATGCCTTGCATGAGGCTGAACGTGAGCCCGGTGACGAGCACCCAGCCGCCCCACACGATCACGGACGCCCGCACGGCATCGGTGCGAGGGGCCCGCCGGCCGACCCAGAGCAGCGCGGCGCCGAGGAGGAGCGCGGCGGGGAGGAGCCACGCGATCTGGCCTCCGAACGAGTCCGAGAACAACCGGAACAGCTCGGGCGTTCCCCAGCCGTTGCGGCCGCCCACGGAGCCCACCTCGTCGCCGGTGAGCCGGCCGAAGCCGTTGTAGCCGAACGTGAGCTCGAGGATCGAGTTGGTCTGCGAACCGCCGATGAACGGCCGCGCGCTCGCGGGGGTGAGCATGACGGCGACGATCCACCAGCCCGCGCCCGCGACCATGGCGCCGAGGGCACCGAGAAGGTGCAGGAGCCGCTTGCGGAGCGTGTGCGGCGCCGCCCCCACATAGGCGAGGGCGAAGCCGGGTACCACCAGCAGGACCTGGAGCTGCTTGGTGAGGAAGCCGAAGCCGAGCAGGACCCCGGCGACGGCGAGCCAACGCGCCTTGGCGTCCTGGACCGAGCGGACGACGGCGTAGCCCGCCGCCGTCATGAGCAGCACGAGGAGCGCGTCGGGGTTGTTGAACCGGAACATGAGTGCGGCGACCGGGGTCAGGGCGAGCGCCGCGGCCGCGGCGAGCCCCGCGACGTGGGCCACGCGCTCGCTCTCGGTCGCGGGGAGGGCCGCGCGCCGCACCGCGAGGTAGAGGATCCACGCCGTCGCGACGCCCATGAGGGCCTCGGGTACGAGGATCGACCACGAGCTGAGGCCGAAGAGCCGCACCGAGAGGTCCATGATCCAGAGGGCCGCCGGGGGCTTGTCCACCGTGATGGAGTTCGCGGCGTCGGAGGAGCCGAAGAAGAATGCCTCCCAGTTCTGGCTCCCGGCCTGGGCTGCGGCGCTGTAGAACGCGTTGGCCCAGCCGCTCGCGGCGAGGTTCCAGACGTACAGGACCGCGACCGCCGCGAGGAGGGCGCCGAGCTCAATCCGAAGGCGGAGGGTCTCCCTCAACCCACGGGAGGTGACGGTTGAACGGTCGGACCCTCGGATCGTTGGACGGCCCAGCTCGCGGGAGCCGCCGGTTGCGGGCGGTTCGGGGCCTGCCACCGGATGAGGCTGGGTCTGCGTCGTCATCACTTCACCAGCTTGTACGCGGTCGTGCTGCCGACAGTGGTGGCCTGGAAGTTGGCCTCGACCCACTGTGTGATCGAGGACGTGTCGCTTCCGCCGCGGCCACCGAAGCCGCCCATGCCGCCACCGGCGATGTAGTACGTGACCTCGCCCTTCGCGACGAGCGCCTTGAACTCGTCGAGGCTCGGATACGGATCGCTGCCCGTGAATCCGCCCATCGCGATGACGTTCGTGTTCGAGGCCAGCTCGAGGCTCGCCGCGGAGTTCGAGCCGTTCGTCGCCGCGGACCACTTGGTGGTGGTCTCCTTGAGCAGCGCGACGAGCTCGCTCGACGCCGAGGCCCCGCCGCCAGGGCCGCCAGGCCCGGCGAAGCCCCCGGTCGCGCCGGACGGGGCGTTCTGCGTGCCGGGCTGCGTCCCGCCCGCCGCTGTGCTGCCCGGCGCCGTGCCGTTCTCGAAGCCGCCGGTGCGCTCGCGGAAGCCTGCGCCGCCGAAGCCGCCCTGGCCCCCGAAGCCGCCCTGCGCGGAGGGCCCCGATGTCGGGATCGAGCCGGTGTGTCCCTGGGCGGCGGTCGCGATCGTGAACGCCGTCGAGCCGAGGCCGCCCGCGAGGATCGCGGCCACGGCGACGGCGACGGCACCAAGGCGGAGCCGGTCGAATCGGACGAGGAGCCCGAGCGCGGCGAGCACCCCGAGGATCACGACGACGACGCGGAGCCACGGGAGCCACGAGGCGTCGCGGCCGAGCAGGACGGCGGTCCAGACGCTTGCGGCAAGGACGGTCACGGCCAGGACGATCCGGGACGGCCAGTACGCCCTTCCGCGCCACAGTTCGGCGCCGCCGATGCCGATTACGCCCGCGATCCCCGGGGCCAGAGCGATCGCGTAGTAAGGGTGCACGGTGCCGCTCATGAAGCTGAACACGGCCGCTGTGATGAGCGTCCAGCCACCCCACACGATGAGCGAAGCCCGGACGCGGTCGGTGCGGAGGGCGCGGCGTGTGAACCAGAAGCCGGCCACGAGCAGGATCAGCGCGGCGGGGAGGAGCCACGAGATCTCGGTGCCGAAGCTCGTGCCGAACATCCGCAGGAGACCCGCGGCGCCGCCGAAGCCCGCGTTGCCGCCGCCCGGGCCGCCCATGCCCGGGCCGCCCGCGAAGTTGCCCAGCCCGCCCAAGCCGGCGGCAGCACCGACGTCGGACGCGCTTCCGGGGTTGCCGCCGCCGAAGCCGCCACCCGCGCCGCGGTTGCCGCCAAGGTTCCCGAAGATGCGCGCGAAGCCGTTGTAGCCGAACGTGAGCTCGAGGAAGCTGTTGGTCTGCGAGCCCGCCATGTACGGCCGGACGCTCGTGGGGGTCAGGGCGAACGCGAGGACATACGCTCCCGAGACGGCAAGGATGCCGCCGAGGGCGCCGAGGAGGTGCACGATGCGGCGGCGAAGCGAGGTCGGCGCGGCCCACACGTACGCGAGGGCCAGTGCGGGGACGATCACCATGCCCTGGAGCATCTTCGTGAGGAACGCGAGGCCGATGAGCGCGCCCGCGCCGACGAGCCACTTCCAGCCCGCCTTCTCGATGGCCCGCACCGTCATGTAGGCCGCGAGCACGAGGCAGAACGTGAGCATCGCGTCGGGGTTGTTGAACCGGAACATGAGCGCCGCGACCGGCGTTGCCGCGAGCACGCCGCCCGCGAGGAGGCCGGCTGCCGGCCCGCTGACGCGCTTGACGGCGGCATACATGAGCGCCACGGACGCGACGCCCATGAGCGCCTCGGGCAGAAGCATCGTGAAGGAATTGAAGCCGAAGATCCTGCCGAGAAGGCCCGGAATCCAGAAGGCGGCCGGAGGCTTGTCGACCGTGATCGCGTTGCCGGCGTCGATGGAGCTGAAGAACCATGCGACCCAGTTCTTGCTGCCGGCCTGGATCGCGGCGGCGTAGAACTCGTTCGCGTAGCCCGAGTTCGTGAGGTTCCACAGGTAGAGGAACGCGCTCGCGACGACGAGCCCGAACGCGGACGGGCGGGCCCAGCGCGGCTGGCCCTCGCCGAACGCGAGGCGCTGCCAGCGGCTTCCCGAGAACACGCCGCCGGAGGACGGACGACGGCGCGCGGCCGGGCCCAGGGGCGGGGTAGGGCGGGCGGGTGGGGCAGTCGGATCCGCCGTGGGGTCGGGGGCGAGGGAGGTGGTCATGGGACTGGCCTTTCGGTCGGAAGGAATCGTCGAGGGGCACACGGGGTCAGGCCCGGCGCCGGAACACCCAGAGGCGGAAGAGCAGGAATTTGACGGCGGTCGCGGCGAGGTTCGCGAGAGTCAGGACGGTGAGCTCGATCCACTGGCCCGGGGTGGGGATCGACGTCATCCAGAAGAGCGCGCCGGCCGTGAGGGCCCAGCCGATCCCGAAGACGATGAGTCCTTCCGCGTGGTGCCGGGCCAGCCGCGCCGAGCCGAGCACGCCGAACGTGAAGCGCCGGTTCGCCGCAGTGTTGGTGATCGCCGTGAGGAGGAGCGCGACGAAGTTCGCCGTCTGCGCGTCCATGAACACCCGGCCCAGGAGGAACAGCGCCGCGTAGGCGAGCGTCGACGCGGCGCCGATCGCCCCGAAGCGCACGAGCTGGCCTAAGAGGCTCTGCCTGCGCCCCGCCTCCGCGGCGCGCTCGCCAGCGGGAAGCGGGCCCCGTGCGAGGGCGGCCTGGAGCTGCGCGAGCGGGATCCGGCCCCGGGCCATGTCCGACGTGAGGCGGACCATGCCCCGCAGGTCTTCGGCCGCGGTGCGCACGATATCGACCTTCGAGTTCGGATCGTCCGTCCAGTCGACCGGGACCTCGGCGCAGCGCAGTCCGCACCGCTCCGCGAGGACGAGGAGCTCGGTGTCGAAGAACCACGCCTTGTCCAGCGTGTGGGGGAGGAGCTGCTGCGCGACGTCGGCGCGGATCGCCTTGAAGCCGCACTGGGCGTCGCTGAAGCGCGCGCCCATGAGGGAATGGAGGAGGAGGTTGTAGGAGCGGGAGACGAATTCCCGCTTGGGCCCGCGCACGACCCGCGAGGACCGCGCGAGCCGTGTGCCGATCGCGAGGTCGGAGTGGCCTGACACGAGCGGGGCCACGAGCGGGGCGAGCGCGTTGAGATCGGTCGAGAGGTCGACGTCCATGTACGCGAGGATCGGCGCGTCGGAGGCGAGCCACACGCGTCGGAGCGCGTTCCCGCGGCCCTTCTCGTCGAGATGCACGGTGCGCACGTGCTCGAGCTCGCGGGCCAGGCGCTCGGCGACCCGCAGCGTCGCATCCGTCGACGCATTGTCCGCGATCGTGATGCGGTACGTGTGCGGGAACTGGATTGCGAGGTAGTCATCGAGGCGCCGCACGCACGTCTCGAGGTCCTTCTCCTCGTTGTAGACGGGCACCGTCACGTCGAGGAGGGGGACTCCCGCGCCGTTGAGGGCGGCGAGATCGATCGCCGTGCCCGGGCGGTGCACAGGCTGGACGGCGACGGCGCCGAGCGCGCCGGATGGGTCGGGGTGGGTGCCGGTGCGATCCGTGAGCGTCATGCTTAGACTTTCGCCGTCGGCCTTGTGTTCGCATTAGCGCGAAGCTGTGCCGCCCCTGTGACCCCTGCGGTTCGTGATGCTCCTTGCTCTGACCCGCCGAATTCACAGATTCTCGACGCGACCCGAGTTCTCGGCTGCCCAAGGTTCCCGGCCGTCGTCCCCAAGATTCCGGCCGTCCTCCCCAACTTCAAGCTTCAACCGGCGGCGGGTCGCCGAAACCGCCGGCGTGTTGCGGTGTCGTCGGTTGCAAGGACGGGGAGGTTGGCGCGGACGGTGGGGAGGTTGGAGGGGGATCCTGGGGATCGGGGCCGCGAGGATTCGGCTGTGGCCGAATGGTTAAGACTGTCGGAGGTGGGTTCTAGAGTTGTCGGGTGATCGATCTCACTTCCCCTTCCCAGGTCTCCGGGGCACGCTCATGACGCGGCGCACGTGGCTTCTCTTCATCGCGATGAGCCTTATCTGGGGCGTCCCGTACCTCCTCATCAGCGAGGCCGTCGCCCAGGTGAGCCCAGCGATGGTCGTGTTCTCGCGCACGGCGATCGGCGCCGTCGTCCTTATGCCTTTCGCGTGGCGTCAGCTCCGCGCGGTGTGGGAGCACCGGTGGCCCGTGCTCGCGTTCGCGCTGCTCGAGATGGTCGGGCCGTGGTTCCTCCTGAGCGACGCCGAGCGGCACATCTCAAGCTCGCTCGCGGGGCTCCTCATCGCGTTCGCGCCGGTTCTTGCGCTCGTCGTCGCGCGCCTCATCGGCCTTGAGCGCCGCATCGGCGGGATGCGGATCCTCGGCCTCGTCCTCGCGGTCGGCGGCGTCGCGGTCCTCGGGGGCGGCGGCATGGAGGCTTCGGGCGCATGGCCGGTGGTCGAGATGATGTTCGTCGCCGTGGGCTATGCGATCGCGCCGCAGGTCGCGGCGGTCAGGCTGCGCCACGTGCCTGCCCTGCCGATGACGGCGGTCTGCCTCACGATCGCCGCGGTCATCTCGGCGCCGTTCGCGATCGCGACGTGGCCGGCCGCCGCGCCGACGCCCACCGCGACGGGCTCCCTCGTGCTGCTCGGGCTCCTGTGCACGGCGCTCGCGTTCCTGCTCTTCTTCCGGCTCATCGCCGAGGCGGGCCCCGCCCGGGCGACCGCGATCGCCTACGTGAACCCCGTCGTCGCCCTCGCGCTCGGCGTGAGCCTCCACGGCGACCCGCTCACGCCTCTCATCGGCGCCGGCGCCGTCCTCGTCCTCGCGGGCACGTTCCTCGCGACCCGTCGCTCGCGCGCCGACGTCGACATCGCCCGGGCGGGCGCCTCGGCCGCCCCGACGCCGGAGGGCGCCCCAACTCCATGACCGTCCCTGAGCAGCATGACCGTCCCTTATCTCGCGCTCTAGGGGACGGTTATGCAGCGAGGGGACGGTTATGTTGACTCCCCACGCGGCGACACCGACGTGCGGAGTTCGAGAACGGCGCGCCGCGTCGACTCCCCGCAGGCGGCCGGCGCAAGGGGCCTGGGGAGGGAGAGCCCCGCGTCGAACGGGAGCGCGATGACCGTCGCGTTGGGCACGCGCCCAAGGACGACGGCGGCGCACGCCTCACCGCGTTTCCGCGCGAGCGAGCCTCCGCCGTCGTCCGTCCCAAGGTTCCCCACCAGCGCGGCGAGCTTGTCATCACGCCGGGAGGTACACCGCGAACTCGGTCCGGCCGGGCTTGGAGTGAAGCTCGACCGAGCCACCGTGTGCCTCGACGATCGCCTGCACGATCGAGAGGCCGAGGCCAGTCGACCCCTCGGTACCTGTGCGCGCCTTGTCCGCACGGGTGAAGCGCGAGAAGACCTTCTTCTGCAGCTCGGCGGGCACGCCGGGGCCGTTGTCGGTCACGGTGATGACGGCGTCGCCCGTCGCGGAGCGCGCCACTCCCGCCGTGACGACAGTTCCGGCCTCCGTGTGCTTGCGGGCGTTCGAGAGCAGGTTGACCATGACCTGGTGCAGGCGAGCGCCGTCGGCCTTGACCTCGACAGGCTCATCGGGCAGGGCGAGGCGCCACTGGTGGTCCGGCGCGATGACCTTCTGGTCGGTTACGGTCTCGACGACGAGCTGGGTGAGGTCCACGGGGCCGAGCTTGAGCGGCTGGCCCTCGTCGAGCCGCGCGAGCGTGAGGAGGTCCTCGACGAGGCGGCTCATGCGCAGCGACTGCGTCTCGACGCGCCCGAGCGACTCAGTGCCCTGCGGTGAGAGCGACTCGGTCATCTTGAGCATGTCCGTATAGCCCCGGATGGCGGTGAGCGGAGTGCGCAGCTCATGCGACGCGTCCGCGACGAACTGCCGCACCTTCATCTCCGACTCCTGCCGGGCCTGGAGCGCTCCGGCAACGTTGTCGAGCATGCGGTTGAGCGCGTGCCCCACGTTGCCCACCTCAGTCCCGGCGTGAGCGGCCGACGGCGGAACCCGCATCGCGAGCGCGACCTCGCCTGCGTCGAGCGGAAGCTGGGCGACGTTCGCCGCGACGGCGGAGACCTGGTCGAGTGGCTTGAGGGTCCGGCGGATCACATAAGTGCCAATGAGGCCGATGAGCACGAGGCCGCCGAGCGAGACGATAACGGTCGTGAGGATGAGCTGCTCGAGCGCACTGTCCTTCGCTGCGAGCGGGAGGCCCGTGACGACGATGTCGCCCGACGAGGTCCTGGCTGCCATGAGGCGGTAATGGCCCACGCTGAGCTGGCGGTCCACGGGAACGGATTGGGGCTGCCCGGACTGGATGGCGGAAGAGAGCGCGATGGAGATGAGCGCGGCCTGGTCAGACTGGCGCAGCGTCACCCGCTGGCCGTCGGGGCTCCTCATGGCGGGGGGCAGCACGAGCGCGTTGCCCTGCAGGCGGGCGCTGATCGTCCCGGCTCCTTGGCCGGGGGCATCGAGCGGGTCTTGGCTCGAGGGGGAGGCCCCGGAGTTCTGGCCCGTCCCCGCGCTGGGATTCTGGATGAGGTTCCTGAACTCGGCAGCGCGGTGGCTAGCCTGGAAGAGCTGGGTGTCGAGCTGCTGCGTGAGGAAGTTGTCCATCGACGCGTAGAGGAGCGATCCGACCACGGAGCAGATCGCGACGAGGAGCAGCATCGTCGCGAGGACGAGTTTCGTGCGGAGGTGCCACGAGTTGGGGTCGCGCCAACGGCGGCGCTGCTCGTCGCCGTCGGCCGTCGAACGCGGCACGGCCCCTGAGAGCTGGTTCATCCGTCAGCGGGCTTGATGACGTAGCCCGCGCCGCGGACGGTGTGGATCATGGGCGCCCTGTTCGCATCGATCTTCTTGCGCAGGTAGGAAATGTAGAGCTCGACGATGTTCGCCTGCCCGCCGAAGTCGTACTGCCACACGCGATCGAGGATCTGCGCCTTGCTGATGACGCGCTTCGGGTTCTCCATGAGGTAGCGGAGCAGCTCGAACTGCGTCGCCGTGAGCTGGATGTCCTCGCCGCTGCGGGTCACTTCGCGCGTGTCGGTGTTGAGCACGAGGTCTCCGACGACGAGCTCGGCGTCGTCCTGCGCCGCGACCCCCGAGCGCTGCACGAGGCGGTGGAGGCGAAGCATGACCTCCTCCATACTGAACGGCTTCGTCACGTAGTCGTCGCCGCCCGCGGCGAGGCCCGAGATGCGATCCTCGACGGCGTCCTTCGCCGTGAGGAACAGGGCGGGCACCTCGGGGAGGAACTGGCGCACGCGCTTGAGGACTTCGACGCCGTCGAAGCCGGGGATCATGACGTCGAGCACGAGGACATCGGGGCGGAAGTCGCGCGCGGCCTTGACCGCGGCAGGCCCGTCAGCGGCAACTTGCACGCTCCACCCCGTCATCCGCAGGCCCATGCTCATGAGCTCGGAGAGGCTCGGTTCGTCGTCGACCACGAGAGCACGGATGGGCGAGCCGTCTGGGTGGGTCAGGGACGGCAGGTTGTTGGTCGTGTAGGGGCTTGCCATGGTTCCAGCCTCCTGTGGATGGGTAGTCCAAGCCTGAGTTCTTCCTGTGTGCACCCTGTGGAGCCAAGCGTAGACCTCGGCCCGAATATCGGTGCCCTTGCGCGGGGCGAAGCACAGCCAGTCCAGCCGAACGGCACAGCGGCGGCACAGGATTCGCGGCGACTCTGGTTGCAGCTGACAGACGACCCACGGAGGAACAGCATGTCACTCGGACAGAACCCCGCGCCGCAGGACCCCCAGCCGGGCCGCGCGCCACAGCAGCCCACCCCGGAGCAGCCCGCCCGGCCGGTCGACCCGGCCGCGCAGCCGACCGAGACGCTCTACCCCAGCCAGGCCCCCACCGCCGTGCAGCCCGGCGTCCCGCCCGCGCAGGGCCAGGGCTGGGGCGGGCCGGGGCAGCATCCCGCGCCCGGTGCGCAGCCTGCCCAGGGTTGGGCTGCGCCCGGCTCCAACGCGGCACCCGGGTGGGGCGCGCCGTCGTCCGCCCGTCCCCAGGGCCAGGGCTATGGCCCGGGCTATGGCGCGCCGGGCCAGGGCTGGGGTGCCCCGGGCTCACCCGCATCCGGCCAAGGATGGGGGCAGCAGCCGCCCGCGGCCCCCAAGAAGGGGCGGCTCGCCCGCCTCACGCCCGTCCAGAAGGGACTCGCCGCGGCGGGGGTCGCCGTCGTCGTCGTGGGCGGTGCAGGCGCCGCGGTGTACGCGGCAACGACCGCGGTCAACAACGCGGCGAATGACAACGCCGGCGGCCAGGGCCTCGGCGGCCCGGGCGCTGGCCAGAACGCTCCGGGCCAGAACGGACCCGGCCAGAACGGCCTGCGCCAGGGCGGCGGGTTCGGCCCCGGCAACCTTGGCCTCGGCGCGGCGGGGCAGGCGGTTCATGGCGAGTACGTCGTGCAGCGCAACGGACAGTACGTGACTGAGCTCGAGCAGACCGGCACGATCACGGCCGTCTCGGCCAGCCAGATGACCGTCAAGAGCCCCGACGGCTACGTGCAGACGTACGCGATCTCGTCGCAGACCACGATCGCGAGCTTCGGCGCCCGGGGCACACGCCAGCAGGGCCAGTCACAGGGGCAGTCGCAGTCCCAGGGCCAGGGCTCTCTCACGGCCTCGAGCCTCGCAACGGGCCAGAGCGTTCGCGTCACCGCCCTCAAGGACGGCAACGCCGCGCTCACCATCCTCGTTGAATCCGCGGCGAGCTCGTCCGGGTCCAGCACGCCGGGTGCGACGGGCCAGAGCAACTAGGCCGGGTTCCTTCGGTGGTGGCCACTCGTTGGTTGAAAGGTGGCCACTCGTTGGTTGAAAGGTGGCCACTCGTCATGCCCCCGACGAGTGGCCACCTTTCGCAAGTCGAGTGGCCAGATCTCGCCCGGGCTTCAACGAACGACGGCGCCGCTTCCCTCGGTGGGAAGCGGCGCCGTCGTCTGTGGTCGCCTCGGCTTGCCGCCGTGTGGACGGCAACCGATCAGTACCAGTTGTGCGTGTAATGAAACGCGAGGGCGTTCGCGGGGGAACCGTAGCGGCTCTTGATGTAGCCGAGGCCCCAGTCGATCTGGGTGCGGTAGTTCGTCTGCCAGTCGTCTCCGGCGGAGGACATCTTGCCGCCCGGGAGCGCCTGGGCGATGCCGTACGCGCCGCTGCTCGAGTTCGTGGCGGTCGTGGTCCAGTTGGACTCGCGGTTCCACAGCGTAATGAGGGCCTGCATCTGGTCCTGGCCCCAGCCGAACTTGGCGAGCTGGGTCGAGGCGTAGGCCTGGGCGCCGGCGGGGTCATTGACCGGCTGGGTCTTGAGGAGTTCGGCCTTGGCGGCGGCCGCGGCGGCCTGGGCCTGCTGGTCGGCGTCGGCCTTCGAGATCGAGCCGACGCTCGGACGGATGAAGTCGAGCTTCGCGTCGGCCGCGGCGTTGATCTGGGGCGAGGCAACGGGGGAGATCGAGCCCGCGGCCGCGACGTCGCCGCCGGCGGCGGCCCCGCCGCTCACGGCCGCGGCAAGGCCGACGGATGCGGCGACGACGGCGTTCCGGTAGCGGCCGCCGGTGGCGGTGCCCAGTCCGGCGGTGATGCGGGTGAGGCGGCTCGGCGGGGTCTCCGCGCGATGGCGGCCCCGACGGCGCACAGGCGTACCCAGGGTCATGGTGTTGCTCACGCAAGGAACCTCTCGTTAGCGCCTGCGAAGTTAGCTGCCGGGTTCGGATGCGAGCCATCCGGCCCTCGCCATGTGGCGTGGGCTTCACCCCTGGCCGCGGTCCCGCGCTGGGCGGAACCTGAGGCGACCGATTGGGTCCTCCGTCTCTGCCTTAGATGTCACGCTGAGCTGTCGGCAGAGTTCGGCGAACAGGGGCTCAGCGTTGCGCGGGGTTTCCCGTGCACTTGTTCCACCGTACGGTATGACGTGAACCTTTGTCACATTTGGGTAACAGCGGATGGGCAGGGCCCGGATAGGGGCCGGATATTCTGCAGAAGGGAGCGCGGACGAGTCCAGTTCGCATGCACACTCGCGGGCGTGATTTCTACAACTGTCCGAATAATGAGACAGTTGCGCGGTCACCGGACAGCTCTGCGAAGCCCCGATGCCGTCGAACAATATTCGACGGAGCCCGATTTTCGGGCCCTAGATGTGAAAAAACAGGTTCACATGTGCCACTTGCCGAATTGTGAGATATGTCACAATCTCGCGATTCGTCTCATTATGTGAGACGGGACCCCCATTGTTACTTGCCTGTAGCCATTGTTACGGGGACACTCGAAGTGTGAACAAGAACTCAACGGCTCCTGCACTGGACATCCGCACCGGCCCATCGGCCGCTCGGACGATGTGCCGTTGTCGAATGCATAGCTGACTGCGCCACCCCAGCACTTGGCTTTTCGCTCCCCCTGTTCAGCATTCGAAGCCGTACGCGGCTAGTCACATAGAGGTCAGCACTTCATGTCAGTTGCATCCGGATACGTCCACATCTCTGTCCGCAACGCGCAGCGCGCCCAGGCCGCTGCCGCCCGTCAGCCGTTCGGCGGCCGCACCACGGGCCAGCCTGAGCCCTACGGCGCGTCCCGCCCCCTCCGCCCCGTCGAGGACTACTCTCCCATGACCGCGCCGACCCCCGTGATCGCTCCGGGCGTCGAGCCGGTCCGCGCGGTCGCCGCGGACACCGTGGCCCACGGCTTCGTCCTCTACGTCGGCATCTCCGAGGAGCAGGCCGCGGCCGCGGGCTCCTCGATCGCCCGGATCGCGCAGGAGATCCGCGCCTACGCCCAGAACCTCGTTCCGGGCGTCGAAAGCTACGCGGCCGTCGCCGTCGCCCCGGCCGCCGCTCAGGGGAGCCCGCTCGACGTCGTCCGTTCCACGTTCGGCGATCCGACCATCGGCAACCGCCCGCGCCCCGAGCCGCGCTCCGCCCAGCCGAACGAGAGCCGCCCGAGCGGCGTGCTCATCGACCTCGCCCGCCGCGAGGTCCACCTCGACGGGCTCACGCTCAACCTCACGTTCAAGGAGTTCGAGCTCCTCAACTACCTCGTCGAGAACGGGACGCGCACGGTGAGCCGCGACGAGCTCCTCGAGAACCTGTGGAAGAACGCCGAAGAGGTTCCGAACGAGCGCACGATCGACGTCCACATCCGCCGCCTCCGCTCGAAGCTCGGCCGCCTCGCGAACACCGTCCGGACGGTGCGCGGGCAGGGCTACCGCTTCTACGAGCACCCCGAGGTGGTCGTGTGGGCGGCGCCGGAGTACTCCATCTGACGGACCCGGCCCCTAGGCTTGCTCCATGAGCAAGCACCACGTCAAGAGGCTCGTCGTCCTGCGCCATGCGAAGGCGGCGTGGCCGGAGGGCGTGCCGGACATCGAGCGCCCGCTCGCGGAGCGCGGCCACGCCGACGCCCCCGAGGCGGGGAAGTGGCTCCTGCACCACGAGGTCGTGCCCGACTTCATCCTCTGCTCGGTCGCGCTGCGCACGCGCCAGACGTGCACGTGGGTGTGCGACGAGCTCGGCGACCTCGCTCCCACGCCCAAGCTCGAGACAGGCCTGTACGCGGCCGGCGCGGGGCGCATGCTCGCCGTCGTCAATCACGTGCCTGAAACGGTGCGCACGCTCCTGCTCATCGCGCACATGCCCGGCGTCCAGGACCTCGTGCTGCGCCTCGCCTCGCGCGACTCGGATCAGGACGCCTATCTCGACGCCGCGAACCACTTCCCGACGACTGGCCTCGCCGTGCTCGAGGTCGACAAGCCGTGGGGCGAGCTCGACGGCCAGGACGCCCGCCTCACCGATTTCGCGGTGCCGCGGGCCGGGGAGCGGAAGCACGGGCACCGGCACTAGACCTCGTGGCCGTGGCCGTGGGCCGTGGCGGGCGGCGAGTTCCTGACGGCGCCGGGCGCGAGGGCTTGGCGGGGCCCGGACGGCGTGCGGCCTGCCGCCGACGCGGCCACACGGCGCCCGCGAACAGGATTCCGAGCGTCGCGACGAGCGCCACGACAGCCCCCGCGAAATAGGGGTCCGCATCTCGGCTCGAGACGCTCGTGACCGTGTTCGGGGCGTCGTCCCACGCGACGCCGAGCACCCGGAGGAACGCGAGCGAGCACCCGATCGTGAGCGCCGTACCGAGGGCGGCCGCCGCCGCGAACCAGTAGCGGCCCATGCCGAGGATCGCGTAGAGCGCGCTCAGCACGAACGCCGCGAGGGCGGCGAGGGCGAGGGCTCCAAGCCACTCCTCGAGGGTCCACGCCGTGAGGGCGAGAAGGATCGCGGCCGCGAGCGTGCACCACAGCGTTGCGCGGGCGCTGCGGCGCAACGGAAGGAATCGCGAGGGTGCCACGGGGCTAGTCTGTCACCCGCGGGCCCTGACCGGCCCGGTAGGCTCGACGGGTCCACCGCTCGCTACCCCGAGATCCTCATGGCCCGTTTCCCCCGCCCGCAGTTCCTGCCCTTCCGTTTCCCCCGCCCCCGCAAGCCCTGGCCCATCGTCGCCGCCGTCCTCGCGGTCGCCGCCGTCGTCCTCGCCGTCGGCACGCTGGTCTTCCAAGGGGCCCCGCCGCACGAAGCGCCGGCCGCCCCCGCGGGCCGCGCGCCGTCGTCCGACCCCTACCGCCCCGCGTTCCACAACGCCCCCGCGGCGCACTGGATGAACGATCCGCAGCGCCCGATCCTCATCGACGGCGTGTGGCACGCGTACTACCTCTACAACGCCGACTACCCGACAGGGAACGGTACCTCCTGGCGGCACATGACGAGCACCGACCTGATCCACTGGACGGACGCGGGCACGGCGATCGAGAAGTTTGCGAACGGGCTCGGCGACGTCGAGACAGGCAGCGTCGTGGTCGACGACGACGGCGCGGCGGGCTTCGGCAAGGGCGCCCTCGTCGCGGTCCTGACCCAGCAGCTCGACGGCGTGCAGAGGCAGTCGCTCTTCTCCTCCTCCGACGGCGGGCGCAGCTTCACGAGCTACGCCGGCAACCCGGTCATGCCCAACCCCGGGGCGAAGGACTGGCGCGACCCGAAGATCGTCCGCGACGACGCGCACGGCCAGTGGGTCATGGCCCTCGCGGAAGGCCACAAGATCGGCTTCTACACGTCGAAGGACTTGCGCGCGTGGAGCTACGCGTCCGGCTTCGAGACCCAGGATCTCGGCGTCCTCGAGTGCCCGGACCTCTTCGAGCTGAATCTCGACGGCGACCCGCAGGCACCGCGCTGGGTCCTCATGGCGGGCGCGAACGGCGCGTCCGAGGGCCGTACGACCGGCACGGCCTACTGGACCGGGACGTGGGATGGGACGCGTTTCGTCCCGGACGGCGGGGACCGCGCGCATCAATGGGCCGACGACGGACCGGACTTCTACGCGGCCGTCACGTGGGACGATCCGCGCCTGGGGCCCGCGGAGCGGCGCAACTCGCGATACCTCATGGCCTGGATGAACAACTGGGCGTACGCGAACCTCCTCCCGACGGGCGACTGGGCGGGCGCCGATTCGATCGTGCGGACAGTGCGGCTCAGGACGGTCGACGGCGCCGCTCGCCTCACGTCCGAGCCCGTGCCGGCGGGAGGCGGGGGCTCTCCGCGGGAGCTCTCGGGCGCCGAGGTCGAGCAGGCCCAGCCGGGCGACGGGGCGTTCGCGCTCGATGCCGAGTTCGAGCGGGGGCCCGGCGACGGCGGGAACGTGGCGCGCATCCAGCTCGCAAGCGGCGGGGCTGCTTACGCGACGATCGGCTACGACTTCGCTGCAGGGCAGGCATTCGTCGAGCGGGGTGCGGACGCCTTCGCACGGTCGTCGCCGTCGTCTGCTCCCGGGGAGGCCTACCGCGCGGCGAGGGCCGCCAAGGGAGCCCCGGGTGCGCACCACGTACGGCTGCGCGTCTACGTGGACCGCTCCTCGGTCGAGGTGTTCGTCGACGACGGCTCGCGCTCGCTCACGGCGCTCACGTTCGCGCCGCCGGGGGACCGGACTGTCCGGGTGCAGGCCTCTCAGGGCTCTGTGACTTTCGCCTCCCTCGCGCCGTAGCGAAGGTGTCACATTTCGTGACTCGACAGATGCGCGGTGCCGCGATACGCGCGCGCAGGCAATAAGGTGTAAGCGCTTACGCAACCCGGTGGAAGCCTGTGCTGCACCTGTGTGGGAACTGTTGTGACCGTGTGGGAATGTCTGCGAAAGTGGGGACCGCGCGGCCCCCAAAGGGCCTCGCAACCCCATCACCGCGGCCAAGCGGCCGCGGAGCGGCAAGCACGACGGCGTCCTGCGGCGCCTGCCGTCGGAGGTCGCCAGTGTGCCCCGCAGTCATCTGCCCCTTTTCAGCCACGAACTGTGAAAGAGCACATCATGCAGAACAAGCAGGCCCCAGCGCGTCCCACGGGACGCGGCCGACAGCGCGCGGCGGCAGTCGCCGCGTGCGTCGCCCTGTCTCTCATGGCAGCCCCCGCTGTCTTCGCCCAGCCGCCGGCGGATTCCCCGTCGGTCGGCATGCCCGCCCCGACCCCGGGCTTCCCGCTTCCGACCCAGCACAGCCAGCAGGCGCACGATCCGGAGTCCGACTTCACCTCGAAGTGGACCCGCGCCGACGCCCGCCAGATCATGGCCCAGAGCAACCCGAACGTCCCCACGGGTCAGAGCTCGATGAGCCCGAACGTGACCATGCCGGAGATCCCCCAGGACTTCCCGGCGATGAACGATGACGTGTGGGTGTGGGACACGTGGTCCCTCTCCGACATGAAGGGCAACCAGATCAGCTACAAGGGCTGGGACGTCATCTTCTCCCTCGTGGCCGACCGGCACGCCGGCTACAGCTTCGACCAGCGCCACTGGAACGCCCGCATCGGGTTCTTCTACCGCAAGACCAACGCGGACCCGACCAAGGACAAGTGGAACTACGGCGGCCACCTCTTCGCCGAGGGAAGCTCGATCGGCAACACCGAGTGGTCCGGCTCGACGCGCCTCATGGAGGGCGACAACGTCAACGTCTTCTACACGGCCACGACGTTCTACGACGTGGCCCAGCGCAACGCGGGCGGCGGCGGAATCGCCCCGGACGCGGCGATCGCGAAGGCCCTCGGCCAGATCCACGCCGACAAGGACAAGGTGTGGTTCGACGGCTTCCAGCACACCAAGCTGCTCGAGCCGGACGGCAAGCTGTACCAGACCAAGACCCAGAACGCCGGGTTCGCGTTCCGCGATCCGTACCCGTTCGTCGACCCCGCCCACCCGGACAAGGTCTACATGGTCTTCGAGGGCAACACGGCCGGAACGCGCGGCACCTACCGCTGCACCCAGTCCGACCTCGGCTACCGCGAGGGCGATCCGAACGGCGAGACGCTCGAGGACGTCAACACGCACACGGGCTCGTTCTACCAGACCGCTTCGGTGGGCCTGGCTGAAGCGGACAGCAAGGATCTGACCCAGTGGCACTTCCTGCCGCCTATCCTGACCTCGAACTGCGTCAACGACCAGACCGAGCGCCCGCAGTTCTACATCCAGAACGAGAACGGCCAGAACAAGTACTACCTCTTCACGATCAGCCACCAGTTCACCTACGCGGACCGCATGCGCGGCCCGGACGGCGTGTACGGCTTCGTGGGCAACGGCATCCGCTCGGACTTCCAGCCGGTCAACAACTCGGGCCTCGCGCTCGGCTCGCCGACCGACCTGAACCTCCCGGCCAACAACCCGAGCGGCACGATCTCGGGCCAGCAGAACGGGCGCCAGTTCCAGGCGTACTCGCACTACGTCATGCCGGGCGGCCTCGTGCAGTCGTTCATCGACAACGTCAACGGCACCCGCGGCGGATCGCTCTCGCCGACCGTGAAGATCGACTTCAAGGGTGGCGTGACCCAGGTCGACCGCTCGTTCGGGACCAACGGGCTCGGCCCGTACGGGTACCTCCCGACGAACGTCCGCGTCGGCGGCGAGGGCCTCTACAAGTAGTCCTCGACCGCCTGACCCCGGCGCCCGAATCCGTGGGCGCCTGAACCCTGGCGTCAGAACCCTGGCGCCGAACCGAGGGCTGTCCCGCTGAACCCAGCGGGGCAGCCCTTCGGTGTCTCCGTCTGGCCTGACGCCAAGGACGGCCTGCTGCCGACGGACGGTCGCGAGGTTCAGCGGCCCGAGCCCGGCTCGAGCGTACCCAAGACGAGGGAGAAGACCGCCTCGCTCGCCTCGTCGAGGCTGCGCGATCGGTGGTACGCCGCCCGGTCCATGCCCGTCACGAACGCCGCCCCGAACAGGGCCACGGCAACTCCGCCCGGCGTGACGCGTGCCCGCAGCGGGCGGTCCGCCGCGACGCGCCGCACCCCGGCCTCGATCACGGCGAGCACCTCGGCCCGCATCTCCGTGAGCAGGCCCTGCCACGCGCCGTCGGCCCTCCACTGCTCGCCGAGCCACAGCCGCACGAACGCGGGGTACTCCGCGATGAACCCGAGCGCCCGTTCGATCTCGCCGCGCACGTCGTCAAGGGGGTCGGACGACGGCGACGCCCCGCCGTTGGAGAGCCGCTCCATGAGCAGGCTCATGCCATGCCGGAGGAGCTGCTCGACGAGCTCGTTCTTGCTCCCGAAGTTGTAGTAGACCGTGCCCTTCGCGACCCCGGCGGCCGCGGCGATCTCGTCCACCGTCACGCCGTCGGCCCCGCGCTGCCCGATGAGCTCCATGGCCGCCTCGAACAGGCGCTGCTTCGTGGCTGCGGTTCGACCGGTCCGCGCCGGGCCGTGTGCGGCCCCCGCTGCCGGGCTCATACTGCGATCTCCGGCTGGAGGGTCTTGAGCCGCCACGTCATGTTCCTGCGCGTGCCGAGGATGTTGAGCGCCGCGCCGGCGAGCGTGTAGCCCACGAGCCCCGCGACGAGCGGGAGGATCCCGGAGAGGTCGCCGCCGTAGATGAGGTGTCGCATTCCGGTCACAACGTATCCCATCGGCAGGACCGCGTGAGCGACCTGGAACGGCGCGGGTGCCATCTCCCACGGGAACGTGCCGCCCGAGGAGACGAGCTGCAGGATGAGCAGGATGAGCACCACGAACTTCCCGGCCGAGCCGAGCAAGGACACGATGCCCTGGATGAGCGCGCTGAACGCGATGCCGCCGAGCATGATGAAGAGCCACATGAGCCACGGGTGGGCAGGCTGGAGGCCGAGCCCGAAGTCGACGACGGCCGTGAGGACCGTGGCCTGGGCGGCGGCGACGAGGGCGAACGGGAGCCAGCCGCCGATCGCGATCTTCCACGCGGGCGCGTTCGAGGCGAGCGCGCGCTTCGTGACGGGCCGCATGGCCTGCGTGAGCATGAAGATGCCGACCCACATCGCGAGCGAGAGGAAGAACGGGGCGAGGCCCGCGCCGTACGTCGCGGCCTTGGCCTGCGAGACGCTGTTGACGGCTACGGGGTCGGCAATGACCTGCGACAGGTTGTCTTTCTGCGCGGAGCTCGGGTTCGGGACCTTGCCCGAGCCCGCGGCGAGGGCGTCCGCGAGCTGGGCCGCGCCGTCGTGCGCCTTCGCGGCGCCCGCAGCGAGTGCCTGCGCGCCGTCGTCCGCTTGGGCCGCGCCGTCGGCGAGCTGACGTGAGCCGACGACGGCGGCCTGCTCGCCGTCCGCGAGCTGGGCCGCGCCCGCCGAGACCTGATGGGCTCCCGCGTCGGCCTGGCCGATCGCGGACGTGAGGGCGGGCATCCCGTTTGCGAGCTGCCGCGCGCCGTCGGCCACCTGCTGCGAACCCGCGGCGAGCTGGGCGACCTGCCCGGCCGCCGCGTGGAGCTGGGCCGCGGCTCCTTGCACGGTCGGAGACTGCGTCGCGGCGCCGAGCTGCGCGCCGACCTGCTGTGCCTGCGCGGGCGTGATCGTGCCGTTCGCGACGAGCGTCGCGAGCGAATCGCTCACCTGCTGCTGGAGCTGGGCCTGCGCGGCATCCGCCGCCGTGGCCGCACCCTGCAGCTTCTGGCTGAGCACCGCGTTGCCCGCTGCGACCTGCGCGGCGCCGTCGGCGAGCTTCTGGGTGTCCGCGGGGAGCGACGCCGTCTTCCGCTGGAGCGTGTCGAGGCCGCCCGCGAGCTGGCCCGCGCCGTCGCGCAGGGCGAGCGAGCCGTCGAGGAGGCGCTGCTGCCCGTCCGCGAGCTGGGCCGCGCCCGTGCGGAGCTGGGCCGTTCCGTCGGCGAGGCGGTTCGCGCCGTCGGCCACCTGGCCGGCGCCGTCGCGGAGCTGCCCCGCGGCGTCCGCGGCCTGGACCATCTGCGTGTGGATCGTGCCGTAGCCCGTGAGCAGCTTGTTCGCGGTCTCTGTGCCCACCTCTTTCGCGACCGAGTCGTGGACGGCCTTCGTGACCTTGTCGACGATCGTCGAGAGGAGGTAGTTGTTGGCGTCGTTCGTCGTGACGTCGAGCATGGCCTGCTTGGCCGCGTCGAAGCTCGCGGGGGAGGCGAGATTGGAGGAGAACTCCGCGGGGATGCGCAGCGCGAACGAGTACGTGCCGTTCCGGACTCCGGCCTCGGCGGTCTGCACGTCCGGGACGCGCTGCCAGTCGAAGACGTGCCGCTCGACGAGGCTGTCCGCGACCTTCGCACCGGCCTCGAGTCGCGATCCGTCCGGAGTCGTGGCGCCGCGGTCCTCGACGACGAGCGCGGCCTTGATGTGCCCCATGTTCGAGTACGGATCCCAGTTCGCGTAGAGGTACACGGCCCCGTACAGGAGCGGGACCATCGTGAGGGCGAGGATCACGAGCTTCGGGAGGAGGCCCGAGGTCATGCGCTGGAGCTCGGAGCGGGCGAGGCGGATGACGGTCATGCGAGCGCCACCTCCGCTTCTGCGGCCTCCCCGGCAGCTGCGGAAGCCTCGGCCGCATTGCCGACGACGGCGGAACGCCCCTCCCAGCCGATCGGCACCTCGCCGACGATCGCCACGACGGCGAGCTCGCGCCCGGGATTCTCGGCGAGGGCCTCGAGGCGGGGGAGCCAGTCCTCGATGCGGTCGGAGTGGCGGTCCGGGGAGTCGACGACAAGGAGGCGCACCGCGGGGTCGGCGAGCGCGAGCTCGGTGAGGAGCTCGACGCGGCGGCGCGGGGGAAGCTCGTGGGCCCACGCGCGGGCGACGTCCTCGAAGGCGTGCACGGTGAGCCACGCGTCCGCGTCGAAGGCCCGGCCGCGGCGGGGGAGGAGGGCGAGGTCCTCCGCGACGAGGCCGCGCACGCTCACGTGCCGCTCGGCCTCGTTGATGCTCGGCGAGTCGACGAGCGCGCTGGCCCGGCGGAGCGACCTGAGGTTCTTCTTCGGCGTGCTCGGCGCGCCCCAGGCGGCGAGGCCTGCGTCGGGCGCGAAGCGACCGCTCGCGGCAAGGGCGAGTGCGGTGCGGGTCTCCGCGCCGTTGGCCTGGACGAGGGTGAGGGCGCCGGCGGGGGCGCCGAACGAGGTGGGGGCCACGAGATCGGCCCGGCGCCCGGCCATGCGGAGCTCACGAACTGAAAGCATGCTCCCAGTTTAATCAAACTGACTGGTCAGTTCAAAATATGCACTGTTGGCCACCTCTCACCCAACGGTTGGCCAGATCTCGCCGGATGCGTGGCCAATGGCCACGGGTTGGGTGAGACGTGGCCACGGGTTGGGTGAGACGTGGCCACGGGTTGGGTGGGACGTGGCCACGGGTTGGGCGGGGGCGGCTAGATTCTGTCCTCGGCGGGGGAGGCCGACTCTTGGCCTGCCCGCGACGACGGTGCCTCCGCACCGTAGCTTCCCAGGAGCGCGAGCGAATCCGCCGACGGCGAGCCCGGCCTGGCCGTGAAGACCCTCAGGGTCTGGTCCGGGTCGTGCCGAAGCGCGAGGTCCTCGAAGTCGAGCTCGAGGTCCCCGACGACCGGATGGTGCATCCGCAGGATTCCCGCGTACTCGGTCACGACCCTGTGGCCCGCCCACCATTGCCGGAAGTGCTCGCTATGCACTGCGAGCTCGCCGACGAGCTGATTCGCCCGGGGATCGTTGGGATGCCGGCCGACGTCGACCCGCAGCGCGCCGGCGGCCTCCGCCGCGACGACCTGCCAGTCGGAGAACAGCTCGCGCGCGAGCGGATCGAGGATGATCCACCGCGTGAGGTTGCGCTCTTCCGGAGGCATCGCCGCGAAGTCCGCGAGGAGGAGGTACGCGAGGCGGTTCCCGGCGAGGACGTCGGTGCGCCGGCCGAGCAGGAGGGCGGGCACGTTGCCGACCGCGTCGAGGAGCTGCGCGAGCGCGGGCCGCACGTGCTGGGCGGGCGCGGGCCTGCGCTGGGACTTCGCGCAGTTCTCGAGGAGGTCGATCATGTGGGCGTGCTCGCTCTCGTCGAGGTGCAGCGCCCTGCCCACTGAGTCGAGCACCGAGCGGGACGGGTGGATGTTCCGCCCCTGCTCGAGCCGCGTGTAGTAGTCGGTGCTCACGCCAGCGAGCCGCGCGATCTCCTCGCGCCTCAGGCCGGGGACGCGCCGTCCACGGTCGACGGCGGAGATTCCCACCTGCTCGGGCGAGAGCCGTGAGCGCATGGCTTTGAGGAAGCGGCCGAATTCCGCGCTTTGACCCATGGTTCCATTCTGGTCTCGACCCCGGTGGGGTGCTATGGCAAGGGTAGGACTTCGCGTCCTAGGCGGGCTGCGACGATTCGCTGGCCGCCTCGGACGGCTCGTTCTCGCGGTCGGCGCCGCCGCGGTCTCGGGGCATCGCGACGACGGCGACGACGGCGAGTACCGTGCTGACGAGCACCGCGAGGAACACCGCGGCGGAGGCCGGGACGATCGGGAGCGTATGGTCGCCGCCGCTCGCGGCCCCGCTGGACGCTCCCGTGTAGATAGCGTTCGCGACGGCGCCGAAGACCGCGACGCCGAGCGCGCTGCCGATCGACCGGGCGAACAGGTTGGTCCCCGTGACGACGCCCCGTTCGTTCCATTCGACGCTCGACTGCGCGGCGATGAGCGTCGGCGTCGCGACGAGCCCCATCCCGAGGCCGACGACGAAGCAGCTCGCCGCGACGAGCACGACGTTCGGCGTGTGGGCGGTGAACGCGAGGGCGGCGGCGCCCGCCACTGCGATGAGGATGCCGATCGTGGCCGTCGCCCGGAACCCGATCCGCAGGTAGAGGCGCCCGGACTGCGACGCGCTGATGGGCCAGCCGATCGTGAGCGCGGCGAGGGCGAGCCCCGCGAGGATGGGCGAGACCGACTGGGCGCCCTCGAGGAAGGTGGGCACGTAGGACGTGAGGCCGAGGATGACGGCGCCGACGGCGAAGGAGACGAGCGTCGTCGTGAGGAGGAGCCGGCGCGAGACTGCCCACAGCGGGAGGACTGGTTCGGCGGCGCGCCGCTCCGCGACGAGGAACGCACCGAACAGGACGGCGCCGACGCCGAACGTCCCGAAGCTCATGGGAGAATCCCACGCCCACGCCTGCCCGCCTTCGAGAGCCCCGAGGATGAGCAGGGTCATCGAGCCGGTCAGGAGGCTCGCGCCGAGGTAGTCCACGCGATGCTGTGTGCGCTCGATGTTCTCGTGGAACGCGCGCCACAGCATCCACCCCGCGAGGAGGCACAGTGGGATGTTGATGAGGAAGATGCCGCGCCACAGCCCGAGCGAGGCGAAGACGCCGCCGAGCGTCGGGCCGATCACGGAGGAGATCGCCCACACGCTCGCGATGTATCCCTGGACCTTGGCGCGTTCGGCGAGCGAGTAGATGTCGCCCGCGATGGTGATCGACATCGGCTGGACGGCGCCCGCGCCGAGCCCCTGGATCACCCGGAACGCGATGAGGGCGGGCATCGTCGTGGCGACGCCGCACAGGATCGAGCCGAGGAGGAAGAGCCCGATGCCCGCGAGGATGATCGGCTTGCGGCCGAGCATGTCGGAGAGCTTCGCGTAGACCGGCACCGAGACGGCCTGTGCGAGCATGTACCCGGAGAACAGCCACGGGAACGACGAGAAGCCGCCGACGTCCTTCACGATGGACGGCACCGCGGTGGCGACGATGGTCGAGTCGATCGCGACGAGGCCCGTCGAGAGCATGAGGGCGATGAGGATGGGTCCTCGTTCGGAGCGGAAGCCTACGTCGGTGCGTGTCGTCGTCATGAGTCCGGATCTCTAGGTCGGTCGCAGAGGGGCGCGGGCGTCCTGCCGCCCATAGGCGTGAACCGCGAGGCCGCGCAGATTAGTCCCGCGAGCGTAGGTCTCCGACTCCTAGGAACGGGAGGGTGGTCCTTCCCTCCTGACACGGCCGGGGTCCGGTCCATAGCGTAGAAGCCATGGAACCCCGATCAAGCTCTATCTGAAACTCACGAAGGAACCATCATGCAGACCACCCCAGGAATCTCCGTCCCCACCGTCACGCTCAACGACGGCGCCGATATTCCGCAGCTCGGCTTCGGCGTCTTCCAGGTGCCCGCCGAGGAGACCCAGCGCGTTGTCGAGGACGCCCTCGCGGCGGGCTACCGCCACATCGATACCGCCGCCGCGTACCGCAACGAGGCCGGGGTCGGCGCCGCGATCGCGGCGTCCGGAATTCCCCGCGAGGACCTCTTCATCACCACGAAGCTGCGCAACGGCGAGCAGGGGAGGCCCTTCGAGGCGTTCGAGGCCAGCCGCGCCGCCCTCGGCCTCGACTACCTCGACCTCTATCTCATCCACTGGCCCGTGCCGTCGCAGGGGCTTTTCGTGAGCGCATGGCGCGCGATGGAGGAGCTCCAGGCGAATCAGGTGGCCCGTTCGATCGGCGTCTCCAACTTCCTGTCCGAGCACCTCGACGCGCTCGCCGCGTCCGCTCGCGTGGTTCCCGCCGTCAACCAGATCGAGCTCCACCCGACGTTCCAGCAGCGCGAACTCGCCGCGCGGAGCCGCTCGCGGGGGATCGCCGTCGAGGCCTACAGCCCGCTCGGGCAGGGCGGGGACCTTGACGCCGCGGCCGTGCGGGCGGTGGCGGAGGCCCATGGCGCGACCCCGGCCCAGATCGTGCTCGCGTGGCACCTTGCGCAGGGAACGATCGTGATTCCCAAGACGACGAGCGCGCAGCGGATGCGCGAGAACCTTGCCGCAGTCGCCGTCGTGCTCGGCCCCGACGAGCTCGAGCGGATCAGCGCGCTCGATTCTGGAGCACGGATCGGCGGCGATCCGGCCACGGCGGCGCACACCCAGCTCTGAGCGGATGCCCGGGCGGGCGACGGCGTCGCGTCGCCCGCCCGGGCCTCTCAGAGTCCGTACGCCTCGAGGAAGCGGAGCCAGACCTCGCTCACGGTCGGGAACGCCGGAATCGCGTGCCACAGCCGCTCGAGCGTGATCTCGCCGACGATCGCGATCGTCGCCGCCTGAAGCAGTTCGGCGACGTCGGGGCCCGCGAAGCACGCGCCGACGATCGTGCGGCGGTCCTCGTCCACGAGGAACCGTGCCCACCCCTCGTAGTCCACGGCGTGCTGCCACGCGCCCGCGACCGAGATCGGAAGATCGACGGCGCGGACCCGGATCCCGTGCTCCCAGGCCTCTTCCTCGCTGAGGCCCACCATGGCCGCCTCGGGATCGGTGAAGACGACGCGCGGCACGGCGAGCTCGTCGGCCGTGCGGGCGTGCCGGCTCCACGCCGCGGGACGGCCGTCCAGGTCGCCGCGGGCGCGTGCCACGATCGTGTCTCCCGTGATGCGCGCCTGGTATTTGCCCTGGTGTGTGAGCATCGCACGGCCCGAGCAGTCTCCGACGGCGTAGAGCCACGAGTTGCCGATCACGAGCCCGGTCTCGTCGACGCGCAGCGAGGCGGGCTCGATGCCGAACGCGGGGAGCCCGAGTCCGTCGAGCGCGGGGCGCCGGCCGGCCGAGACGAGCACCTTGGCCGCCTCGAGCGTGCGGCCGTCGGGGAGCGTGAGGCGAGCGCCGCCGTCGTCCGTTGGCTCGATCAGCTCGGGGGTGACGCCCTCGAGGATCTCGACGCCGTCCTCGCGCAGTCCCGTCGCGACGAGCGATCGCGCGTCCTCGGGGAAGCCGCTCAGGAGATGCCCTCGCGCGAGGACCGTGACGCGCGAGCCGAGCCGCGCGAAGGCCTGCGCGAGCTCCGAGCCCGCGACGCCGCCGCCCAGGACGACGAGGCTTTCGGGGACCTCGCGCGCGCTCGTCGCATCCGGCGTCGTCCAGTGGCTCACGTGCTGGAGGCCGGGCACCTTGGGGATCGACGGCGTCGAGCCGGTGGCGAGGACGACGGCGTGGCGCGCCACGAGCGGGAAATGGTTGCCCGCCGCGTCGGCCACCGAGAGCCGCTTCGCCCCCGTGAGGCGCGCGCGGCCGCGGATGAGGGTGATGCCCGCGCCCGTGGCCCAGTCGGCCTGGGAGCTGTCGTCCCACGAGTTCACGGCGTCGTTTCGGTGCGCGAGGACGGCCTCGACGGCGAGCTGGCCGGTCACGGCCTCGCGGGCGCCGGGTACTCGGCGGGCCGCGTGGAGCGCGGTGCCGGGCCGGAGGAGGGCCTTCGACGGCTCGCACGCCCAGTACGAACACGCGCCGCCCACGAGATCGCTCTCGACGAGGGCCGCGGTGAGCCCGCCCTTCACCACGCGGTCCGCGGCGTTCTCGCCGGCAGCCCCGGCACCGATCACGATGACGTCGTACTCGCTCTCCACCTCACAGATGGTACGGGAGGGCGGCGGACGCGATCGCCGTCAGGCCTGGCGGGCCTTGAGCCGCGGGTTCTTCTTGTTGATCACGAACACCTTGCCGCGGCGCTTCACGACCTGCGAGCCAGGCTGGTTCTTGAGGGACCTGATGGATGCGCGGACCTTCATGGGTCCTCCTTCCGTTAATGGGAACGATTATCAGTAGCGTACACTGGGCCACGGATATTCCCATGATCGAAGGAGGCCTGGCCCGTGGTGAGCATCGTCGCCGTCGTCGGAGTGTGCGCGCAGGAGCGGCGCGGGTATGCCCGCCGCCTCGCCGCGGCGAACCGGTGGCCCGTCGTCGAGGCGCTCCGGTCAGTTCCGGCGGGCCGCCTTGCAGAGACCCTCGCAACAGCCATCGGCAACGGGCCGCAGTGCGAGGCCGCGGTCTTCGACGCCGCGGGGCGGTGGGACGCCGTCGAACTCATCGGCGCGCTCGCGGGGGACGAGGCTGATGGGCACGGCGCGGCCGGCGGCGCACGCCTCGCGCAGCTCGTCGCCGTCGTCGACGTCGCCCATTTCTTCGACGACCTCGCGGACGACGACGGCGCGGAAGAGGGCGCGTCGACCGCTGCGGAGCGGCTCGTCCATGGCATCGAATTCGCGTCGACGGTCGTGCTCGTCAACTGGGAGCCGCTCCCGACGCCGGACCTCTCGACCCTCATGGCGCTCGTCAACCACCTCGCCCCGCGCGCGAGGCTCCGCCTCGACCAGCCCGCGGCAAACCTCGAGCTCGAGCTCGGCAGCGTCGGCCGCGAGCAGGATGGTGCTGGCTGGATGCGCCTCATCAACCGCGACTTCGTGCCGTACATGACAGATTCCCGCGTGAGCGGCTTCGTCTACGAGCAGATGCGGCCCTTCCATGCGGGGCGGCTCGCGGAAGCGCTCGACGGCGACATCGGGCACGGGCGGTTTGGCCGCCTGGTCCGTTCGGCCGGCTTCTGCTCGCTCGCGTCGCGCCCCGGCATCCTCGCGCAATGGGAGCAGGTGGGCGGCGTGATCGGGCTCGAGCCCCTCCCGGCCACGGGCGACGGCGGGATGCTCGCCATCGGCCAGGAGCTCGCCGTCGTCGGCCTCGACCTCGATCGCGACGGGCTCACCAGCGCGCTCGACGCGTGCGCCCTGACCGACCGCGAGCTCGCCGAAGGGCCGCTCGCGTGGATGGCGTACCCCGATCCGCTGCCGCGCTGGGCGAGCGGTGCCCGCGCCGAGCACGGCTAGGAGCGCGCGCGCGGCCCCGGTTCGCGGAGGCCCTCGACGAGGCGCTCGAAGGCGTGAAGGCTCGCGAGGCCGAGCGCGGGCGATTCCGCGGCGCGTACGCCGATGACGCGCACGGCTCCCGTGAGCAGGTGGGCTGTCTCGTCGAGGTCGACGTCGGCGAGCTCGCCGAGGTCCCGCGCGGCCGAGAGTTCCGCGACGAAGTCGTCGTGGGAGGCCTGCGAGCCGATACCGCTCACGGCCGCGACGCTCGCGTAGCGCGCCGCCGAGACGTTGTAGAAGCGCCCGAGCGGTCCCCTCTCGGCAATGTCGACCATGGCTCGGCCGTGGGCGACGATCCGGTTGCTCCACGTCCCGGCGACCGCCTGAAGCTCCCGGACGCGTTCGATGAACCGGAGGGCCGCGCGCTCGTAGGCCTTCGTGGCGAGCTCGTCCATGCCGCCGGGGAAGTGCGCGTAGAGCGTGGCTCGCGAGACCCCGGCTTCGGCTGCGATCTGCTCGATGAGGGGGCCGTCCGCCGCTGACGAGGCGATCACCTCGATCACCGCTTCGAGGATGTCGCTCTGGGTCCGTGCGCGCTGCCGCTCGCGGAGCGGCGTGGTTTCTCTGGCCATCCCGTTCAGCGTACGCGCGGAGGCTCGCCGCAGCGCACCGACGTCGCCGTAAGTTAAATTTCGATGAAGGAACTTATATCGAGCGTCTATTGGCTGTACTCTCAGTTCAACAACTCTTTGTGAGGAGAGTCACTATGGCTGACAGCGAACGCGGACATACCGTGCTGGCCCGCAACTCCCTCGGCGTCGCCGGGGTCGTCTTCCTTGTCCTGGCTGCGGTCGCACCCCTGACCGGGATCGTCGTCATCGCCGCCCTCGGCATCGCCCTCGGCAACGGCGCCGGGATGGTCGGTGCCTTCCTCCTCGTGACCGCCGCGCTCCTGCTGTTCGCGGTCGGCTACGCGCGCATGTCGAAGGAGGTCGTGAGCGCGGGCGGCTTCTACGCCTACACCGTCAAGGGCCTGGGCCGCCCGGCCGGCGTCGCCGCCGGCTATGTGGCACTCCTGGGCTACAACTTCTTCGTCGCGGGGGCCGTCGGCACGAGCGGCTTCTTCATGCAGACGATCATCGCCTCGCTCACGGGCTGGGACGTGCACTGGTTCGTGTGGAGCCTCGTCTCGGTCGTCGCGGCGTTCCTCCTGAGCCGCCAGGGCATCGACTTCAGCGCGAAGGTGCTCGGCGTCTCGCTCGTCCTCGAGGTCTCGATCCTGCTCGTGTTCGACTTCGCGGTCCTCTTCACGAGCGGCTTCTCCTTCGACGTGTTCTCGCCGTCCACCGTGTTCTCGGGCGCGGTCGGCGTGGCCCTGCTGTTCGCGGCCAACACGTTCGTGGGCTTCGAGGCCACGGGCCTCTTCAGCGAGGAAGCCCGCAACCCGCTCAAGACCATTCCCCGGGCCACCTACACCGCCATCATCTTCATCGGCCTGTTCGCCGCCTTCACGACGTGGGCGATCGTGAGCGCGACCGGAACCGCAGAGGCGCAGGGCGCCGCGGCGGACCACCTCGCCACGGGAGACCTCGTCTTCTCGCTCTCGCAGCACTATCTTGGCCCCGTGCTGACCGACATCATGATGGTCCTGCTGCTCATCAGCCTCTTCGCGGCCCTCATGGCCCTCCACAACTCCGCGACGCGGTACCTCTTCTCCCTCGGCCGCGCGCAGATCCTGCCGAAGCGCCTGAGCCGGACCCGCTCGAACGGCGTCCCGCAAATCGCGTCGATCGCGCAGTTCGTGTTCGCGACGCTCGTCGCCGGGGCTTTCGCGGTTGCGGGGCTCGACCCGATCGCGTCCCTCGTGCCGAGCATGACGGGCTTCGGGACCCTCGCGATCCTCGCGCTCCAGCTGCTCGCGGCCCTCGCGATCGTCGTCTTCTTCCGGCGCCGCAGGGATCCCCGCATCCTCTCGACGCTCGTCGCGCCCGGCCTGGGCCTCGTGGGTCTTGCAGTGATCGTCGTGCTCGCGATCGTCAACTTCCCGATCCTCGCGGGTTCCGACGCCCCGATCATCGGGCTGCTTCCCGCGCTCCTGCCGCTCGCCGTCGTCGGCGGCCTCGTCGCGGCCGCCGCGCTGCGGAAGCGCAACCCCGCCGCGTACGCGGGGCTCGCCGAGGACATCGAGCGGGCGGGCGGCGAGGAGCCCGACGCGGAGCTCGCCGAGGTGAGCGCGTGACCGCGGCCGACCAGGCAGAACAGCTCGCCCTCGAGGCGACGGCACGGGACGCCGCAGCAGCGTTCGGCTGTGCGCCCGGCTCGCGC
Source organism: Sinomonas terricola (assembly GCF_034931225.1). Classification (NCBI taxonomy): domain Bacteria; kingdom Bacillati; phylum Actinomycetota; class Actinomycetes; order Micrococcales; family Micrococcaceae; genus Sinomonas; species Sinomonas terricola. The sequence goes on from NZ_JAYGGQ010000014.1 coordinate 38,567, forward strand.
ATCGCCTTCGTCACGCGGCGGGAGAACCACGTGTTCCGCGTGACGAACGACGACGGCGACTGGGCCCTCAAGCTTCACCGCCCCGGCTACCGCACGGCTCGTGAGATCGAATCGGAGGCGGCCGTGTGCGGGCTCATGGCGTCCGCGGGCATCCGCGTGCCCGCCCCGGTCCGCTCGCTCGCGGGCCCGTATGTTGCGCAGGTCGGCCCCGAGGGCGAACCGTGGCAGGCGACGATGCAGGCGTGGGTCCGGGACGCGAGCCCCATCGGGGACTCGGCCCGCGTGTTCCTCGGCGGGGCGAGGCCCTCGGACGAGACCCTCCGGGAGTTCGGCCGCACGATGGCCCTCATGCACCGCTGCGCCGAGGACGTCGGGACGCCCGAGGGCTACGAACGCCCGGCGTGGGACGCCGAGGGGCTCGTGGGCGAGTCGCCGGTCTGGGGGCGCGCGAGCGAGCTTCCAGCGCTCGACGGCGCAACGCGCTCGCTCGTGCGGGCCGCCGAGGAGCGCCTGGCCCGCGAGCTGCGGGGCCTCGAGCGCTCGGCGCGCACCTACGGCCCGATCCACGCCGACCTCACGATGGAGAACGTCCTGCGGGATGAGGCCGGCCTCGTCGTCATCGACTTCGACGACATGGGGGAGGGCTGGTACGTCTTCGACATCGCGACGGCCTGCTTCTTCTTCACGGGCCATCCCGACGCGGACGCGATGATCCGCGCGGTCCTGGCGGGCTACGCCGTCGAACGCCCTCTCGCTCCGGAGGACGCCCTCGCATGGCATCCGCTCCTGCTCGCGCGGGCCCTCACGTATCTCGCGTGGTCCGTCGAACGGCCGGACGAGGAGGCAACCGCGTTCCACGTCGCCGAACTTGCGCCGCGCATCGCCGCGGCCGCCCGCACCTATCTCGACACGGGGAGCACGGGCTGGACCGACCTCCCCGTCGGCTCGTAGAACCCGCCGCTCACAGAAAGCAAGGAAGACCGTTGGCAGACCTCCTCGAACGCCGCTACAAGACCCTCGGCCCGTACAGCCCGCTGTTCTACGCCCAGCCGCTCGAATTCGTGCGTGCGGAGCGCGTGTGGCTCACGGCCGCCGACGGCCAGCGCTATCTCGACGGCTACAACAACGTCCCGCACGTGGGGCACGCGCATCCGCGCGTCGTCGAGGCGATCGCGCAGCAGGCCGGGACGCTCAACATCCACACGCGGTACCTCAACCATCGCGTTGTGGACTACGCCGAGAGCCTCCTCGCGACCCTCGATGCGCCCCTCGACCGCATCATCTTCACCAACAGCGGCTCCGAGTCGAACGATCTCGCGCTCCGTATCGCCAACCAGCACTCGGGCGCTCGAGGGCTGCTGATCTCGGACTTCAGCTACCACGGGCACACGCAGGCCCTCGCCGTGGCGACGACCGGGCTCGTGGCGCACGAGGGCCTCGGCGCCCACGTCCGCCCGATCCGGGTCCCGGATCTCGACGCCGCCGACGCGAGCCGGCCGGAGGCCGAAGTGCTCGCCTCGAGTTTGGCCGAGGTTGACGCCGCGATCGCCTCGCTGCAGGAAGCGGGGCACGGCGTCGCCGCGGTGCTGTTCGACTCGCTCTTCTCGACGGAGGGCCTCAACCGCGTTCCCTCGGGGTACGTCGCGGGGCTCGCGAAGAGGGTCCGAACCGCCGGCGGGCTCGTGATCGGAGACGAGGTGCAGTCCGGATTCGGGCGCACTGGCCGATCGTTCTGGGGCCATCAGAACCACGGGATCGTCCCGGACCTCGTCACGATGGGCAAGCCCATGGGCAACGGTCACCCGATCGGCGCCGTCGCGCTCTCGGCCGCGCTCCTCGACGAGTTCGGGCCGCGGAATATGTACTTCAACACGTTCGGAGGCAATCCGGTCTCGGCCGCGGCGGGCCAGGCCGTGCTCGACGTGCTCGCCGAGGAAGGCCTCGTCGAGCGGGCCGCTTCCGGGGCCGCGGGGATCCGGGCGGCGCTCGAGGGGCTCCGCCGCGACCACCCGTGGATCGGGCCCGCGAAGGGCGAGGGCCTGTTCTTCGGCTTCGACGTCTACGACCGGCCGGTGGGGGAAGCGGGGGCGGTTCCCGACCCGGGACGGACCAAGGCCATCGTCGAGGCGATGCGCGCGCGGAACGTCCTCATCAGCCGGATCGGCCGCACCGACAGCGTGCTCAAGATGCGGCCGCCGCTCGCGATCGAGCCGGGCGAGGTCGGCATCCTCGTGGAGACGCTCGCGGATTCGCTCGCGGAGGTGGAGGCGCTCAGCCGGACGTGAGGCGTCCCATTCCGGTGTTTTTAAAATGGGTGTTCTCTTATATTCTGGCTCGATTGCAGCAAGGCGTCTTCAACGGTCATCGTCGTCAGCCTGTGAGCTGGTGTAAACCTTCCGGTAATGCTCTCGTGGCGAGTTCAAAACGATGATGATCGCATGATCCGGTGGGTGCCGCAAATCAAAATGCACCCCGATGGGAGCTTTGCCAAATCCGTCATAGCATGACTGATTTTGTAAAGTCTGGCCGGTGCCTTTCTTCAGGAAGGCCGGAGGAGGTCGAGGGGATCGCGGCCGACGATCTCTGCGATCCTCTCGACCGCCTTCAGGGTGACGTTGCGCTCTCCCCGCTCAAGGCCGCCCATGTACGTGCGGTGAACGCCGACGGTGTCGGCGAACGCTTCCTGGCTCATGCCTTGTTCAGTGCGAATGCGGCGGAGGTTCACGCCAAGCGCCCGCTGAAGATCCCCATTCATAACGAATTCAACTCCTACCGGAGCGAGTGATCGAAAATCCACAGACTTATAAGTAGCACATGGGCTTGATCGACCTTCCAGTTGCACCCCAAAGTGACTTCGTGTCGACCCAATGATGGGGATTTTGCCCCATTGCGCCCCCACCTGCTAAAGGTTCTACTTGACGGTGCCCATGATTGTGGCAGACCGCCAAGAGACCAAGGGGGGACGAAATGTGGAACCTCAGAGCGCTGCGTGCCCGGCGCCGCACGATGGCATCCGTTTCGACGTTGGCGGGCATTTCACTGGCCGTCTCGATCTTGGCGATCCATTACGACGGCCTGCGCTCGGCTGATCTCAGCCTCAACGACGGCGGGGTGTGGGTCACGAAGCAGTCGGACCTGCTCGTGGGGCACCTCAATTTCCCCTCGCGGGTCCTCGATTCAAGCGTCCGCGCCAAGGCGCCCGAATACGACATCCTTCAGCAGGGCAACACCGTCCTTGTCTACGACCGGGCCAACTCCACGATTCAGCAACTCGATCCGGCGACGGTGACGCTGGGCGGGACGGCGGCGTTGTCGGCCGGATCCAGTGTCGCCGCCGGGGGCGGCACCGTAGCGGTGCTCGACCACGGTGACCTCTATGCCTTCCCAGCCACGGGGATCGAGGGGATCCGCCTCAAAGGGGCGGACCCCCTCGCGAAACTGGGCGATGGTGCTGCGGTCACCGTGGGGCTCGACGGCGTGATCCACGCCGTTTCCCCGGCCGACGGACAGGTTCTTGACTTCGCCTCGGACGGGCAGGGTTATGCCCAGAAGGCCTCCCGCAAGCTGGGCAGCCTCGCCGCCGATGCCAAGGTGTCGATTGCGGCTGTAGGCCCGGACTCGGCCGTGCTCGATGCTGGATCCGGCCGGCTCTTTCTTCCGGGCGGCCGGGACGTTGCCGTGCCTGATGGAACGCGCGGTGTGCTGCAGCAGGACAGCCAAGCCGCGGATCGGGTGCTCGTGGCCACCCCGACCGCTCTCGTTTCCCAGCCGCTCGACGGAAGCGCGCCCAAGGTGACCCGGGCGCCCAAGGCCGACGACAATTCGTTCCCTGCGGCACCGGTATGGCTTAACGGGTGCTCGTACGCAGCGTGGTCTGGCGCCTCTGCCTATGTGCGGGATTGCGGCGGCACGACGGAGTCAGGAGTCGTGGCGAACGCGCCTCGCAACGCGAAACTCGTCTTCCGGGTGAATCGCGATGTTGTCGTCTTGAACGATGTCCAGAGCGGCGGCGTGTGGCTCGTCTCCCAGAAGATGCTCCTGGTCCAGAACTGGAACGACGTGGTTCCACCGCCGGACATCCAAGACACGCAAGAGGAGAAGAGTCCGGACAAGCAGGTGACCCTCCCGAAGCGGAGCGATCAGAACCATCCCCCGGTCGCGGTCGACGAAGAGTATGGCGTGCGCGCCGGTCGGACCGCCTTGCTGCCGGTGACCGAGGACTGTTCCGATCCGGACGGTGATGTCCTCTCGGCCTCTCTCGCGGGATCGCCGCCCGCCGGATTCGAGATTCAGCCGGCTCTGAATGGCGCTGCCCTCCAGGTTGCGGTGCCGACGAGCGCCAGCGGGACAGTCACGTTCCGCTACCGGGTCGACGACGGGCGAGGGGGCACCGCCGAGGCGAAAGTCACGCTGACCGTACATCCCGCTCGAGAGAACTTTCCGCCCGAGCTCAAGCATCCGCAGACCATCAAGGTCGAGGTTGGCGCCTCGATACAGCAGGACGCGCTGCGGGGATGGCGCGACCCCGATGGCGATGAGATGTTCCTCAAGTCGGCAACGACAACGAGCGGCGACCGGGTGACGTACCGCAGCAACGGCGTGATCGATTTCTCCGCGGTCTCCAATCAGACCGGCGTGAAGGACGTCAACCTCGTGGTCTCGGACGGCATGGCCGACGGACAGGGCGTCGTGCGGGTCGAGGTGCTTCCCAAGGGCTCGTTGCGCCCTATCGCCAACGCGGATCACGCGACAACGGTGGCGTCCACGCCGGTCACGATCTCACCGCTGCTCAACGACGTGAGCCCTTCTGGAGCGCCGCTGCGACTCGCCAAGTACGATTCGGTTTCCGGAGCGACGATCACCGCGGATTTCGACGCCGGGACGATCACCTTCGAGACGGCGACGCCTGGTGTGTACTACATGCAGTACCTCGTGACGGACGGGCCGAACTCCGCCGTCGGCCTTATCCGCATTGATGTGCTCGCTGATGGTGGAAACAGCCGCCCTGTCGCAGTGCGGGCCGTTGCGATGCTCCCCGTAGGGCGCTCGACCCTCGTGGACGTGCTCGCAAACGACAGCGATCCATCGGGTGGGATACTCATCGTGCAGTCCGTCGAGGTGCCCGCTGGCCTCGGTATCTCGGCCCAGGTGCTCGAGAACAGGGTCATCAGGGTGACGGACTCCGCCGGCCTCACGCGCCCCGTGCTGTTCCACTACACGGTGTCCAACGGAAGTCAGGCTGCCACCGGTGACGTGCTCGTCCTCCCCGTGCCGCTCCCCGCCGTCCTGCGCCCGCCCGTGACGGTCGATACGTCGGCAACGGTGAGGGTTGGCGACGTCGTCAATGTCGACGTGCTTCGCAACGACTATCACCCTGACGGGGACAGCCTCACGCTGCTGCCTGACCTGGTCGAACCGAAGCCCACGCCGAGCGAAGGCGTTGCCTTCATTGCGGGCGACCAGGTTCGGTTCAAGGCCGGAAACAACCCGGGCACGGTGCACGTCACGTACGAGGTCGGCGACTCACAGGGCAACCGGACCGCCGGGTACGTGACGATCCAGGTCGTTCCGCGGGACGATTCCCACATCTCCGCGCCTCGGCCACAGCCCATCACGGCTCGTGTCATTGCGGGCACCACCGTGAGGATTCCGGTGCCCTTGGACGGCATCAATCCCGACGGGGATTCGGTGGAACTCATCGGCCAGCGCGACGCTCCGAAGCAAGGACGTGTCACCGTCGGCGACACGTGGCTCAACTATGAGGCGTACCCCAACTCGTCCGGCCGGGACACATTCACGTACGTGGTCCGCAGCCGCCTAGGTGCAGAAGCTGTCGGCACAGTGACGGTCGGGATCGCGCCGCCGAGTTTCACGATTCAAGCGCCCTATGCCGTCAAGGACTCGGTCACCGTGAAGCCTGGGCGCGCAGTGTCCGTCCCCGTCCTCTCGAATGACAGCGATCCGAACGGCGATGGGATCTACCTCGTTCCCGACGGGCTGACCGTGCCTGACCACGTGAAGGCCGAAGTGGTCCAGGACAGAGTGCTCGTGACGGCACCCACGCAGCCGGGGGCCTATACCCTGCGGTACACGGTCTCCAACACGTCGGGCGCGAAGGCCGTCGGCGATCTCGTGGTGAATGTCAGCGACAACGCGCCTCTGCAGCGACCCATTGCGCGGGACGACTATGTCGCGCGAACGGACGTTTTCGGCAAGACGGGCGTGGACGTGCCGGTACTAGAGAATGACGAGGATCCGGACGGCGTTGCATCCGAACTCAAGGTCTCGGTCAACGATCCCAACGCGTCGCTCGGTTCAGGGGGCGTCGTGCATGTCAACGTGGCCGACGAGTCGCAGCTGATCCTGTACACGGTGACGAACCTCGATGGGATGACCGCGTCCGCGTTCATCCACGTGCCCGGGCGGAACGAGCTCTTGCCCCAGGCGACGGTGACGAATCCCCTCGAGGTCAAGAGCGGCGATGCCCTCACCATCAGCCTGGGCGACGTCGTGCGGGTCAGGGATGGCCATACGCCGCGCGTCGCAACCGCGGACAGTGTGCGAAGCATGCACTCCAATGGTGCGTCGCTGCTGAAGGACGAGCACACGTTCGTCTACGTTTCGGCGCCAGGCTATTACGGCCCGGATGTGGTCACTGCGAAAGTCACCGACGGGACAGGCCCTGACGACGCGAAGGGCGTGACGGCCACGATATCTATTCCCATCCTGGTGAAGCCCGCGCAGAACGTTTCCCCCACCCTGTTCGGTACCACCGTTGACGTGGCGCCTGGCGAAGACGAGGTGCAGCTCAATCTCACTCGCCTCTCGCGCGACCCTGACCCGAGTCTCTTGGGCCACCTCAACTACCAGATCCAGGGGGCGGTCCCGAAGGGATTCTCGGGGAGGATCGATGGCCAGACGCTGTTCGTGAAGGCCGATTCGTCGACTCCCCGCGGCACCTCCGCGGATCTCACCGTTCAAGTGAGCGACGGCGTGGCTGCGCCTTCAACGGCCAGGTTCACCTTGGCGACCATCGCCTCATCAAGACCGCTCGCCGTGGCGAACGACTATTCGGTGTCCGACGCGAAGGCGGGCCAGAAGTCAGTCGTCGACGTCTTGGCCAATGACCTGAACCCGTTCCCGGAGACGCCTCTTCAACTTGTCGGCGCGAACGTCGACTCGGGCCAAGGCACTGCCGCGATTGAAGACGGCAAGCTCGCCATCACGCCGTCCTCGGACTTCGTGGGGACCATGGTGGTCAGCTACCGCGTGCAGGATGCCACGAAAGCCCCCGAACGCGAGGTCGAGGGGCACGTGAAACTGACCGTCCAGGGCAAGCCGGCGGCTCCCGCCACGCCCAGCGTGAGCTCGATTCAGGACAGCACGGTTGTCTTGTCGTGGGCGCCACCGGCCAACAACGGCTCGCCCATCACCGGCTACGCGGTGACCTCGCAGAACGGCTACCGGAAGTCGTGCGCCGCAACCACGTGCACGCTCGATGGGCTGACCAACGACGTCGAGTACACGTTCACCGTGACCGCGACCAACGCCGTCGGCGTCTCCGATCCGTCCCCAGCGTCTGCGCCTGCACGGCCGGACGCGAGGCCAGACGCCCCGTCGGCCCCAGCCCTCGTGTTCGGAGACAAGAAACTCACGGTGTCGTGGCCCACTCCTGCTAGCCACGGATCGCCCGTCACGAGCTACACGCTCGAAATCTCGCCAGCGCCGCAATATGGTGCGATTCAGAAGACGGGCGTCACGGGCAATTCGCTCGTGTGGGACGGGCTTGAGAACGGTGTTTCGTATCAGGTCCGCGTCCAGGCGAACAACCGCGCGCCCGAACCCTCGGCATGGAGCCCGTACTCGGCGGCGATGATCCCTGCTGGCGTCCCTGACGCGCCGGCCCAGCCGACGACGACGCCGTCCACTCCCGTCGGATCCCAGGCGCAGATCACCGTCTCGTGGGCGCCGCCAGGCTCCGCGAACGGCGATCCCGTGGCCGACTACACGCTCTCGGTCAAGCGGGGAGGAGCGGTCCTGAACACACTGACCGTGTCCGGCACAAGCCAGAACGTCACGGTCGATACGAGCCAGACCGACTACACCTTCTCGGTGACCGCGCGCAACAAGGCCGGCAGTTCGGCACCGAGTGCCGATTCCGCCCCACGACGCGCAGCGAACGCCCCGGGTGCTCCGACGTCGGTCATGGCGACCGAAGGCGACCACAGCTCGCAGGTTTCGTTCACACCCGGGGCGCTGAATGGAAGCAGTTCCAGCGAGGTCAATTGGAAGTGGAGGACGAGCCCTGGAGGCCTCACGGGCTCCTTCGGCAGTGCGACGTCCGGGACCATCACCGGGCTGACCAACGGCACGACCTACACGATCCAAGTCTGGGGCGAGTCGACGGTCCAAGGCGTTTCCCCGGGGCCCGCGGCCTCCTCCAATCCCGTGAATCCCTACGGTGCGCCGATCGTGCGGAACCTTGTGGGCTCCGGCAGCGACGGCACCGTGGCCTTCACGTGGGCGGTCGATGGAAACGGGCGGAACGTGACGAGTGTCCAAGTCTCCGATTCCCGTGGCGGGGGCACTTCTGGCGGAGCTGGGCTCACGAGCTACACCGTGAATGGTCTCGGGTCTCGGAACACCGTCAATGTCACTGTCACCATTCGAACTGATGCGGCGGACCCGTCACGTGCAAGTGGTTCTGCGTCCGGCTCGGCGACTTCCAATCCTTGGCAAACGTGGCTCACTCGCAGTGGAAACGTGCTGACCTACCACTGGAAGAACGTCGATCCGGGGTCGTGGAATCAGGTGACGATGTTCCGCTGCTACAACGTGCCGCGAATGCAGCAACAAGGGACCGCGAACATCGTTGCCACTGTCCCTGGGTCGATCACCGCTGGCAGCGGCCAGATTTCAATCACTTGTCCGAACGCGAACGACACCTTCTCAGTCGAGCCGTGGAAGTACGGACCCTGGCTCAACGTCGGCGACGTTCAGACCGGATGAGCGACCGTCGTGCAGTCCTCGACCGCATGCAGACCTAAGGAATGGAGACCATCGATGACTATCACCCAGGAACAGGCCACGTGGTTCGCCGGGACCTTCCAGCAGCTGAGTGACAATATCGGCCGCGCAATTCTCGGCAAGCATGACGTCATCCGGCTCGTACTGACGGCGCTGCTCGCGGAGGGGCATGTCCTGCTCGAGGACGCGCCCGGAACGGGCAAGACTCAGCTCGCGAAATCGCTGGCCGCCACCGTGCAGGGAACCCATCACCGGATCCAGTTCACCCCGGACCTCCTGCCCTCGGACGTTACGGGCATCACGGTGTACGACCAGCAGACGCGTCGGTTCGAATTCCACGAAGGCCCAATCTTCGCGTCGATCGTGCTCGCCGACGAGATCAACCGCGCTTCGCCCAAGACCCAGTCCGCACTCCTCGAGGTCATGGAGGAAGGTCGAGTCACGGTCGAAGGCAAGAGCCACGATGTGGGGCGCCCGTTCATGGTCATCGCGACCCAGAACCCGATCGAGCAGGCTGGAACGTACAAGCTCCCGGAGGCCCAGCTCGACCGGTTCCTGATCAAAGCGAGCATCGGTTACCCCGATCTGCAGGCGGCCGAGGCCATCCTGAGCGGCGCGTCTACACGGGACCGGTCCTCGACGGTGAGCCCTGTCATCACCACGAATGCGGTGTCCGACATGGCCAGCCTCGTCGATGACGTCCACGTCGACGCGGCAGTTCTCCGATATACGGCCCAGCTCGCCGAGGCGAGCCGCACGGACCCCCAGGTTCGCCTCGGGGTTTCCGTGCGCGGCTCGCTCGCGATGATCCGTGCGGCCAAGGTCTGGGCAGCGACTGAGGGTCGGAACTACGTTCTGCCCGATGACATCAAGGTGCTGGCCGTGCCCGTGTGGCAGCACCGCATCGTGCTGGACCCGGACGCCGAATTCGCTGGCGTCGGCGCGGAGACAGTCCTCGCGAGGGTGCTTGCCGATGTCGCGGCTCCTCAAGCGCGGGGCGCCGTAGCATGAGCGAGGCGGTCGGGCGGCGTTTCGGCGGGCTTCGCCTCATGCCGTCGCGCCTCGGCTCGTACGCAGCCCCGGCCTGGGCTCGGGTTCAGCCGATCGCGGCGAGCATCCGCTCAGGTGTCCGCTCCGTCGTCGAACGCTCCGCCCCCGTGCGGGCCATCCTGCGGTCGAAGCTCGCGATCGTGAGCCTGGCCGGTTGGGTGTGCCTCGGAGCGCTCGCCGGTTCGCTCGGCCTTTCCCTCTTGCTGGGGTGGCGCGAGCTGTGGGCGGCGGCGCTGGTGATCCTCGCCCTGTTTTTCGTGGCCATCGTCTTCGTCCTCGGCAAGGATCGCCACCAGGTCACCATCGACCTCGCGAGCACTCGAGTGGTCGTCGGCGAACGGGCGGTGGGGCGACTGCGCGTCAGCGGCGACGGTCGCGAGGCCCGAGCCACGAATATCGAACTCCCCGTCGGCCGGGCCCTCGCAACGTTCGCGGTGCCGCATCTCAAGGCCGACGAAGAACTCGAGGAACTGTTCACCATTCCCACCCAGCGACGAGGGGTCCTTCAATTGGGACCGGCCCGCTCCGTCAAGTCGGATCCGCTAGGCCTGCTTCGCCGCGAGCGCTCCCTGACGGAGCCTGAACAGCTCTACATCCACCCCCGCACGGTGGCCCTCACCGGAACCTCAACCGGTCTCCTCCGTGACCTCGACGGCGTAGCCCGGCAGCGGCTCTCGAACGACGACATTTCGTTCCACGCGCTGCGGGAATATGCGCCGGGCGACGACCGGCGCCATATCCACTGGAAATCGAGCGCTCGAAGCCAGCGGCTCATGGTGCGCCAGTTCGAGGAGACCCGCCGTTCGCAGGTGGCGATCCTGCTGTCCTCGCATCCAACGGAATATTCCGATCCCGAGGAATTCGAGCTCGCCGTGAGCGTGGCAGGATCGATCGGCCTGAACGCACTTGCCGACAGCAAGACGCTGACGCTCATGGGCCCGCACCGTGCGCTCGTCCGCCACACTCGGAATCAGCTTCTCGATGGGCTCGCGGGCGTGGAGCTGGACGGACGCTCACAGCGGTTCGACGAACAGGCCGGAACCGTCGCGGCTCAGTCTCCGGGGACATCCCTCGTGGTGCTCGTGGCCGGAACCGGCATCGAAACGCAGCACTTCCGCCGTGCAGCCGCACGCCTTCCCTTCACAGCGAGCTGTGTGGGCGTGCGCGTCGATCCGAAGGGCGACCTGGGGCGGCGTACGGCGGGGGAACTCACCGTTGTGACGGTGCCCCGGCTTGAGGATCTCGCCGTTGCTCTGCGGAAGGGAGTCGGGTGATGATGACGGGAGCCCTGCGTCAGGCCGGGATTGGCCTCCTGACGAGTGTGTCCGTTGTGCTGGCACTGCTTCCTCTGTACCCCGTCTATTCGGCCACGGAGTTCTGGGTTGCCCTCGGCGGCGGGGTGGTTCTCGGAACGCTGCTGGCGCTCGCGGGCGCGCGGCTGAGACTTGGCGCGCTCAACGTGGCCGGTCTCGCGGTCGCCGCGTATTTCGTGTTCGGCGGCGTTTTTGCGTTGCGGTCGGCAAGCCTGTTCGGAGCCGTGCCGACCGTTGGCGTCCTGCAAGATCTGGCCATCGGCGTTGTCCGCGTGTGGAAGGACATGCTCACCGCAGCCACACCGGTAGCGGGCATCGAGTCGCTCTTCATCGCGCCGTACCTCATGGGCCTTCTCGGTGCCCTGACGGCGGGAAGCATCGCGATGCGCGCCAAGCGACCCCAATGGACGGCACTCCCCGTCGTCGTCCTCCTGCTCACGGCCATCACGCTCGGAACCTACGCGGCGTTGGCGCCGGCCGCGATCGGGGCGGTCATCGCCGTCGTCCTCCTTGCGTGGTGCGTCCTTGGCGGGCGGCCTCGTGGCCTGGAGAATCTCGCCGAGACAAGCACTCGGCGGGGCCGCTACGCGGGAGCCGCGGGGATGCTGGCCATAGCGCTCGCCGTGGGAATCGGGGTCGGGACGATTGCCCCGCTCCCCACGGATCGCGCGGTGCTGCGGGATGTCATCGTCCCGCCCCTTGACGTCCGCGATCTTCCCAGCCCGCTCACCTCGTTCCGCGAGTTCACCACGGGCGGCGCAGCAATGAAGCTCTTCACCGTCGAGGGCTTGCCGCAGGGCGCTTCCGTTCGACTGGCGACGCTGGACCAATATGACGGCATCGTCTACCGAGTCACCGGGAACGGCTCCGCCGGGTCCGGCCAGTTCTCGCGCGTCGGAAGGGCGATCTCGAATCCCGAATCCGGCAGCTCGACAACCGTCACGGTCACAATCGACCAGCTCACCGGGGTCTGGATGCCCGATGCTGGCTATCTCTCCTCCCTCGCCCTCGGGGACGGCATGCCCGCCGAGCGGCGCGGCGATCTCAACTACAACGCGGCGACGGGCACAGCAGTCCTTATCGGAGGGCTTGGCCAGGGCGATTCGTACACGGCCGAGGCCGTGCTGCCGAGGACGCCCGACGACGCACAACTCGCCAAGGTCCGCATCAAATCAGTCAGCGTGCCGACGCCGCAGAGCGTCCCCGAGATCGTCTCCACGCTTGCCTCGCAGTTCACGGCTGGCGCCGACACCCCGTGGGCCCAGCTGCACGCCATCGAGACGAAGCTCCATACCACCGGCTTCTTCAGCAACGGGCTCGAAGGCCAAGCCAGATCGCGAGCGGGGCACACGTCCGAGCGCATCTCGGCGCTTCTCGACGGCGCGCAAATGGTGGGCGACGACGAACAATACGCGGTCGCCATGGCCCTCATGGCCCGCTCGCTCGGCATCCCCGCCCGCGTCGTGATGGGGTTCCGGCCTGATCACCCTGCCCCGGGGCCGGTGATGATCACCGGAGCTGACGTGCACGCATGGGTCGAGGTCCCGTTCGATCAGGTGGGCTGGGTCGCATTCGATCCGACTCCACCCAAGGATCAGGTGCCGAAGGAAGAAGTTCCGCAGCACCGCCAGAAGCCTCAGCCGCAGATACAGCAGCCCCCGCCGCCGATCGTCCCTCCCGTACAGCTTCCGCCAGCGCCGCCGGCGAAGCAGGCAGCCCAAGGTCCAACCCAGGCGGACTTGGGCGTGCTGTGGGCGACGCTGCGCTGGGGCGGCGCCGGCGTGGGCATCCTCGCGCTCCTGCTCGGGCCAGCCTTGGCCATCGCGGCAGCCAAAGCACGACGACGGCGGGGTCGGCAGGGCGCGACGCGTGCGGCCGATCGAATCAACGGGGGCTGGCAAGAACTCGTCGACGTGGTCCTCGACCACGGCGCGCCTGTTCCGGCCGGGGCGACGCGCCGAGAGCAGGCTTTGGCGCTGAGCGAGCGCTTCCCCGAACACGCCGTCGCCCCTTTGGCAGCTCGGGCCGATCATGCGGTGTTCGGCCACGCGGAGCCGAGCGAAGCCGAGATCGAGGCCTACTGGGCGGATGTCGAGACGGCAACGCAGCGCATCCGCGGTTCGGTGGGGTGGCGTGGCCGATTGCGCGCGAGCTACTTCGCGCATTCAGTGCTGCGCGATGTTCGGGCCGAGCTCGGGCGAATCCGGTGGCGCGATCGGCTGCCCGATCGTTTGCGGTTGTTCGATGTCGTGCGGGAACTGAGGCGAAAGGGGCCACGGCCGTGATCGAACTGGCCTGGGGAGCGCACTCCGACCGTGGGCTGCGACGGGCGCTGAACGAAGATGCCTGCCTCGCCCAGCCACCCCTTTTCCTGGTGGCCGATGGGATGGGAGGCCACGCTTCGGGTGACAAGGCGAGCGCCGCAGCGATCAGTGCCTTTGCTGAGCTGTCCGGGCGCCCGTCCGTCTCGCTTGAGGACGTCGAGCAGGCCTTTGCCCGGGCCGTCCACGACGTGACCGGAATTGACTCGCGAGGCGACGCCGGAACGACGATCTCCGGTGTGGCCGTGTCCGAACAGGACGGCGGCACGTATTGGCTCGTCCTCAATATCGGCGATTCCCGCACGTATCGCCTGTCCAACGGGGTCTTCGAACAAATCAGCGTGGACCATTCCGAAGTTCAGGAGCTCGTGGACCGGGGTGAGCTCTCTGCGGCGGATGCCGAACGCCATCCACGGCGCAATGTGATCACGAAAGCGGTGGGTGCCGGCTCGAGCGACATGCCGGATTACTGGTTGCTTCCGGTGCGCGATCGGGACCGGATCCTGGTCTGCTCCGACGGACTGAGCAAGGAGCTCAGCTCTGAGCAGTTGGCAAACGTTCTCGCGGAGGAGGCCTCGGCGCAGGGTGCTGCGGTCCGGCTCGTGCACGAGGCGCTTATCCACGGCGGGCGCGACAACGTCACGGCTGTGGTCGTCGACGCCATCCGAAGCGGCGAACCCGACGACGATGACACGGCAACGTACTCCTTCGACGAGAACACCGTGCCACGCCCCGTCGCAGAAGAGGAAAGGACGCCAGATGCACCGTTACAGCTCGGGTGACTGGTACACCCTCGTGACTCCAGACGGTCTCGCGATGCTCCCGGACAGCGTCACGCCGGAATTTGTCGAGCGGGTCTGGCTGGCCCTTTCCAAGGGTCACGGGCTCGGTGCGGTGCTCGAGGGCATCGTGGGGGCCTTCGGCACGAGCCTCTCCTCTCTCCCACCGTTCGCGGTGGCTTCCCGCACGAGCGCGGGCGACGGCGTGCAGGTCGCCGTGCGAGGGCCGATAGAGGTCGTCGTGAAGGCCTCGGGCGCGGAAACGGCCGTCACCGGCCTTGGTGTGACGACGTGGAGCGAAAGGTCCATCGACGGCGTCGATGTCGTCCAGGCGGCTCTGCCGGGAGCGGCGGCCGTGAGCCTGCCGATCAACGACGGCGTGGTGCTGGCCAACCGCATTCTTTTCGCCTTCCAGGACGCTCACTTTGACAAGGCAGCGCCGGCAGAAGCGGTGCGGATCGACGCAAGGCAGGCCACGCCGTCGCTCATCGACGCGCCGTTGGTGCCTGAAACAGCCGCCGAGGCACCCGAGGATCCGGGCACCGTGGAATTCGCACCCGATGAGGTTGTGGAGCGAGTGCCTGTCCTGGCACCCCAAGAACCTGTCCGCGCACCACAAGAACCTATCCCGGGACCCCAAGAACCCGTCCCTGCAGCCGAAGAGTCGGCGGAGTCACGAGAGGCACCCGAGGCCTTCGCCGAGGAGCAGGCGTTCAGTGCGCCCAGCGGGGAGACCACGATTGCGCCTCTTGCCGGAGACCTTCTGGCCTTGGCCGAGGACGAGTTCGACGACGACTACGATCAGCTTCTCTACGGCGACACGGTCAGATCCACGGTCGAGGACGCCGCGGTCAGGGTCACGGAGGACGACTCCCAGACCGAGCACGACGGCGGGGCCCGCCCGATCATCTCTGGGCTCCCGAGCTTTGCCCATCCGGACGAGGCGCCGTCATCACCCGAGTTGGGCGACCACGACGGCGAGACCATCTCGATCGCCAAGCTGCGGGCCTTGCAGACGCAAGCCTCGACGTCGGCGTCCGCGAGTGGCCTCCCGGCACTTCCGGGGCACGCGCCGTCGCCTATCACGCTCGTTGTCTCCACGGGCGAGCGGATCACGCTTGACCGCGGGGCCGTCGTGGGGCGGCGCCCCCGGCTCGCCCGCGTGCAGGGCGGGAACGTGCCGCAGCTCGTGACAGTCCCGAGCCCAAATCAGGACGTGTCCCGGAGCCATGTGGAATTGCGCGTGGAAGGTGCGCATCTGCTTGCCGTCGACCTTGATACGACGAACGGCACGAAGCTCCTCCGCCCAGGGGTTGATCCGGTCAGGCTGCAGCCGGGGGATGCCACGATGCTTGTCGCCGGAGACCGGCTCGATCTGGGCGATGGCATTCTCCTTGACTTCGAAGGACTCCGATGAACTCGCGCCGACCCCCCTCTGCCCCACCGGCCTTGCCCGGATTCGACTACGTTCGCGTCCTCGGCTCGGGGGGCTTTGCGGATGTTTTCCTCTATCAGCAGCAGCTGCCCCGGCGGCAAGTCGCGGTCAAGGTCATGCTCTCCGACAAACTTGGCGCAGACACGATTAGCCAGTTCACCGACGAGGCGAACGCCATGGCTCAGCTTGCCACGCATCCCTCGATCGTCTCGGTCTACCAGGCCGGCATCTCGGGAGACGGACGCCCGTACTTGGTGATGGAATATTGTTCCAAGCCGAACCTCCAAACCCGGTATCGCCGAGAGCGCCTTTCCGAAGCCGAGGCCCTGCGTGTTGGAGTGCAGATCGCCGGCGCTGTCGAGACAGCACACCGGGCGGGGATCCTTCACCGCGACATCAAACCCGCGAACGTCCTGGTCACCGAGTACGGCCGGCCGGCGCTCACGGACTTCGGGATCGCGGCGACGGCGGGCGGGGCCGTTGAGGCCAGCGGGATGTCGGTGCCCTGGTCGCCTCCGGAATCGTTCGCGTCGCCGGCGCGGAGCGAGGCCCCCTCCGACGTCTACGCTCTGGGGGCAACTCTCTACACCGTGCTGGCCGGACGATCGCCCTTCGAAATCCCCGGGGCGTCAAACAGCTATATCGACCTGATCGGCCGGATCAACACCGTTCCGGTGCCGGCGATAGGCCGCGCCGACGTCTCGTCTGCGTTCGAGGATGTCCTCCGAAAGGCCATGGCCAAGTCGCCCGGGGATCGTTTTCCGAGCGCCATGGCTTTCGCGCGCGAACTTCAGCGGACGCAGATCGGGCTTGGCATCCAACCCACGCCCATTGACGTGACGGAGGACGAGTTCCTTTTCGACGAAGACCCGGATGGCGACGACGGAACGCGCATCCGAAATATTGTCACCATTGATGCGCAGGCGCCGTCGGCACCAGCGCCGAATGAGCCTCATCCTCGAAATAGTCGATCACGGGCAGCCGTCGCTGACGCGGAACCGCTCGCTGCGTCCGACGACGTCGCGCACTGGGGTACGACGATTCAGCCCGCTCGGTCGCCTTCTCAGGCGTCGCCGTCGTCGTCCTCGCGTTTCGCGGCTCCAGAGGCGCCGCCGGTTGCGGACACTGTCCTCCGCCCCGTGGCCGCCGAGCAGCCGGTCGAGGAAGTGCCGGCCGGACGCCGTCGCAAGGGCGTGCTGATCGCCGCCGGTGCAGCGACCGTCGTCGTCGCTGGAATTGCGCTGTCTTTCGGGCTCTCCGCCACGGGCTTGCTGAATAGCCCGAAGCAGAACACCCCGCGGCCCTCCACCGCGGCTCCCGTCGACATCCAGGCCGCCGCGACGGTGCCGTCGATTGCCGCGGTGACAGGGAAAGTCGACGGCTCCAACATCGTCTTCACGTGGTCAGACCCGGATCCGAAGGACGGCGACGGTTTCCTCTGGCACACGGTCGACCAAGGCTCGTCGGGCCCGCTCACAGCAAGCGACAAGCCCTCTGCGACCGTGCCCGCGGCGGCCAGCGGGAAGACCTGCATTGAGGTGTTCCTGCGCCGCTCCTCGGGCAGAACGTCGGACAATCCCACGCTGGGGTGCGCGCCGTGAGCGATTCCGAAGTGCAGATTGAGTTCTGCGGCGAGTGGTATCCGGTGAGCCAGGACCGTCCGTTCAGCATCGGCCGCGACGCAAATCTCGTGGTCGACGAGAATCCGTTCTTGCATCGCCGGCTGCTCGAGATCTCATGGTTCGAAGGGCTCTGGCTGCTCACCAACGTCGGCACGCGCTTAGCCGTCACGGTGACCGACGGCGCCGGGCGACTCCAGTCATGGTTGGCACCCGGCGGCCGGCTCCCGCTGGTTTTCGGACGCACGACCGTGGTCTTCACAGCGGGCCCTACGACGTACGAGCTGGCGGTTCATGCGGCCGAACCGGCGTTCGCCTACACCGATCCGACGCCCTACGACGGCGCGACCACGGTGGGCGACCTCAGCCTGACGGACTCGCAGAGACTGCTCATTTTGGCTCTCGCCGAGTCGATGCTCGTGCGGGACGGAACCGGCCGTGGAGCGATACCGACCAACGCCAAAGCGGCCGAACGCCTTGGCTGGACCCTCACGCGGTTCAATCGCAAGCTCGACAACGTGTGCGACAAGCTCGACCGAATTGGCGTCCAGGGGATGCGCGGCGGCGCTCGGTCGTACGCGACAAATCGCCGCATCCGGCTCGTCGAGTACGCCATTGCGGCGCGGCTCGTGACTCGTTCCGACATTCCGCTCTTGGACCAGGAGGTTCGATGAGGCTCAAACTCTCGGTGCGCCGCGGCGGCACCACAACCGATCTCATGATCACGGCGGACGCCACGGCTACCATCGGCGACGTCGCGACCACACTGGTCAGCGCAGATCCCGCGAGGGTGGAGACTGCGGGCGCCCCAGATGCGCAGCAGTACTCGCTTCGCGTGGCCGACGCCGGTGGAAGCCAGATGCGCGAGCTGGATCCCGAGGTGGCAATCGGCGAGGCGGGACTCCGGTCCGGTGCGGTCGTCGACATCGCGGCCCGCAGTGGCCATTTTGAGGCTCCCGGATCCGATCGCGGGCCAGCGGCCGCCGTGCTCCGTGTGCTTGAAGGTCCCCAAGCCGGACAGGAATTTCCGCTGCCCTTCGGCGCGAGCATCATCGGGCGGGATCGTCACGTCGATGTGCGCCTTGCGGATGGACTTGTCTCCAAGCGGCATGCGCGCATCAATGTCGGGGAGTCGATTGAGATCATCGATCTCAATTCGGCGAATGGTGTCGTAATCGGCGGCGTGCAGGTCGCTCGCGCGGCACTGACCTCCGCGGATCACGTGGTGCTTGGGGAATCCTCGATCTGCGTCATCCCCCTCCAGACCACACCTCCCGCGCCCGCCGGAGCCGCCGTTGTCGACCACATTAGATCGCCGCGCGTGGTGCCACAGTATCCCGGCGAGGATTTTCCGGCGCCGACGCCGCCTCGCGGACCGCAGCGGCAGCGGTTCCCCTATCTCGCGCTCATCTCACCGCTCATTCTCGGCGGAGTCATGTTCGCCCTCACGGGGCAGCTGCTGAGCGTCATCATGATGGCGATGAGCCCGGTGCTCCTGATCGGCGGCTACATCGACTTTCAGCTCGGGGCACGGCAGACGGCCAAGTCGGAGCGTCGGCGCTTCGATGCGGCGATGCTCAAACTCCAAGAGCGGCTCGAACAGGCGCGCGACGAGGAACGGCGGGCCCGCAGGCTCGAAGTTCCGGGAACTGGCGATATGGCCAACGCCGCCCACCGTCTAGGCCCGCTCCTGTGGTGCGAACGGCCTGAGAGCCCGAATTTCCTCGCGGTGAATCTCGGCCTCGGGCGAGCGGCTTCCCGCAACCGGGTGGTCCTCCCGCAGAGCAACGAGACCAGTCCGGAGTCGTGGGATCAGCTGCTTCAGCTCCGCGCCGAATTCGCGACGATCGATCAGGTGCCGATCGTCGCGCAATTGCGGAGCTCTGGGGCGCTCGGATTCGCGGGTCCCCGAGAGGCGAGAGATGCGATTGCGTGCGGCGCGGTCTTCCAGCTGCTGGCCCGCCACTCGCCGGCAGAGCTCGTGGTCGCGGCGATGGTTGCACCGACCTCGCGGTCCGCGTGGAATTGGCTCAAGTGGATGCCGCACGCGACGTCGGCCCATAGCCCGATCGAGGTCCAGCTGCTCACGGACAGCCCCGGCACGGCCGCGGCACTCCTCACCGACCTCGAGGGGCTCGTGGAAGCGCGCCTCGAAGGGGCCTCGCGGCCCGTGCCCGCGCCTCGAGGCCCTGTGGATCCGCGCAAGCCGGAAGAGCTCGCCCACCCCGGAATCCCGGCTGTGCTGCTCGTCGTCGAGCATGATGCCCAAGTCGACCGTGGACGTCTGACGCGCCTGGCGGAACGCGGGGCGGACGCGAGTGTGCACGTCGTGTGGTGCGCGCCCAGTGTGGAGCGCCTTCCAGGGGTATGCCGAAGCCATCTCGCCGTCGATCACACGGAGTCCGGCGCGATAGTCGGTCAGGTTCGGCTCGGTGTGCGCACGATGCCTGTCGAGTCCGAACGTCTGGACCCCCGTGAGACCGAACGGCTCGCGAGGGGGCTTTCCCCGGTGTCGGATGTCGGTGCTCCCATCGACGATGATTCCGATCTTCCCCGCGAGATCTCCTACGCCGCGCTTGCTGGGTTGGAGCTGCTCGATCAGAGCGAGCACGTCGTGGAACGGTGGCGGGAGAACAGCTCGCTCATCGTGCGCGATGGCTCACCCGCGCGGGCAGGGAAAGAAGGCAATCTCCGGGCGCTCGTGGGACATGCCGGGGCCGAGCCATTCTATCTCGACCTGCGCCGTGATGGGCCGCACGCACTGGTCGGCGGGACGACAGGTTCCGGGAAATCCGAGTTCCTGCAGTCATGGGTCCTCGGGATGGCGGCAGCGAACAGCCCGGATCGCCTCACCTTCCTCTTCGTCGACTACAAGGGCGGATCGGCGTTCGCCGACTGCGTGAAACTGCCCCATTTCGTCGGCCTGGTCACGGATCTTTCGCCTCACCTCGTCCGGCGCGCGCTTGCATCATTGCGCGCAGAGCTTCGCTACCGGGAGCGGCTCTTCCAACGCAAACGCGTGAAGGACCTCGTCGAACTCGAACGCAAGGGCGATTCCGAATGCCCTCCGAGTCTCGTCATTGTTGTCGACGAGTTCGCGGCCCTCGTGCAGGAAGTGCCTGAATTCGTGGACGGTGTTGTCGATGTCGCCCAGCGGGGGCGTTCGCTCGGATTGCATCTCATCCTTGCCACGCAGCGCCCCGCCGGGGTTATCAAGGACAACCTGCGCGCGAACACGAATCTCAGGATCGCGTTGAGGATGTCAGACGCCGACGATTCGACCGACATCCTCGGGGCGCCCCTCGCGGCTCATTTCGACCCCGCCATTCCGGGGCGCGGCGCCGTGAGGACTGGGCCCGGGCGCCTCCGGAGTTTCCAATCGGGCTACGCGGGAGGGCGAACCACCGTGATCGCCCCCCCGCCGCGCATCGATGTGCGCGAGCTGGCCTTCGGCGCGGCCTCGGTGTGGGAGACGCCGGAAATGGACCAGGCCGAAGAAGCGAGCGAAAGCGGGCCGACCGACATTGCCCGCATTGTCAGAACGATTTCGACGGCGGCGGCCGGCGCGGGCGTGCCGTCGCCCAGAAGGCCGTGGCTCGACACGCTCGCGCCGGTCTACGACCTCAAGCGACTCCCCAATCCCCGCACGGACGAGCGGATTCCGTTGGGTGTCATGGACGATCCCGAGGCGCAGGATCAACCGTCCGTCTTCTACGAGCCCGATATTGATGGCAACATGGCCATCTTCGGTACGGGCGGCTCGGGCAAGAGCACCGCGCTGCGGACCATTGCGGCCGCCGCGGCGGTGACGACCCGGGGAGGCCCAGCTCACGTCTATGGGCTCGACTTCGGGGCCGGCGGGCTCCGGATGCTCGAGTCGCTGCCCCACGTGGCTGCTATCGTCTCGGGCGACGACGACGAACGCGTGGTTCGAGTGTTGCGCCGGCTGCGCGACGTCGTCGACGAAAGGGCCGCACGCTATGCGGCCGTTCGGGCCGGCACGATTGTCGACTACCGCAAGCTTGCCGGCGCACCGGACGAACCGCGCATCTTCCTCCTCATCGACGGAATCGGAGCTTTCCGCGAACAATACGAGTTCGGCAGTTCCCAGAACTCGGGGTGGTTTGCGGCGTTCACCCAGATCGCCGCCGACGGACGCCAGCTGGGAGTCCACGTGGTGATGACCGCTGACAGGGCCAATGCAGTCCCGACGTCGATCGCGACGACGGTGCAGCGGCGAATCGTGCTGAGGCTTGCGAGCGAGGATGAATATCTCCTTCTGGGGGTTCCCAAGGACATCCTCGGCGCCTCCTCGCCGCCCGGACGGGGCGTGCTCGATGGCAACGAGCTCCAGCTGGCCGTGCTGGGCGAGAGCGCCAACCTCGCGCTGCAATCACGGGAGCTGCAACGTCTCGCGGCGAGTCTTGGGCGCGGGGGAGTGCATCGCCCTGAGCCGATCGGAAAGCTGCCTGAGCAAATCGCCCTGGACCTCTTGCCTGAAGCCATCGACGGCAGGGCCGTGATTGGCGTCGACGACGTGAGCCTCGGGCCCGCCTCGCTAGAGCTGCGCGGACCGTTCATGCTGTCCGGCCCTCCGTCGAGCGGGCGGACCACGGCGCTCGCTACGCTTGCTAAGGCGGCTCGTCGGAGCGATCCCGCAGCGGTGACGGTATTGCTCAGCCCCAGGCCGTCGTCGCTCGTCCAGCTCGGACCATGGACAGCCTCGGCTGACGGTGCGCGTGGAGTCGCCGAGCTGTCCGCACAGCTGGCCGACCGCCTTGAACTTCTCGGCGAGAACGGGCCCCGCACCGCGATCTTCATTGAGAACGTCACCGAATTTCAGGGTGGGGAGGCGGAGCCGGCGCTCAACCGCCTCGTCAAGGCGGCAGTCCGGGGCGGCCACTTCGTGGTGGGTGAGGCTGAGATTTCGACGTGGTCGCAAGCATGGAGCATTGCAGGTCCCTTCAAAGCGGGTCGCCGCGGGCTGCTTCTTGCGCCGGGAGATTTGGACGGCGAACTCTTGGGTGCGCCGCTGGGCCGGCTGCGTCGCAGTGATTTCCCGCCCGGTCGTGGATTCCTTATCGCCAAAGGCCGCGCAACGCGGCTCCACGTAGCCGAACCGTGAGCGGATGGTGAATGATCCCCATCGACCGAAAGAAGCCCGGCAGTATAGATTTGCAGCATCGTTAAAGCGATTTGCAAAGAGGCGTCGAAAGGCGCCGGACCATGAAATCGAAAGGATAACCGAAATGGCCGTTTGGGGTCAGGACACCCAGCAAGTTCGTCAGCTCAGCGCCCAGCTCAACCAGGGGGCAAACGAAATTCAGTCGATTCTCGGCTCGCTTACCTCCGCACTCAACGGCACCGAATGGCTCGGGCCCGATGCCACGGCGTTCCGCAATGAATGGTCCGGTACTCATAGCGCTTCCCTGAGAAACGTTATCCAGGCCCTCCATGATGCGTCGCAGAAGGCGGCATTCAACGCGACACAGCAGGAAAACGCGTCCAACTCGTGATGTGGGTGCGGGGCGGCGCCTGCGCCGCCCCGCACGTCGAGACCGGAGGTCGATGAAGATGGGGATGTATGGAGCCGATGTAGCCCACTTGAGGGCTCTCGCCTCGCACTTCGAGCATTCAGCGCAACAACTCGATGCGCAGCGGACCCGCCTTGGCGCGGCGGTGCAAGGGAGCCCTTGGGCGGGGCCGAATGCCGACCGGTTCCGAGGGGAGTGGCATGCCGAGCACGGCCCGCGCCTTGCCACGGCGGCGCGGACACTCCGCGAGGGCGCAGCGACCCTGCGACGCAACGCCGACCAGCAGGAGCAGGCGAGCGCGGTGTCGGGTGGTGCCTCCGGCGGACCGTGGGTGAGTGCTTCCGTCGGGTCATCCCTGAGTGCAGCCCTTGGCGCCAGCGGAGCACATACGCCGGCGAATATCGTGGCCGGACTCGCCAACCGCGCTTTCGGCGCGGCCGAGGGGTTCGTCAAAGGTGCCTTCGGGGCGGCCGAGGGGCTCATGCACGCCGTACAGGACGAAAAGATCTTGGGTGTCGCGAGTGCCTGGGATGCATCGATGGCTCTGACGAAGGGCGCGAAGATGATCGGCATCGAAATGCCCTTCATGGGCAAGGCTGACAACGCCATGGAACTGTTCTCCATCGCGGACCGGGTTCGCCAGGGGCACCTGAACGTGTTCGAGACAGCGGACATGGCGTCGACTGTCCTCAGGATGGTTCCTGCGAAGGTCGGTGAGCTTGGGGCGCTGGCGATCGACGCAACGTCGTATGCCGCCCAGCAGGCCACGCAGACTGACTTCTCAGCCGCGACCTTCGCCTCAAACGCCAGTTTCATCGCGAACCATCCTCTTGATGCTCTCCAAGGCGTGGGCGACGGGTTGCTGAAGTTCGGAAAAGAATTTGCTCTGCCCGAACTGCAGAAAGCCAAGGACATCCCGTTCCTCGGCGCTGCCATGGATGCGACGTCGTACGCGGTTCAGCAGGGTGCGAAGGCGGACCTTTCCCCGGGGACTCGGGCAATGGTGGCCGACTATGTGGTTCAGCATCCCGCCGAGACGTTGCAGACTGTTGGCGAGTCTGTTCTGACCGTCGGCAAGGAAGCGCTGAACTGGAACTGGTTCAAGTAGACCGGCGCTGAGAAACGAATCGAAGGAGGGACGCGAAGTGACTCAAGGGCTTCTGCTGACTGATGATGAGATTGTTGCGGTTGCTATGCGATGGGGGAGGGACTGGAAGGCTTCCCTGCCGACGCTCGCACTGGATGACGACGCGGAGCTGATTCGTGCGTCGGCCCGCGGGCACCGAAGCCTTTTCGTGAGAGGCCTGCTTGGCGGGCCCAATAACGAGGAATTGTCGAATCAGGTCGAGCAGGCACTGGGCTCTGCCGTGGGAACCCTGCCTGAACTCATCGGATACGCCGCGAATTCCGAGGATCTTCGGGCAGCTACTGGGCTGCGTTTCGCGCTTTTCAGCACTGATGCAGGCGAAAAGGTGCTCGTCGTCACACTGCCGAACGGCATCAACGAAATAAGCCGCGTATCGCCCGCCGACGCGCAGGATTTCATCTCGACGTTCGCGGCTGGCCCGGGCAAGGTGGGCGCCGGAAGTCCAGCCGTCGTCTTGGTGTCGCCCAAGACTGAGGATTCGACACAGTTCGCCGTCGTGACATCCGAGGGGACGACATCCGGTTCCGGACCGCTTTCCTCACTTGACCTCGCCTCGGGTGCGCCGACGCCGGAAGTCCCTGCTTTCGTCCTCGCTGGTGATTGCTAAGGAGCCCTAGAGACATGGCCAAGCCGCACAAATTTGCTTGGAACGGCGTCGAGATAGAGACATCGCTTTCGATCGAGCAGATTGCCAACATGTCTCAGAGAGCGGCTCAGGAAAGCACGGGGGATCTCTGGAACGGAAAGCAGCGGGTCGTGGCGACCCGCTCTTCCGACCGCCAGATCGAGTTCAGGGTCAACGACTTTCTGATCTCGTTCAACAAGCTCATGGTGTTCTTCCTCGACCTCGAAGAACGTGCGGGGCGCAGCTTCGCCTCCACACGGATCGAGTGGTACCTGACCACGCAACAGACCGTTGCGGGTTTCGTCCCTGTGTCTCCCAAGAAGATGGTTGCCCATCACACCTACATGCAGTTCGGGCGGAATCTGGCCGACCAGGTCCGCGCGGCTGATCCGACGGCCAGGGTGACTGTTCGAGAAGGCGCGGAGACTGCGCCGTCGACCGCGCCGCCCACGACGCCGAGCGGCGGGGAGAGCTTGTCGATCATCGCACCGCCCCCACTTCCATCGACTTCGCTCCCGTTGCCTCCGCCTCCACCGCCCGCATCGCCAATTTCGCCGTCGCAGAGCAGAGTGCCGGCGATGCCCCAGCGTCCACCGACGGCGGCTGGGCGCTCGATGTCTCCTGACCCGGGGTCGTCTGACCCGGCACGCCAGCTGTCAGACTCCTCGCTGGGTTTCGCGCGGGAGCGCCAACTCCCTGATGACTCCGAGGCCGGTGGCCTCGTGACCGCCGTTCCCGGATTCTCCCGACCCGCGGAACCCGCAGGTCCGGGAGTGGCTGAGTCATCGCTTTCCGGCCCGCTGCGGTATCCAGTCGTAGATGATGTTGACGACGACGATGACCTCGAGGCAACGCGCCGGACCAGCCGGGGTGCTCCTCGGCTGTGGAAACTCGTGCTGCCAGATTCGACGACCGTGACACTCGATTCCAGTTCGGTAATCGGTCGAAACCCCGTCGCACCGTCGTTCATGCCCGAAGCGCTTCCCGTCCAGCTGGCTGACCACACCCAGTCGGTGTCGAAGACTCACGCGGCGTTGGAGGTGCGCGACGGCCTGGTCTGGATCACGGATTTGCACTCGACCAACGGCACCGCACTCATGAACCCGACGGGCGAGAGGAGCGAATGCCTGCCCGGACAGGCGCTCCCCGCCGGCAACGCATGGCGGATAGCCTTCGGCGACTTCGTCGTGCAGCTTCGAGAGGGTTGATAGATCTTGTACTGGAGCATCTACGACTTCCTCATGCTGCTGTCGGGGATCATCACCCTTGTGATCGTGGTTGTGCCGGTGCGGGGAATTCCGGCGCGCACAAGAATGGCGGCCGGTGGGATAGGGGGCGGTCTTGTGATCGTTTCCATGGTGCTGGCGAGCGTCCCTTTCTTTAGGTATCCGGCGGCGGTCATCGTCGCTCCCGTGGTGGCGATCCTCGGCGTCGTCGCCGTGATCGGCAAGGCCGTTCGCAGGCCCACATCAATGCAGGCAGGGGAACCGGGCCACGAGCATCCGTCCGTGAGTCGAGTTGGGCCGGTGCGAGGAACGGAGCCGCCCGAAGTGGGTTCTCTTCCCCGCGACCTCTCGTCCGAAGACTTGATGCGCCTGGCCATTCAGGACAGGGGCAGCTGGATCGAAATAGCACGACATCCGGCGGCCTACGACGGTCTTCTAGAATGGCTCGCTACCCATGGAGACGAGGGGGTCCGAGACGCCGTGCTTGCCCGACGATCGGGTCTTACCGAAGGCTAGTCGCGGGCCGCCTTAGCGTCGGCCCGGGCGACGACGCAAGTCCCCTTCCGGCGCGAGAAGTCACCTACCGGGGAACTTCTCGCGCCGGAAGGGGACTTGCCGAGAGTGGTCGCGTAGGGCAAAACGACGGGAACCCCGCTCCGATGGAGCGGGGTTCCCGTCGTTTCGTGCGCCCAAAGGGATTCGAACCCCTGACCTTCTGTTCCGTAGACAGACGCTCTATCCAGCTGAGCTATGGGCGCATTCCAATTCACGACGTCGAGCGGTTCGCACCGCGTCCCTCGCGCCTTGGCCTCGAATAACTTTACGCGAAGACGAACGGACTTCCAAATTTGTGTGATGAGACCTGCATGACTAGACCGGTCTATGTGACCTTGATCACACATTTTGGGTCCCTCGGAGGGTAAATCCCCGAGAATCTGCAGTTTTGAGTGTTTCACTCTCGTTTCCAGTGTGTAACGCGGTCCGGTGGTACAGACCACCTTCCCTACCATTGAAAAACACGCCGACCCAGCGAAGGAGGAAGACATGGGCGCAACAAGCGTTCGGCTTCTCGAAGGAGCCCCCACTACTTACGAGCCCTTGCTGTCCTGGGTTGAGGAAGTCGCGGAACTGACTCAGCCTGAACGTATCCACTGGGTGGACGGTTCCGAGGCGGAGTACCGCCAACTGACCGATGAGCTCGTCGCTGCGGGCACCCTCACGCGGCTCAACCCGGAGATCTTCCCGAACTCCTTTGCGGCCTTCTCGGACCCCGCGGACGTCGCCCGCGTCGAGGAACAGACCTTCATCTGCTCGCGCACCAAGCGCGACGCAGGGTTCACCAATAACTGGATGGACCCGAACGAGATGAAGACGAAGCTCAAGGGCCTCTTTGCCGGCGCCATGCGCGGCCGCACGATGTACGTGATCCCCTTCGTCATGGGCCACCTCGACGCGGAAGACCCCAAGTTCGGCGTCGAGATCACAGACTCCGCGTACGTCGTCGCCTCGATGCGCATCATGGCGCGCATCGGCACGGACGTCCTCAAGAAGATCGAGCAGACGGGTGCCTTCTTCGTCCCGGCGCTGCACTCCGTGGGCGCCCCGCTCGCTCCGGGCCAGAAGGACGTGCCGTGGCCGTGCAACCCGGAGAAGTGGATTGTGCACTTCCCCGAGGAGCGCTCCATCTGGTCGTACGGCTCGGGCTATGGTGGCAACGCGCTGCTCGGCAAGAAGTGCTACGCCCTGCGCATCGCGTCCGTCATGGCTCGCGACGAAGGCTGGCTTGCCGAGCACATGCTCATCCTCAAGCTCACGAGCCCCGAGAACAAGGTCTACAACATCGCGGCGGCGTTCCCGTCCGCGTGCGGCAAGACGAACCTCGCGCTCCTCGACCCCACGGTCGAGGGCTGGAAGGTCGAGACGCTGGGCGACGACATCACGTGGATGCGCTTCGGCAAGGAGGGCGAGCTCCGCGCCGTCAACCCCGAGGCGGGCCTCTTCGGCGTCGCCCCCGGCACGGGCTGGGGCACAAACCCGAACGCGATGCGCGCCATCGCGAAGGGCAACAGCATCTTCACGAACGTCGCGCTCACGGACGACGGCGGCGTGTGGTGGGAGGGCATGACCCAGGAAGTCCCCGCGCACCTCACCGACTGGCAGGGCAACGAGTGGACGCCGGAGATCTCCGCGGCCAACGGCGGCCGCCCCGCCGCCCACCCGAACTCCCGCTTCTGCACGCCGATCGACCAGATCGACATGCTCGCGCCCGAGTACTTCGCGCCCGACGGTGTCGAGCTCAACGCGATCCTCTTCGGAGGTCGCCGCAAGACGACCATCCCGCTCGTGACGCAGTCCCGCGACTGGGCCAACGGCATCTTCATGGGCGCGACGCTCTCTTCGGAGACGACGGCGGCCGCAGCTGGCGCCGTCGGGGTCGTGCGCCGCGACCCCATGGCGATGCTCCCCTTCATCGGCTACGACGCGGGCGACTACCTCAACCACTGGGTCCGGCTCTCGGCGAAGGCCAACCCGGCCAAGCTCCCGAAGATCTTCCTCGTGAACTGGTTCCGCCGCACGAAGGACGGCGGCTTCGCGTGGCCGGGCTTCGGCGACAACTCGCGCGTCCTCAAATGGGCGATCGAGCGCATCGAGGGAACGGCGGATGCACTCGAGACGCCGATCGGCTTTGTGCCGACTGCCGAGAGCCTCGACGTCACGGGCCTCGACATGACGCCGGCCGAGATCGAGGAAGCCGTGCGCTTCGACGCCGACGAGTGGCAGACCGAGCTCGTGGGCCTCGAGGAGTGGTTCGCGCGCTTCGGCGGGTCGCTCCCGGACAGCATCACGGCTGAGCTCAAGGGCCTCAAGGCGCGCCTCGCCTGACGCTCGGTCCAACAGAATTCCGGCGAGCTGAACGGCGCCGGATGACGAGAAGGGCCGCCCCGCTGCACACGGGGCGGCCCTTCTGCCGTCGGGCTTCGTCCGGTGGCCACGTTCGGTGGGTCCGCACCCGCGGGATGTGACGGTTGGATGGTGTTCGGCGCCCCCGCGCCCGGGTAGCCTGTGGGCCATGGACGACGGCGCCTCCTCCTCGCTGCTCAAGCCCCTCGCGGCGCTTCGGGCGGCCGATCTCCCCGCCGCGGGCGGCAAGGGCGCGAACCTCGGCGAACTCATCGCGGCCGGGCTCCCCGTCCCGCCCGGCTTCGTCGTGACGACGGCGGCCTACCGCGCCCACGCCCGGGCCGCTGCCCTCGACCCCGACCGGGCGGCAGCGGACCCCGCGGCCGCCCGCGCCACGCTCGAGGGCGCGCCTCTGGATCCCGATCTCGTGCAGCAGATTGCTGCGGCGCTCGCCGAGCTCGGCCCCGCGGGCACGCGCGTCGCCGTGCGCTCGAGCGCGACGGCCGAAGACCTCCCCGGTGCCGCGTTCGCCGGCCAGCAGGACACTTTCCTCGACGTCGAAGGCCCCGACGCCGTCGCCGACGCGGTTCGCCGCTGCTGGGCCTCCCTGTGGACCGACCGGGCGGTCCAGTACCGCGAGCGGCAGGGGATCGCGCCCGCGGACGTGGCGATCGCCGTCGTCGTCCAGCGCATGGCGGACGCCGCGGCGGCTGGGGTCCTCTTCACGGCCAACCCACTTACGGGACGGCACGCCGAACTCGTCGTCGACGCGGCGCCCGGGCTCGGCGAGGCGGTCGTCTCGGGGGAGGTGACGCCGGAGCATCTCGTCCTCGGGCGCGACGGCACGGTGCGTGAGCGGACGCTTGGGCCAGGCGCGGCGCTCGTGCTGTCGGACAGCGCTGCCCGCGAGCTCGCCGAGCTCGCCGTCCGCGCCGAGCAGCACTTCGGCGTCCCGCAGGACATCGAGTGGGCGCTCGACGGCGGGAGGATCCTGCTCCTGCAGGCGCGCCCCATGACGGCGCTCCCCGTCGAGCCCCCGGAACTCAACCGGTTCCAACGCACGATGGCGCCGTTCTTCGTCGAGATGTTCCCGGTGCGGCCGTATCCGCTGGACGTCACGGCGTGGCTCGGGCCCGCGATCGAGCGGATGCTCAGCCTCATGGCGGGGAGCGTCGGCGTGCGGTTCCCGACGGTTCGCGAGCTGCTGCCGGAACGGGACGGCGTGGCGCTCCAGCTGGCACCTCCGCTCCCGCGGCCGAGCGTCCGCGTGCTCGGTGCACCGCTCTCGATCGTGCGCCGTGCGCGACGGTACCGGACGCCGGAGTGGACCGCAGACCCTCTCGTCGCCGAGTTCGAGGCCGAGGTCGCGGCCCTCGACGCCGAAGACCTGGCCGCGCTCTCATGGCACGCGCTGCTCGCCCGGGCCGATCGGTGCGCGAACGCGCTCGCGCCCGTCGCCAAGCTCCGGGTCAAGTATCTGCCCAGTTCCTTCCTGCCGGTCGCGCCGCTGCGGATCATGCTCGCGGTGCTCGGCCTGAGCGAGCTCGCGTCCGCCCTCGTGGCGGGCGCCCACACGAAGACCCGAGAGGGCAACGACGCGCTCGAGCGGCTTGCGGGCGAGGTTCGGGCCGACGGCACGCTCCGAGCGGCGGCGAGAGACCTCGCAACACCCGCCTTCCTCGACGCGATCCGCACGCGCCCCGAGTTCGGCGCGTTCCGCGAGGCCTTCGAAGCGTTCCTTGCCGAGTACGGGAGCCGGGAATCCGTGAGCATCATCATGGCGACGGCGCCGACCTGGCGAGCCGATCCGACCCCGGCGATCGGCATCATCCAGGCCCTGGCCGCCGCGCCGGCGCCGGAGCGAGATCATGATCCGGGAGCAGCGGCCCTCAGCGAGCTCCTCGCGCACCCGCTGCTCCGCACGTCCCGGGGCCAGTGCCTCGCGACCGGCCTCGTCGACGCCGCGCGGCGTGGCATGGCGTTCCGCGAGGACACGCACGTCTTGGCCGCGCGCCTCCTGACGCCGACGCGCGCGACGTTCGTCGAGCTCGGACGCCGGCTCGTCGCGGCGGGCGTGCTGCCCGCGGCCGAGGATGTCTTCCACCTCCGCCTCGACGAGCTCCGCTCGATCGGCTCGCCGGATGCCATGGACGACGGCGAGCGCGCCCGAGTGCGGAACCTCGCCGCGCGCCGCGCCGCCTTGCGCCGCGAGTACGCGGGCGTGCCGATGCTGGATCTTGCGGTCGTCGTCCCCCGCGAGGACGACGGCGGCAGCGGCGCGCTCCTGACCGGAACCGCGGCGAGCGGCGGCGTCGCCGAGGGCCCGGTGCGCATCATCCGCGGCCCGGCCGAGTTCGGGGAGCTCCGCGCGGGGGACGTGCTCGTATGTCCCAACACGAATCCTTCGTGGACACCGCTCTTCGCGCGCGCGGCCGCCGTCGTCGTCGACACGGGCGGGCTCGGCTCACACGCGGCGATCGTCGCGCGCGAGTACGGCGCCCCGGCCGTCATGGGGACGGGGCGGGGGACCGCGCTGCTCGAGGATGGGCAGCGCGTGCGGGTCGACGGGAGCCGGGGGAGGGTGGAGACGGCATGACGCAGCGCGTCGGGATTGTCGGCGGCGGGATCGTCGGGATGGCGATCGCGCGGGCCCTTGCGCTCACGGGTGCGTTCGACGTCGTCGTCCTCGAGAAGGAGCGTCGTGTCGCGGCGCATCAGACGGGGCACAATTCGGGGGTCGTGCACGCGGGGCTCTACTACCAGCCGGGATCGCTCAAGGCCCTCTTGTGTGCGCGGGGCCGCGAGCTCACGCGCGAGTTGTGCCAGGACCGCGGCCTGCCGTACCGCGAGCTCGGCAAGCTCGTCGTCGCGGTCACCCCTGACGAGGTCCCTCGGCTCGACGAGATCGAGCGGCGCGCTCGGGCCAACGGCGTGCCCGACCTCGCGCGGATCGGGCACGAGCGGATGCGGGAGCTCGAGCCGCACGTCGCGGGGGTGGCGGCGGTGCACTCACCGCACACCGCCGTCGTCGACTTCGCGGCGATCACCGAGGCGATGGCCGACGACGTGCGGCGCGCGGGCGGGCGCGTCCTCCTGGGCACCGAGGTGATCGGGGTGCGCGCGGGGGAGCCGACGACGGCGGTCGCGACTGCGGGTGGGACCCACACCTTCGATCGACTCGTCGTGTGCGCGGGGCTCCAGTCGGACCTCATCGCGCGCATGGTCGGCGCGTCGCCGTCGCCCCGGATCCTGCCGTTCCGAGGCGAATACTGGACGCTCGTGCCGCCGCGGGCCGAGCTCGTGCGCGGCATGATCTACCCGGTTCCGGACCCCCGCTTTCCCTTCCTCGGCGTGCATTTCACGCGAGGCGTGTACGACGACGTGCACGTGGGCCCCAACGCCGTTCCCGCACTCGCGCGCGAGGGGTACGGCTGGGGGAACGTGTCGCTCCGGGACACGCTCGGGTCCTTGGCGTGGCCTGGGGCGCCCGCGCTGTTTCGGAAGCACTGGCGGATGGGCCTGCGGGAGATCTCCGCGTCACTGCTGAAGCCGCTGTATTACCGGCAGGCGCGCGAGTTTGTGCCGGCGCTGCGGCCGTCCGACCTCGCGGCGAAGGCCGACTCTGGCGTGCGGGCGCAGGCGTGGAGCGCCGACGGCTCGCTCCTCGACGACTTCGCCGTCGACCAAGTCGGGTCCGTCACGCTGCTGCGCAACGCGCCCTCGCCCGCGGCGACGTCCTCGATGGCGATCGCCGAGCACGTGCTGCGCGAATACCTCGGGGTGCCGGCGCGCGAAGGGTAAGCGTGGCCACGCGTTGGGCGGAGGTGGCCGCGCGTCCCGGACGGACGCGTGGCCACATCTCGCCTGACGGGTGGCCACATCTCGCATGGCGCGTGGCCACGTCCCGCCTGACGGGTGGCCACGTCCCGCATGGCGCTTGGTTAGGCTGCCGACACGGCGGGCTCGTCTGTGCGGACGGCGAGCTCGCCGCCGTCGCCGGTCTCCTCGACGCTGACGGCCACTCGCCCGCCCTGGCCCACCGATCCCGCGACGAGCAGGTCCGCCACGCGATCCTCGAGCTCGCGCTGGATCACGCGGCGGAGCGGCCGGGCCCCGAACTCGGGCTCGTAGCCGCGCTCGGCGATCCAGTCGACGGCGGCGTCGTCGACGTCGAGCGCGATGCCCTGCGCCGCGAGCCGAGCTTCCGTGCCGCGGAGCTGGAGCCGCACGATGTCATGCAGCTGCTCGCGGGTGAGCTTCCTGAACAGCACGATCTCGTCGATGCGGTTGAGGAACTCGGGCCGCATCGTCTCGCGGAGCCGCCCCATGATCCGGGCCCGCAGCTCCGTGTCCGCGGGAGCGGCATCCGCCCCGCCGGCGGCGAAGCCGAGCGCCGCCCCGCGCGTCGCGAGGAACTCGGACCCGAGGTTGCTCGTCATGATCACCACGGAGTTGCGGAAGTCCACGGTGTGACCCTGGCCGTCGGTGAGTCGACCGTCGTCGAGCACCTGCAGGAGCAGGTTGAAGACGTCTGGGTGCGCCTTCTCGACTTCATCGAGAAGAACGACCGAGTACGGGCGCCGCCGCACGCGCTCCGTGAGCTGGCCTGCCTCCGAGTAGCCGACGTATCCGGGAGGCGCCCCGACCAGCCGGCTCACGGTATGGCGCTCGCCGAACTCGCTCATGTCGAAGCGCACCATCGCGGACTCGTCGCCGAACAACGACGCCGCGAGGGCCTTCGCGAGCTCGGTCTTGCCCACGCCGGTCGGGCCGAGGAACAGGAAGCTGCCCACAGGACGGCTCGCGTCGCCAAGCCCGGTGCGGTTGCGCCGCACCGATTTCGCGATCGCCCTCACGGCATCCTCCTGCCCCACGATGCGCTCGTGGAGCTCGTCCTCAAGGCGCGCGAGCCGCTCGCGCTCGCCTTCCGTGATGCGCGCAGCCGGGATTCCCGTGGCGCGGGCGACGACGGCGGCGATGTCGGCTTCGTCGACGGAACCCGTCGCGTCCGCCGGGTTGGCTTCAGGTGCCTCCGCCGTGGCCTCGATCTTGGCCGAGACGGCGTCGATCCCGTCACGCAGGCGCGAGGCCTCCTCGTAGTCCTCGGCGGCCACGGCGGCCGACTTCCGCTCCTCGAGCTCGGCGGCCTCCGCGAGCAGGGCCTCAAGGTCCGCGCGCGGCCCCCGGGCCAGGCTCAGCCGCGCGCCGGCCTGGTCGATGAGGTCGATCGCCTTGTCGGGCAGGTACCGGTCGGTGATGTACCGGTGGGAGAGTTCGACGGCGGCGCGGATCGCGGCATCGGTGTACGTGATGCCGTGGTGCTCCTCATAGCGGGACTTGAGCCCGTCGAGGATTGCGACCGCGTCCTCGATGCTCGGCTCGCCGACAATGACGGGCTGGAAACGCCGCTCGAGGGCGGGGTCCTTCTCGATCCTGCGGTACTCGTCGAGTGTGGTCGCGCCGATGAGGTGCAGCTCGCCGCGGGCGAGCCTCGGCTTGAGGATGTTGCTCGCGTCCATGCCGCCCTCGCCGCCACCGCCCGCGCCGACCACGGTGTGGAGCTCGTCGACGAACGCGATGACGTTGCCGTCCTCCGCGATCTCGTCCATGGTCTTCGTGAGACGCTCCTCGAAGTCTCCGCGATACCGCGTGCCAGCGAGCATCGCGGGGAGGTCGAGCGAGACGACGGTCTTGCCGTGCAGCTGCGCCGGGACATTGCCGGATGCAATCGCCTGGGCGAGGCCCTCGACGATCGCGGTCTTGCCCACGCCGGCCTCGCCGATGAGCACGGGGTTGTTCTTCGTGCGGCGGGCAAGGATCTCGATTGATTGCTCGATCTCCGAGGCGCGGCCGATCACGGGGTCCAGCTTGCCCTCGCTCGCGAGGGCCGTGAGATCGGTGCCGAATTGGTCGAGCATCGGGCTCTTGCTGGCGCCGCGACCTCCGGCGGCGGCGGGCCCGCGAGCACCCCGACGCGGGATGGGGCGAGCCGCGCGCGGCGCAGTGCCGCCGTCGTCTGTGGCGCCGGAAGCACCGTCGGACGGCTCGCCGTCCCGCGCCTGGAGCGCCTGCGGCGTGATCCCGAAGGCGCCGAGAATCTGGCCTGCGGGTGCGTCCGTGCTCAGGACTAGTGCGAGGAAGACGTGCTCGGGGTCGATGTACGTCGAGCCGAACGAGCGGGCCACCTTGTATGCGTCGAGGAGAGCGTGCTGCGCCGACTGCGTGAACGTCGGCGCGGCTGGCTTGGCCTCGGGGTCCGGCCACATCGAGGCTTCGGGAAGCCGCTCCTCGACAGCCGCGATGACCTCGGCGGGGTTCGCCCCCGCGTAGGCGATGAGGCCTGCGACGGACTCGGTCTCCGAGAGGGCACGGAGCACGTGGAGGGCGTCGACCTCGCGGTGCCCGTGCTCGATCGCGAAGCGCCCGGCGGCGTTCAGGACCTGTTGTGTTCCGCGGCTCACGAGCCGCGTGATGTCGATAGACCGGTTGGGACGGCGTGCTCCCTGGCCCTGCAGGTAGCGGGCCAGGAAGTCGTCGAACGAGCCGTTCCCGGCGGTAGGGCCGAAGTAGATCGGCATGCGTCCTCCTAGACTTGAGTCAATGTCGCTCATGTTCAACCATGTGGCCGACGGGATATTCCCGAGGGGTACCGGCTCCTACCCGGGCCGGGCTAGCGTGGGCCGCATGACGACCATCGCGAAGAACATCGTCGACACCCTCGCCGCCAACGGAATCCGCCGCGTCTACGGCCTCCCGGGAGACTCGCTCAACGGCTTCACGGATGCCCTCCGGGAGACCCCGAGCATCGAATGGGTCCACGTCCGCCACGAGGAGGCCGCCGCGTTCGCCGCGGCCGCCGAGGCGGCGCTCACGGGGGAGGTTGCCGTGTGCGCGGGCTCCGCCGGGCCGGGAAACCTGCACCTCATCAACGGCCTGTACGACGCGAACCGTTCGCGCGTGCCTGTCCTCGCCATCGCCGCGCACATCCCGAGCGCCGAGATCGGCTCGAACTATTTCCAGGAGACGCACCCGCAGGAGGTGTTCCGCGAGTGCAGCGTCTATGCCGAGCAGGTCACCGATCCCGCGCAGATGCCGCGCATCCTCGAGATCGCGCTCCGCACCGCCGTCGAGAAGCGGGGCGTCGCCGTCGTCGTCGTTTCTGGCGACGTCGCCCTCACCCAAGTCGAGAAGGAGCGGGTTGCCGTGGTGCGGCGGGCTCGGCCGCACATTGTCCCGAGCGACGATGAGCTGCGCGAGGCCGCGGGCCTCCTCAATGCCGCGGACAAGGTGACGATCCTCGCCGGGGCCGGCGTCGAAGGTGCCCACGACGAGGTGGTGGCGCTCGCGGACGCGCTCGGCGCGCCGATCGTGCACGCGTTCCGCGGCAAGGAGTTCATCGAATACGACAACCCGTTCGACGTCGGCATGACCGGCCTGCTCGGCTTCAGCTCGGGCTATCGGGCTATGGAGGCCTGCGACGCGCTCCTGATGCTCGGCACCGACTTCCCCTACCAGCAGTTCTATCCGGAGAACGCCAAGATCATCCAGGTCGACATCCGCGGCGACCAGCTCGGCCGGCGCGCGAAGCTCGATCTCGGCCTCGTCGGCGACGTCAAAGACACCGCAACTGCCCTCCTGGCGCTCCTCGAACGCAAGCACCGCCGCGCGCACCTCGACGCGTCGCTCAAGCACTACGCGAAGGCGCGCTCCAAACTCGACGACCTCGCGACGCCCACGAAGAAGGGGCAGGCGCTCCATCCGCAGCACACCACGCGCGTCCTCGACCAGCTCGCCGCCGACGACGCGGTGTTCACGGCCGACGTCGGCACGCCCGTCATCTGGGCCGCGCGTTATCTCACCATGAACGGACTACGGCGGCTGGTTGGCTCATTCACGCACGGTTCCATGGCGAACGCCCTGCCTCATGCGATGGGCGCACAGGCCGCGTTCCCCGGGCGGCAGGTCGTGGCGCTTGCGGGCGATGGCGGGCTGTCGATGCTCATGGGAGAGCTCATCACGCTCGTGCAGAACAAACTGCCGGTCAAGCTCGTGGTGTTCAACAACGCCTCGCTCAACTTCATCGAGCTCGAGATGAAGTCGGCCGGGTTCGTGAACTACGGGACGGGGCTGGACAATCCGAACTTTGCTGCGGTGGCCGAGGCCCTGGGCATCAAGGGGGTGCGGGTCAACGAGTCCTCCGAGCTCGAACGCGGCCTCAAGGAGGCCTTTGACCACGACGGCCCGGCTCTCGTCGACGTGGTGACGATCCGGCAAGAGCTCGCAATGCCCCCGACGATCACCGCCCAGCAGGCCAGCGGCTTCACGCTGTATGCGCTCCGGACCGTGCTCTCTGGCCGCGGCGACGAGGTGCTCGACCTCGCGAAGACGAACTGGCGCCGGGTCTTCTAGGGATCTGGCCACGCGTGGGCGGGATGTGGCCACGCGTGGGCGGGATGTGTGGCCACATCCCGCCGCGCTAGCCGGTCGCGGCGTCGTCGAACGCCTCCCGCGCGTCGAGGATCTTGCCGGCATGGCTCTCGGCCCATGCGCGGATGGCGTCGAGGGGCCCGAGGAGGCTCTTTCCGAGGGGCGTGAGGCGGTATTCGACGCGCACGGGCACCTCGGCGAACACGGCACGGGACACGAGGCCATCACGCTCGAGCGTGCGCAGGGTCTGGGTCAGGACCTTGGGGGTCACGCCGCCTACGGCGGTGCGCACCTCGCCGAAGCGCAGCGGCCCGTCTTTGAGGGATTCGACGATGAGCGGCGTCCATTTGTCGCCGATCCGCTGGAGCACGACGCGCGAGGGGCAGTCGGGATCCATGACGTCGAATTCGAGACTTTCCATAAGGTAACCATAGCACTTTGAAGTACTTAGTATCTCTAGGATACTGTTGGGTCATTCGTCAGGACCGAGACAAGGAGCACTCATGAAGATCGCCGTCTACGGAGCCACCGGCATGGTGGGAAGCCAGATTGTCGCCGAAGCGTCCCGCCGCGGGCACGAGGTGACCGCCATCAGCCGGAAGGGCGCCGCGGTGGAGGGTGCCGCCGTCGTCCGCGCCGCTGATCTGAGCGACCTCGAGACGTACCGTTCCGCCGCGGCGGCGAACGACGTCGTCGTCCTCGCCACATCGCCGGACCGCTCGGGCGGGCCCCTCGCGCCGTACCTCGCCGCACACCGCGCGATCGCCGGCGTTCCCACCGACGCGCGCCTGTACCTCGTGGGCGGCTTCGGCGGGCTGCAGTCGCCCGACGGGACGCGCATCAAGGACCTGCCGGACTTCCCGGCAGAGTACAAGGCCGAATCGGACATCGTGTTCGAGGCCTATGAGGCGCTTCGTGACTCCTCGGCGGGCCTGGATGTGACCGTCCAGGCGCCGGCCGCGGTGATCGCGCCGGGCGAACGTACGGGCGAGTACCGCACGGCCGTCGGCGTCCCCGCTGGCAACTTCATCTCCGCGCAGGACTACGCCGTCGCCGCGCTCGACGAGCTCGAGAAGCCGCAGTTCCGCGGCGAGCTCTTCACCGCCGCGAACTGACGCGGGCCGCGCGCCGTCGCCCTTGCGGTGCACACCCTGCAAGGGCGACGGCGCGACATCAGTACGTCGCGGCGTTCGGGAGGATGACCGGCTTGGACGGCGGCTGCGAGAAGTCGAAATCATTGACGAGGTCGCCGAGAGCCGGGCTATTCTCGCGAACGTCGGGACGGGGGTCGGGCCGCCCGTCCGTCGCGGGGTCGAGGCGCTGACCGTGGAGGAAATCGTCCTCGATGAACTTCACGTACGCGTCGTGGCTCAGGGTCTGGTGGTCGATGTACCCCTTCTTCGCGTACGGGCTGATGACGATCCCAGGTACGCGTAGTCCGTAGCCGTTCTGGTCAACGGTGGGCGGCGCCACGTGGTCGTAGAAGCCGCCCCAGTCATCCCACGAGAGGAAGATCGCGGTGCTGTCCCAGTCGGGTCC
The DNA here is from genome assembly GCF_034931225.1 of Sinomonas terricola. Taxonomy (NCBI): domain Bacteria; kingdom Bacillati; phylum Actinomycetota; class Actinomycetes; order Micrococcales; family Micrococcaceae; genus Sinomonas; species Sinomonas terricola. Next base: position 77,510 of record NZ_JAYGGQ010000014.1, read on the forward strand.
GGACATGATCGCGTTGATCAGCCCGGTCACGTAAGCCTGCCCGGCGCTGATGAGCGCTGGCGGGTGCTCGCTGACCGCCGCCGTCGGGGTGATCCAGCTCACTGAAGGAAGCGTGCCGTTCTTGGCCGCGGCATAGAAGTTGGTCAGAGACTGGATGTTGCCGAGCTGACCATCCTGCTTGACCGTGTCGAAGTATGGAAGCGGGTTCCAGATCCCCGAGGTCTTGGCGTTCTGCGGGACCGGCGCGCAGGTCATGGCCGAGTCGTTCTCGCAGTCGGGTTCCGTGCCGTTGAACACGTAGTAGCCCCACGAGACGTTCTGCTTGTGCAGCAGGTACGTCAGGTCCGTCCACGCATAGTCCGGCGGCTGGATCTGCTTCGCCGCCGTGAGCAGTTGCTGCTTGAGGCTATCCGGAAGCTGCGCGTGGTCGATCGCCGAGACGCAGCCGTCGAAAGTGTCGCCGGTCTTGCACTGCTGGGCGACGAAGGCATGCAGCTCGTCCGCGAGGCCGGGACTGATGCCCGCCGCCGCGAGCGCGTCCAAGCAGGAGGGCGTCTGCGATCCGCCGCGGCACTGGCCGATGATCGTGTTGCGGAGGCCTGAGCCGAAGTCGGGCGGGTTGGCCGGACTCTCCAGCGCGTTGACGCACGACTGGGGATCGCCGGCCGTGGTGCACTTCGCCGACCATTCCGACACCATGTACAGGTGCGCCGGGAGGCTCCAGGATGCGTTCGAAGCGAACATATGGTCCTGAAGCACGAAGTCTTTCGCGTACGCCCAATAGTTGGGCAGGTCACGACCGTCGTGGTAGCCCATGACGTCCGTGCTGCCCGCCCCCACGCACGCGGGGTCGTTGGGTGCGCAGTTGGATTGGGCGCGTTCGGCCTGGGCTACGAAGCCGTCCATCTTCCCGCCGTCGATGTCTTCCCTGGCATTGGATGCGGAGTGCGGCCCGCCGGCATTGCTGTCCGCGGGGTTGTGGTAGGGCTGCGCGCACGAGCCCTTGGCTGGGTCAGGGACGCACACCGTTGGGACACCCTGCAGCGTGGGAATCCCGTCGGCACCGGGAAACGTGCCGAAATAGCTGTCGAAGGATCGGTTCTCCTGCATGATCACGACGACGTGTTGGATCTTCGAGATGCCCGCGGCTGCGTCGGAGGCAGCTTCGGAAGCGGGGGTGGGGGTCGACGGCGTCTGGCCGTTGGCGATGGCGAAGAGCCCGCCGGTCACCACGAGAAGGAGTACGACGGCGATCCCCGCCACCGTGGCTCGCCCGCGGCGTCGTCGGACCCACGCGCGAAAGCCCACGGCATTCCTCCTTCAATGCTTGCCTCAATGCTTGTTTCCCGGATGAGGCGAAAGCTAGTCTTCGGAGCTTGGTGCAGGCTGGACGCGACCCGGCAGTTCCCGCAGGGCAGGCTGCCATGCGGGAAAGCCGGCAGAACGGGTCAGTTCGCGGAGGCGATCCAGAGATCGGGGCCGAAGACCTCGTAGTGGATCTTCCGTGCCGGGACGCCGAGGGCGATGGCCTCGGAGCGGATCTTCCGCATGAACGGGAGCGGTCCGCAGAGGAAGAGGCTCGCCCCCTCGGGCAGCGAGACATCGGCAAGGCTCATGAAGCCCTCGCGGGCGCCAGCAGCACCTGCGACCGGCGCCTCGGCGGGCTGCTCGAGCCAGAGGTGGAGTTCGGCGTCGTCGATCTTCTCGACGTCGCCGAGCATCTGCTCGCTCAGGGCCCACGCCTCGAGGCTGCGCTCGGCGTGCAGCACGAGGACTTCGCGCTCGGACCCGGCGGCCGCGAGGGAGCGGAGGATCGACGCGCTCGGCGTGCAGCCGATGCCTGCCGAGGCAAGGATGAGGGGGCCGTCGCCGTCGTCGAGCGTGACGTCGCCGTAGGGGTTGGAGAGCTCGATGATGTCGCCCACCTGGATCTTCTCGTGCAGGATCGGCGAGACCTCGCCGCCGTCGTTGTACTTCGTCGTGAACGTGCGGCGCTCGGTGGACTCGGCATCCGCAGACAGCGAGTATTGGCGGGCCTGGAGCAGCCCGTCCTCGACCGGGATCCGCACGCTCACGTACTGGCCGGGCTGGCCCGGCGTCACGGGCGTCGCGTCGGCGGGCTCGAGGACGAACGTGACGGTGCTCGCGCCCGATGCGAGCTTCTCGATGACCTTCCACGGCGCCCACATGACGTTGTTGGCCTGCCGCGCGTAGAGCCCCTTCTCGAGCTTGATGAGGGCGTCCGCCATGAGCCAGTACACCTCGGTCCAAGCCGCGGCGACCTCGGGGGTCACGGCGTCGCCGAGGTCTTCGGCGATGGCCTCGAACAGGTGCTGGTACACAATCGGGTACTGGTCTTCCGTGATCCCGAGCGAGGCGTGCTTGTGCGCGATCCGGCTCAGCACGGCCTCGGGGAGCGTTCCCGGATGTGCGACGAGGTGGGTCGCGAAGGCTGCGATCGCGCCGGCGAGGGCCTTGCGCTGCTCGCCGTTGGCCTGGTTCGCGCGGCTGAAGACGCCGTTCAGAAGCTCCGGATGTGCCGCGAACATCTTCTTGTAGAACAGCGGCGTGATCTCGCCGATGCGGCTTCCCACGAGGGGGAGGGTGGCTTCGATGACGGGACGGGCGGTGTCCGAGAGCATGGAGACTCCTCAGGTTCGAAGGTAATTCAGCATTTTTCATGCTGAATTGAACCCAAGTTTTCTACGCTCCGTAGAAGAAGGCAAATCGGGAAGGTCAGACGGCGCTGCCCGGCGGCCGCAGGCCGAGCTGGAGAAGCACGGGTTCCATCTGGCGGCGGTGGGGGAGCGAGCTGATGATCACATGGTCGAGCGCGCGATAGAACGCCTCGCGGGCCTCGCGCAAGGCCGAGCGCAGGCCGCATTGAAGGTTCAAGGGGCAGTCGCCGTTGGCGGATTCGCATTCGGTGAGGTCTTCGCGCGTGTCGAGGGCCCGGAGCACCTGGCCCACAGTCGCGCGACGCCCGGCGTCGCTGAGCTGCACGCCTCCAGCGCGCCCGCGCGTCGATTCGACGAGGCCCAGTTCGCGGAGCCTGAGGACCGCCTTGCTGACGTGGTTGTACGGCGTCCCGACGCCGTCCGCGATCGCGCGGGTCGCGAGCGGCTCGGTGTTGCCGGTCGAACTCAGCAGCATGAGCGCCCGAAGGCTCACATCCTCGAAGGCCGTCATGCGCATGGGAAGAATTCTACCCCTGAGTAGACAAACATTTGTACAATTAATCGGCTGATTCGTGGAGCAGTTTTACGAGGAGCCGCACCCCGGGGCTCGCTGACATGGTACGCCGATACGCGGCAGATACAACGCGCTTGGCCGGCTCTCCCGCGAGAGGGCGCGCGACGACCTCGGGTGGAAGGGTCCCGCGGCCGAGCCTTGGGATGAACGCCAGCGCGAGTCCCTGCGCCACGAGCTCGACGTGCGTCGCGAAATCCGGGTCGACAAATGCGACGCGCGGAGTGACACGTTCGTTCGCGAGCAGCCGCATGAGGGCCTCGTGGCAGATCGCGCCGCGCGGCTGCGAGCACCACGTTTCCTCGAGCAGCTCTGAGCGCGGGACCTTCTCGAGGGCCGCGAGGCGGTGGGTGCGCGGCAGGATGATGTCCGCCTCGTCCTCGCAGAGCGGATCGAGCGCGACATGCGCCGGCACCTCGAGCGCGACGGAGTTCCAGTTGTGGACCACCGCGAGCTGAACGTCTCCGTGGGCGACCTGGGCGACCGCCTCCGCCGGGTCCATCGCGACGACCTCGAGCCGCATCCCGGGTGCCTCGACGGCGACCCGCTTGGCGACGTGGCCGAGGAGCCCACGCGCGGCCGTCGAGAAGGACGCGACCGTGAACGTTCCCTCGGGCGCGTCGTCGGCCGCGAGCATCGACTCGACCTGTTCGATGTCCGCGAGCAGGCGCACGCCGTGCTCCACGAGGGCGCGCCCGCGTTCCGTGAGCAAGATGCCGCGTCCCTGCCGCTCGAGGAGCGCCGCACGCGATTGGCGCTCGAGCTTCTTGATCTGCTGCGAGACTGCCGAGGGGCTGAAGCCGAGGGCCTCCGCCGCCGCGACGACCGAGCCGTGGCGTTCGACGGCGGCGAGCGAGCGGAGCGCCTGGAGATCGATCATGAAGAAATCGTAGATGGTCAGCCGCACAAATCAACGCTGGTGCTTCATGGTCCGTGCCCGCAGGATGGAGAGGTGAAACCGCGCCACTCTGCCCTCGCCGTCCTCGTCGCCGTCATCTGGGGAGTCAACTTCATCGCGATCGAACTCGGCCTGCGCGATGTGCCGCCCCTCGTGTTCGCGGCCCTCCGCTTCGCGCTCGTGGCCGTGCCGGCCATGCTGTTCGTGCCCAAGCCCGCGGTCCCGTGGCGCGTCATCGCGGGTGTGGGCCTGTTCATGAGCGCCGGCCAGTTCGGCCTCGTCTACCTCGCGATGCACTCGGGCATGCCCGCGGGGCTCGCCCCGCTCGTCCTGCAGAGCCAGATGCTTTTCACGATCCTGCTCGCCGGGGCGGTGCTCAAGGAGCGGCCGACGACGGCGCAGCTCGCCGGAGTGGGCGCCGGCGCCGTGGGCCTCGTGCTCGTCGCCGTGGGGCGCGGTGCGGTGGCCCCGATAGGCCCCCTCGTTCTCGTCGTGCTCGCGGGCTTCTCATGGGGCATCGGGAACACGATCTCGCGCGCCGCGAAGGGCGCCTCGGGGCTCGGCATCGTGGTGTGGTCGGCCGCCGTCGTTCCCGTGCCGATGCTCGCCCTCGCCGCGTTCGTCGACAGGCCGGGCGCCGTCGTCGGATCGCTCGCGCACCTCACGCTGCCGGCCCTGCTGAGCACGCTCTTCACGGTCGTGCTCGCCTCGCTCGTGGGCTACACGGCGTGGAACTCGCTGCTCGGGAAGTACCCGGCCGCCGCCGTCGTGCCGTACACGCTCCTCGTGCCGCCCGTCGGGATGCTCGCGGCGTGGCTCGCGTTCGGGGAGGTCCCGCAGCCGCTCGAGATCGTGGGCGGGGCCGTGCTCCTCACGGGTGTCGGCACGACGCTCGTGCGGCGGCGGGAGTCGCGGAAACGTGTGCCCGAGGCCGCGCTCGCGGACGTCAGTCCGTGAAGACGCGGGCCTCGTGCCCGTCCGGTTCGACGCTCCCGTACAGGTAGCCGTTCGCGGTCATCTCGTAGGGCAGGACCGCGGCGAGCAGCCCTCCGCCGCGGTGCTCGGCGGCCGCGTGGATCCCGTCGGTGCCGTGGTCCGGCAGGGTCACGTCGCTCGCGAACGCAACGGCCCGGTACGCGCCGCGCCCTTGCCTCAGCAGTTCGACCAGGTCGGTAAGCATCGCCTCGGCGTCGAGATCGCCGTCGAGCTCATCGTCATCTTCGCCTGATCCAGCCTCCCCCTCCGGTGGGGCGACGAGCACGAGCCGCAGTTCGCCGTCGTCCGCGAGCGTCACGCCATAAGGGAGGAAGCCGCCGTTGTTCTCGAGCTGCTCCTGTGCCATGGCGAGCGCTGTGCCGAGGACGTCATGGAGCTCACGCAGCATGTCGTCCTCCGAAGGCGAGGCCTTCGGTGCGCCGGCGTCGGGTGCTTCGGGGCGCGGGCTCATGAGCGCACGATCGCGAGGACGTTGTCGCGCACCGAGTCGAGCGTCTCGCGGTCCTTCGCCTCTCCATTGAAACGGAGGTACGGCTCGGTGTTGGACGGGCGGAGGTTGAACCACCACGAGCCGTCGGCGGCGGAGAACGTCGTGCCGTCGAGTTCGTCGATGACGACCTCCGGCCCCTCGTACACCTCGCGCACGCGCGCGACCGCGCCCGCCTTGTCCTCGATCTCCGAGTTGATCTCACCCGAGGCGACGTACGGCTCGTACTCGGCGCCGAGCTCCGAGAGCGGGAGCTCCTGCTCGCCGAGCGCCGCAAGGACGTGCATGGCCGCCAGCATGCCCGTGTCAGCGTTCCAGAAATCGCGGAAGTAGTAGTGGGCCGAGTGCTCGCCCCCGAACACCGCGCCCACCTCGGCCATGACAGCCTTGATGAACGAGTGGCCCACGCGCGTGCGCACGGGCCGCCCGCCGTCGTGCTCGACGAGCTCTGGGACGGCGCGGGACGTGATGAGGTTGTGGATGATGATCGGCTGGGCCTCGCCGGTCGCCTTCGCGCGCGCGATCTCCCGCCGCGCCACGAGGCCCGTGATCGCCGACGGCGAGACCGGCTCGCCCTTTTCGTCGATGACGAAGCAGCGATCGGCGTCGCCGTCGAAGGCGAGCCCGAGGTCCGCGCCGTGATCGACGACGGCCTTCTGCAGATCGCGCAGGTTCTCGGGCTCGAGCGGGTTCGCGGGGTGGTTCGGGAAGGTGCCGTCGAGCTCGAAATACAGAGGAATGATCTCAAGGGGAAGCGCCGGCAGAATCGTGTCGCCGAGGACGGCCGGCGTCGTCAGGCCCGCCATGCCATTGCCCGCGTCGACCACGACCTTGAGCGGGCGGATGCCCGAGAGGTCCACGAGGCTGCGAAGGTGCGCGGCGTAGTCCGCGAGGACGTCCCGCTCGGCAATTGAGCCCCGGCGGTCGACGGCGGGCACCTCGCCGGACGCAAGATACGCCTCGGTGGCAGCCTGGATCTCCTTGAGCCCTGTCTCGGACGAGACGGGCAGTGCCCCGGGCTTGGCCATCTTGATGCCGTTGTACCTTGCGGGGTTGTGGCTCGCGGTGAACGTCGCGCCTGCGGCGCCGAGGGCGCCGCACGCGTAGTAGAGCTCGTCGGTCGAGATCAGGCCGATCTTCTGGACGAGGCCGCCGCGTGCCGCCGCGCCCCGTGCGAAGGCGTCGATGAACTCGGGGGAGGACGGCCGCATGTCGCCGCCCACGAGCACGGTCTGCCCCGCGAGGCCGAGCACGTCGACGAACGCAGCGCCCACCGCCTCGACAATCCCCACGTCGATCGTCTCGCCGACTATCCCTCGCACGTCGTACGCCTTGAACGAGGCGGAAAGGTCGATCTGCGGCGTCTGGCCAAGGCTGTTCACGTTGCTCGTCACGCCGCTGATTCTACTTGGAGCCTCCAACAAATCACGGCGGGGTTCCCAGGGCTGGCGGTGGGCTTTAGGTTGGCTGCATGGACTGGACTCTCGAAGTTGTCATCCTGCCTGTCTCCGACATCGATCGCTCCGTGGAGTTCTATCGGGACAAAGTCGGATTCCACCTCGACCACAACACGACGAACGAGCACATGCACGTCGTCCAGCTCACGCCTCAAGGCTCCGGCTGCTCGATCGTGTTCGGCGACTTGCCGGCGCAGCGCGAGATGGAGCCGGGCTCGCTCAAGGGCCTCCAACTCGTCGTCGCGGACGCCGAAGCCGCGCGCGCCGAGCTTCTGGGCCGCGGCGTCGAGTGCTCGGAGCTCATGGTGTTCTCGCCCGAGGACGGAGGCACGTTCTTCGGCTTCGCGGACCCCGACGGCAACACATGGGCCGTGCAGCAGCTCAGGGTCCGCGCCGAGAAGCCGCTCATCCCCGTCGAGCACCGGGGGCGCTTCGGAGCGTAACCTGACGCGTTCCACCCCGCCGCTCCTGACAGGTCGAGACGTGAGCTTTCGTCGGAAAGGCCTGTCCATTCCGACGAAAGCTCACCTTTCGATGCGGGGCTTAGTAGGCCTTGACGCGTTGCTCGACGATGAGGTGGATGAGCGCGAAGGTTCCGTCCTCGTCGATCGCGCGCAGGGCAGCCTCGACCGCGCCGGGGACGTCGGCGTCGCGCTCGACGCGCACGCCGAAGCCGCCGAACGCGCGCGCCATGAGCGCGAAGTCCGGGTTCTTCAGCTGGGTGCCGGAGATGCGCTGCGGGTATTGGCGCTCCTGATGCGAGCGGATCGTGCCGTACTCCTGATTGTCCATGACGATCACGAGCGGGGTCGCTCCGTACTGCGCGGCGGTCGCGAGCTCCTGGCCGTTCATGAGGAACTCACCGTCGCCCGCGATCGTCACGACGCGCCGGCCCGGATTCGCGAGCGAGGCCGCGATCGCGGACGGCACGGAGTAGCCCATGGAGCCGTTGCGCGCGCTGATCATGGACGCGTAGCGCTGCGTGGGGAAGTAGCGGTGGGCCCAGTTCGTGTGCTCTCCCGCGCCGAGGGTGACCGTGGCGTCCTCGGGAAGGGTCGGGACGAGATTGGCCATGAGGGTGTCCATGCGGGCCGGGCCCTCAGAGGGGGTCGCAGGGGGCAGGGCGGCAAACTTCTCCTGCTGGTCGCGCATGCGCTCGGTCCACGCCGTCCACTCCTCTCGGACCGCGAGGTGCATCATGACGAGGTCGCGGACGAATACGTCCGGCTTCGCGACGATCTGATAGGAAACCGGGCCGGAACGCCCGCGCAGGGACGGGTCGATCGTGACGAGGAAGTTCTTCTTCGTCCAATCCTGGCGCACGAGGAAGCCGTCCGTGATGACGTCCCCCGGAACGGTGCCGACGAAGATGAGGAGGTCGGTCTCCTCGAGCAGGTTGTAGGTCGGCTTGGGGCGGCCGTAGCCGATCGGCCCAACGTACGAGGGGGAGTCGAACGGGATCGTGCCCTCGCAGCGCCACTCGGCCGCAGCGGGGATGTTGTGCTCCTCGAGCCAGTTGGTGAGCGCGGTGGCGCCCTCCTGGGTCCAGTCGTTGCCGCCGACGACGAACAGCGGCTTCTCGGCCGCCTGGAGGGCGGCCTTGAGCGCCTTCCAGTCCGTGACCGTCATGCCGCCGGTCGCGACGGGGATCTTCGGGTGGATCTCGGCGTCGATCTCCTGCTGGATGATGTCCTCCGGCAGGCCGACGACGACGGGCCCCGGGCGGCCGTTCATTGCCGCGAACATGGCCTCGGCGACGATCTCGGAGGCCCGCTCGGCGTGGTCGAGGACCATGACGCGCTTCGCACCCGTGTCGAACCACGACTTGATGTCGAATTCCTGGAACGCCTCGCGGTCGCGGTGGGCGAACGGGATGAGGCCCACGAAGAGGACCATCGGAGTCGAGTCCTGCCACGCCGTGTGCAGGCCGACGTGTGCGTTCGCGGCGCCGGGGCCACGGGTGACCATCGCGATGCCGGGGAGCTGGTTCATCTTCCCGTCGGCCTCGGCCATGTACGCCGCGCCGCCCTCGTGGCGGCACACGACCGTCTCGATCGGGGAATCGTGCAGCCCGTCGAGCACGTCGAGGAAGGATTCGCCTGGGACGACGTAGGTGCGCGTCACCCCATGCGCAACGAGCGAATCGACAATCACGTGGCCCGCGGACTTGCGGGTGGGTGCATCGCTTCCGGGCAGATCCGGTGCGGGAACGGGCGGCGCCATTGCCGTCATGGGTACTTCCTTCTTCGTGGCACTGAGCATGAGACGTTTCCCACGGTATCCGGCGTTCACGTTTCCGCGCAGCGAGAAGTGTCGGAGGTCACGGGGATACTTGGACGCAGAGTCCGGGGTGCGAGACCGGGCGCCGGCTACCGAACAGTAAGGGCGGTTCATGACGTTTTCTGACGGCAAGGTCACGGTCCAGGACGGGCTGCGTGAGCGGGCGCTCGACGTCCTGCGCAAGCTCGTCGGGCGAGACGACGCCGCCTTCCATCCGGGGCAGTTCGAGGCCATTGAAGCGCTCGTCGCGCACCGCCGTCGAACGCTCGTCGTCCAGCGCACGGGGTGGGGCAAATCCGCGGTGTACTTCGTCGCGTCGCTCCTCCTGCGTTCCCAGGGAGCCGGGCCCACGCTCATCGTCTCGCCGCTCCTCGCCCTCATGCGCGACCAGGTCGAGGCCGCGGCGCGGGCAGGGGTGCGCGCCGTCGCGATCAATTCGGCCAACCGGCTCGAATGGGACGAGGTGCACGCGGCCCTCGCGGCGGACGCGGCCGACGTCGTCCTCATCTCCCCCGAACGGCTCACGAATCCATCCTTCCGGGCCGAGCATCTGCCTGAGCTCCTCGCGCGGACGGGCCTCCTCGTGGTCGACGAGGCGCACTGCATCTCCGACTGGGGCCACGACTTCCGCCCCGACTATCGCCGCATCGCCGCGCTCATCGGCGAGCTCCCGGCGTCCGTGCCCGTGCTGGCGACGACGGCGACGGCCAACGCCCGCGTCGTCGCCGACGTCGAAGAGCAGCTCGGCGCGGGGGTGCTCACGCTGCGCGGCCCGCTCGGGCGCGACTCCCTGCGGCTTGGCGTGCTGCGGCTTCCGGACTCGCGCTCGCGCCTCGCGTGGCTGCTGCAGCATCTGGGTGACCTTCCGGGGAGCGGGATCATCTATACCCTCACCGTGTCCGCGGCGGAGGACACGGCGCGGCTCCTCGCCGACGCCGGGTATCGCGTGCTCGCGTACACCGGGAAGACGGACACGGCTGAGCGCGAAGAGGCCGAGCGGCTCCTCAAGGGCAACGAGGTCAAGGCGCTCGTCGCGACCTCGGCGCTCGGGATGGGCTTCGACAAGCCGGACCTCGGGTTTGTGGTGCATCTGGGGGCGCCATCGTCGCCCGTCGCGTACTACCAGCAGGTGGGCCGTGCGGGCCGCGGCGCGGCGCACGCTGACGTGCTCCTGCTGCCCGGTGCCGAGGACCGCGACATCTGGCGGTACTTCGCGACCGCGTCGATGCCCGACAGCGCCAAGGCGCGATCCGTGCTCGACGCGCTCGCGGGCGGTCCGCTCTCGACCGTCGCGCTCGAATCGCTCGTCGAGCTGCGGCGTACCCAGCTCGACCTCCTCCTCAAGGTGCTCGCCGTCGACGGTGCAGTGGAACGCGTCGGCGGCGGCTGGCAGGCCACGGGGGCGCCATGGGCGTACGACGACGAGCGGTACCGCCGCATCGCCGCGGCCCGGGACGCCGAACAGGAGGCGATGGTCGAGTACGAGGAGACCCGCGGGTGCCGCATGGAGTTCGTCACGGCCCAGCTCGACGACGACACCGCCGCCCCGTGCGGTCGCTGTGACAACTGCGCAGGGCCGTGGTTCCCGCGCGACGTGGACCCGGGGCTGCTGGAGCGCGCTGGCGAGCAGCTGCGGCACGCCGGCGTCCCGATCGAGCCGCGCGCCCAGTGGCCGAGCGGCATGGACAAGCTCGGGATTCCGGTCAAGGGGCGCATTGCGGCCGGCGAGTTGCTCGCCGAGGGGCGTGCGCTCGCGCGGCTCACGGACCTCGGCTACGGCGGCGCGCTGCGCGAGCTCTTCGCGGCCTCCGCGCCCGACGGCGATGTCCCGCCCGGCCTGCGCCCCGCCGTCGTCCAGCTGCTCGCCGGGTGGGCGCGGGGAGATTCCGCGGCCGGGCCGTGGAGCGGTGCAGGGCGCCCGGCCGGAGTCGTGGCGATGCCCTCGGCGACTCGGCCGCGCCTCGTGGACTCCCTCGCTCGGGGAATCGCGTCCGCGGGGCAGCTCCCGTACCTCGGGGCTCTTTCGCGGACTCCTGCGGCGAGGGCGGGGCAGGCGGGCGGCAACTCGGCGTTCCGTCTCGCGGGTGTGTGGCCCGCGTTCGACGTCGACGCGGGGCTCGCGGCGGCGCTCGCCTCTTTGGGTGGGGCGCCGGTGCTGCTCGTGGACGATCTCGTGGACTCGCGGTGGTCGCTCACCGTCGCGGGACGGCTCCTGCGGCTCGCGGGCGCCGGCCCCGTGCTTCCGCTCGCACTCGCCCAGGCGGGGTGACCGTTCAACCGCCCCACATCGGGGTGGTTGTGGTCACGTTCGGTGGGTGTGGCCGCCGCTTTGCGTCCGTCCGTGCCTTCTGGGTACCCTTGGGGGGCTAGCAATAGCAAGGAGACGTGCCAGAGTGGCCGAATGGACTTCACTGCTAATGAAGGGTCCGGGGAAACTTGGACCGGGGGTTCAAATCCCCCCGTCTCCGCTCATCTGAGGCCCGGAATCGCCGAGATTCCGGGCCTCAGCTCTTGGCTCTGTTACCGGGGGGTGCAAGCACTGTTGGCGCGGACTTGCGGCAGTGGGCACGTGCGTCGGGCGCGGGCGGTGGCGACGTGCGGTGCGCGATCGGCCTCTACCGACCGAGTGACCTCCACAGGAACGCCGCGCTGCGGGCCTGCAGCGCCGCGGCCTGGCGGTTGTCCGAGGCTCCAGCGTGGCCGCCCTCAAGCGCCTCGTGGTACCAGACGTTGGGGATGCCCATGGCCTCCATGCGCGCGGCCATCTTGCGCGCCTGCACGGGACCGACGCGGTCGTCCGACGTCGCGGTCCAGATGAAGGTGTCCGGGTAGTTCACGCCGTCGCGCAGCAGATGGTACGGGGAGAACGTCTTGAGGTACTCCCACTGCTCAGGCACGTCCGGGTCGCCGTACTCGGCGATCCACGAGGTCCCCGCCGAGAGCTTCGTGTACCGCCGCATGTCCAACAGGGGCACGCCGCACGAGATCGCCCCGAACAGCGACGGGAAGTTCACGAGCATGTTGCCCACGAGCAGCCCGCCGTTCGAGCCGCCCGTGCAGCCGAGGTGCTCGGGCGAGGTCACGTCGCGGCGGATGAGGTCCAGCGCGACGGCGGCGAAGTCCTCGTAGGCCCGGTGCCGATTCTCCTTGAGCGCGGCCTGATGCCACGCAGGCCCGTATTCGCCTCCGCCGCGGATGTTCGCGACCACGTACACGCCGCCCCGTTCGAGCCACGCGCGGCCCACGACCCCGCTGTACGCGGGCGTCCGCGAGATCTCGAACCCGCCGTACCCGCTCAGCTGCGTCGGCGCCGTCCCGTTCAGCTCGAGGTCCTTGGGCCCGACCTGGAAGTACGGAACCTGAGTGCCGTCCGCGGACGTCGCGAAGTGCTGCTCGACGGCGAAGCGGCTTTCGTCGAAGAACGACGGCGCGCGCTTGACGTCCGCGTGGCCCCCGCCGATGGTGCCGCGCAGGAGCGTCGTCGGAGTGAGGAAGCCCGTCGCGATGAGCCAGTAGTCGTCGCCCGAGTCCGGATCCTCGTCGTCGACGGCGTAGCTTTCGACGAGGTGAAGCGGCGGGCACGCGTCGAGCTCCTCGGTGGCCCATTCGCCGGAGGCGAACGAGACGGCCGCTCCCGCGGACGGCGCGCCGACCGAAGGCGGGGTCAGCACGCGAATCTCCGACGAGACATCGCGGAGCAGATTCACGAGCAGGTGGTTCTTCGTCCAGCTCCACGACTGGAGCGACGTGTGGCCGTCCGGGGCGAAGAGGAGTGTCAGCTCCCGCGAACCGGCCAGGAACGACTCGAAGTCGGCGGCGAGCAGCGAACCGGCCGCATGGACGGTGCCATCGAGATCCCAGTCGCGCTGCGGCCGGAACAGGATCCACTCGCGGTGCAGGTCGATGTCAACGTCGGTGGGCACGGGGATCTCCTGCCACGCGCCGTCCCGCCAGATCGAATGGCGCACGTCGAAGAAGCTGATCCGGTCGCTCGCGAGGAGCCGCTCGAAGCCCGGGGTGTCGTCGAAGCCCGCCCCGCCCATGAGATGATCCGCGGGTACCTCGAAGATGACCTCGGCGTCATCGAGGGTCGTGCCGCGGGGCAGCCTGCGGACGATCCTCGGGTACGACGACGTCGTCACGGCGTCCTCGCCGAGCGTCGACGACACGATGAGCGTGTCGGCGTCGAGCCAGTCCACTCCGCCCTTGGCCGCCGGGAGCATGAACCCGCCTGCTTCGGGCGCGATGAAGGTGCGGTCCTCGACGTCGTACTCGCGAACCGCCACGGCGTCCCCGCCGTCGGGCGAGAGGCGCACCATACAGCGCCGCCACGACGTTCCGTCCTCGGGTCGCAGGAACCCCGCGCCGCCCCAGACCCACTCGACTCCCTCGGACGCGGCAAGGGCGTCGACGTCGAGCAGGATGTCCCACTCGGGCGAGTCGGTCACGTAGCTCTCCCAGCGCGTGCGCCGCCACAGTCCCTTGGGGTTCGCGGCGTCGCGCCAGAAGTTGTAGTACCAGTCGCCTCGCTTCGTGACCATCGGGATGCGGTCCTGCGAGTCCATGACTTCGAGGATCTGAGCCTCGAGCTCGGGGTAGTCGCCGGTCTCGAGCAGCTCCTCGGTGCGGGCGTTCTGCTCGCGGACCCACGCGAGCTGCTCCTCGCCGCGGACGTCCTCGAGCCAGAGGTTCTCGTCGACGGGCTCGCCGGGGGCGTGCGTCAGCGTCTGCGCTTCGGCCAGGATGTTTGCGGGAGTCTCGGCGGGATCCGTCATGCTGCTCATCCTCGCACGGCCCTCCGACAGCGCAAGAGGCGCACGTTAAGCTCAATGAATGAGTTCGGGAGGTGGGCGCGCGGCGCTGCGGGTCGCCGTGATCGGGGGAGGACCCCGCGGCGCCTCCGCCGTAGAACGCCTTCTCGCGAACTGGCCCGGGGCGCGCGACACGGGCAGGAGCGAGCTCCGGATCACGGTCTTCGACCCCTTCGCGCCGGGCCCAGGCCGCGTGTGGCGCCCCGAGCAGCCGCGCGAGTTCCTCATGAACACGCCATGCCTGTACCCGACGGTCATCCCGTCCGAGCCGGGGGTCGCGCCGCCGCTCGCCGGCGGGAGCTTCCGCGAGTGGCTCGGGCGGCAGGCGGGACGCGGCGCAGAAGCGCCGGACGAGGCCGAGGCCCTCGCCCCCGCGAGCTACCCGCCGCGTGCGCTCTATGGCCGCTATCTTGCGGACACGTTTGCCGCGATTGTCGCCGCCGCCCCAGAAGGAGCGTCAGTCGCACACGTTGCGCTCGAAGTCGTCCGGCTCGGCCGGACGCCGCACGGCTGGGCCGTCACGACGGCGGACGGGCGAGCGCGGGAGGCGGACGCCGTCGTCCTCGCCCTCGGCCACGTCCCCACGAAGCCCAACCGGGCGCAGCGCGACCTCGTCGACGCCGCCGCACGGCTCGGCCTCACGTACCTCCCGCCCGCTGCCCCGGCCGACGTCGACTGGGACGTCCTGCCGGCGGGCCGCACGGTGCTCGTGCGGGGAATGGGGCTCAACTTCTTCGACGTCATGGTCCGGCTCACGGAGGGCCGCGGCGGGCGCTTCAAGGACGGCCCCGAGGGGCTTGAGTACGTCCCGTCTGGCCGTGAGCCCCGGCTCGTGGCAGCTTCGCGGCGGGGCGTGCCCTACCGCGGCAAGGCCGAGCTCAGCGCCTACTATGCGCCGAGCGTCCGGCTCCGCTGGTTCACGCGCGAGGCCGCTCTCGCACCACGCGCGGCGGGGGTCACGCCGTCGTTCGACACCGACTTCTGGCCCCTCCTGCATCGCGACACCCTCTGGGCCTACTACGCGACGCTCGCCCGCACGCAGCCCGACGCCATCGGGCCGGGGTTCCTCGACGCGCTCGAGGCCGCGCTTGAGACTCCCGGCGCTGGCTGGGAGGCCCGCGCGGAGGGCGCCGTCGTGGCCGGCGTCGTGCGGGGGAGCCGCCTCGACCTCCGCGGGCTCGGCACACCGCTCGCCGGGCAGCACTTCGCGAGCCGCTCCGAGCTCGACGCGCGCGTCCTCGCCCATCTCGACGACGACGCCGCCGGCTCGGCGCGCGGCGAGGACGACCCGGTCAAGATGGCCATCGCCGCGCTCCACCGCGGCCGGGCCGTCCTCAAAGAGGTCGTGGCCGACGGCGGAATCACCGAGGAATCCTGGGTCGCGGGCCTGCGTGGCTGGTTCGAGGGGCTCGTCGAGGGCCTCGCGAGCGGCCCGCCCTCGGTGCGCATCCGGCAGCTCGCGGCGCTCATCCGGGCAGGCGTCGTGAGCACGGTCGGGCCCGAACCACGGTTCTCGGTGGACCGCGGCGCCGGGTGCTTCGTCGCCGAATCCCCGTGGGTAGGCGGACGGCCGGTGTACGCGGCCGCGATGGTCGAGGCGCTTGCGCCCGCAAACGTCGTTGCCGCGGCAGATTCCCCCCTTCTCTCGGGCCTCCTCGCCGACGGCCTCGTGCGGCCCAAGTACCTGGCCGGGGCCGACGGCGTGCCGCGCCCCGCGAGCGGGCTCGACGTCACGGCACCGCCCTACCGGCCCCTCGACGTCAACGGCCACGCGGTGCCCGGCCTGTACGTGCTCGGCCTCCAGCTCTCCGCGGTCCAATGGGGCACCGCGATCGCCGCCGAGGCCCACCCTTTCGGCCCGCCGGGCGAAGCGAACGACGGCGCCCCGTACCCGAGCGGCCAGCGCACCCTGCGCGACGCGGACCTCGTGGCCCGCGACATCCTGGGCCTCTGAGGCAGCCTGGCGAGACCGCGCCGTCGGCCGTGCCGCTCGGGCACGGGAGGGAGAAGGGACGGCGCCTCCCCAGTCACCGCCCCTTCCTCACTCGGCTGGCTGTGCGCCGGCTTCCTCGTCCTGGCGGAAGCCTTCGTTGATGAGAAAGACCGCCCCGAACGGGTCCGCGACTGTCGCCATGCGGCCGAAGGGAGTGTCCTCGATCGGCCGGATGACCTGGGCGCCGAGACGCGTCACTGTCTCGATGGCGGTGTCCGCGTCCTTGACGCCCCAGTAGATGTGCCAGTTCGCCGGCACACCCTCGGGAAGGAAGCCGGCCGCGTCCATGATGCCGGCCTTCGAATCGTCGCCCGAGCCGAGGGTCGTGTAGCGGAACTCGGGGGAGTCGCCCATGACCGAGGTCTCCCAGCCGAGCGCGTCCCGGTAGAACTTCACGGTCGGCTCGTAAGCGCGAGTGAAGTTCTCGAACCACACCGGCGAGCCCGGCTCGGCGAGCTTCTCGAAGCCAGTGTGGCCCGTGCCCTCCCACACGCCGAACACGGCGCCGTCCGGATCCGCGAACACGGCCATGTGTCCCTGCTCCGGGACCTCCATCGGGGCGACGAAGGTCTGGCCGCCGGCTTCCTCGACCTTGCGCGCCGTCTCGTTGATGTCCGCCGAGTTGAAGTACAGGGTCCACACGTCGGGCATCGTGGCCTGCTCCGGCATCTTCGACATGAGGCCGGCCACCTGCTCGCCGTCCTTCCACGCTGTGGTGTATCCGCCGTACTTCTCCTCGTCTCCTACCTCGTAGGTCCAGCCGAAGAGCTCGGCGTAGAAGGCCTTGGCCTTTTCGATGTCGCTCGTCATGAGGTCAGCCCAGCAGGGTGCGCCGGGGGTGATTTCGGGCTTGGGCATGGCTGCTCCTTCGTGCGGAAGTTCGTGGTGTGCAACGCTGCCGACGCTATGCGGGGGCTCCGACATTTTCAAGGACTTCCAAGAGCGGGGTGTCAGTTGACTGGGACGGCGGCCAGCCGAATTGACTTCATCAGGCGCGGGAAAACGAACGAGAGCGGCGCCACCCGAGGTCCTCTCAGGCGACGCCGCTCTCGGCATGAGCGGAAGGTAAGGGATTTGAACCCTTGGTGCGGGGTGACCGCACACTGGTTTTCAAGACCAGCTCCATAGGCCGCTCGGACAACCTTCCTTGTGACTAGTAGTGTTTCATAGGCACCTGACCCTGACGAAACCGATGGAAGCGCAGCCGAGGGGGCGTGCGGCGGGAGGAGCGGAACATGAAGGCCGTGTTTGTCGCCGAACCGGGCGGGCCCGAAGCCCTCGACCTCCGTGAGGTCGGCGATCCGGTGCCGGGCCCGGGCGAGGTGCTCATCGACGTCGTCGCCGCTGGCATCAACCGCGCCGACGTGCAGCAGCGCCGGGGCTTCTACCCGCCGCCGCCGGGCGCATCCGAGATCTTGGGTCTCGAGGTCTCGGGCCGCGTCTCGGGCTTCGGCCCGGACGTGACGCGGCCGTTCTCGGTCGGGGATCGGGTGGTCGCGCTGCTCGCGGGCGGCGGCTATGCGGAGAAGGTTGCGGTGCCCGCGGAGCAGGTGCTGCGCGTGCCCGGCGGCGTGGACCTCGTGACGGCGGCGAGCCTCCCCGAGACGGCCGCGACCGTCTACTCGAACCTCATCATGACGGCGCAGCTTCAGCCCGGCGAACTCGTGCTCATCCACGGCGCGACGGGCGGCATCGGGACGATGGCGGTGCAGATGGCCAAGGCGTTCGGCGCCCGCGTCGCCGCGACCGCCGGCACGGAAGAGAAGGTGAGCACGGCGCGCGCGTTCCTCGGCGTCGACGTCGCGATCAACTACAACGAGCAGGACTTCGTCGACGCCGTGCGGAACGCGACGGGCGGCCGGGGCGCGGACGTGATCCTCGACGTCGTCGGCGCGAAGTACCTCGAACGCAACGTCGAGGCGCTCGCCCCGTACGGCCGCCTCGTCGTCATCGGCCTCCAGGGCGGTGCGAAGGCCGAACTCAACATCGGCCTGCTGCTCAACAAGCGCGCGGCGATCATCGGCACGGCGCTGCGCCCGCGGCCCGTCGAAGAGAAGGGCGTCATCATGGCGGCGCTGCGCGAGCACGTGTGGCCGCTCATCACGGAGGGGCGGATCAAGCCGCTCGTGGACCGCACGTTCCCGCTCGCGGACGTGCAGAAGGCCCACGAGTACTTTGACTCGGGCGAACACGTGGGCAAGGTGCTCCTGACGATGTGATCGGCCGCCGCCGGGCCGCGCTCGGGATGCGGGATGCCGGATCGCCGCCCCGCGGCACCGTGAGAGGATGGGCCACATGAGCGAAGCGCAGGAGAACGAAGCGCACGACGGCGAGCAAGCCGACGAGCCGTTCGAGGGCATGACGATCGAACAGCCCGCCACGGGTCCCGCCGAGGGCCGCGCACAAGCGGGCGACGACGCCGCTCCCCGCAGGCGCTCAAGCCTCCAAGAGCTCGTCGACGAGCCCGCGAAGGTCATGCGGATCGGCACGATGGTTCGGCAGCTCCTCGAAGAGGTCAAGGGTGCCCCGCTCGATGAGGCGGCCCGCAATCGACTCGCGGAGATCCACGCGCGCTCGATCACCGAGCTCGAGGACGGCCTCGCGCCCGAGCTCGTCGACGAACTGCATCGCATCTCGCTCCCGTTCACCGATTCCGCCGTCCCGTCCGAATCCGAGCTGCGCGTCGCGCAGGCCCAGCTTGTGGGCTGGCTCGAGGGCCTGTTCCACGGGATCCAGACGGCCATCGCGGCCCAGCAGGCAGCCCATCAGCTCGCCGCTTCCCAGGTCCAGCTGCGTCAGCTCCCGCCGGGCACGGTCATCGCGCCGGGCGTCGTCATCGGCGAGAACGGCGAGCCGCAGCGGGCGCCGGTCCGAGGGGGCCGCACGCACGACGGCGACCACGGCCCTGGCCAGTACCTCTGAGCCCGCGGGTGGGGATTCTCGACAACGTCCTGCGCGGGCGCCGCGACGACGCCGACCTCGGGAAGGGTCTTTGGCGGCGCGCCCACGATCGCTTCCAGCGGGGCCTTGATCGCTACCACCAGGTTCTCGAAGGCGTCGAGGACGATTCGCTGTACGCCGAGCTCGTTGTCATGGCGGACGCGCTCTCGGCCCTGCTTCCGCGCGTCCGGGCCGTCTGCGTGAAATGCCAACGCCTCGCTCCGAGTGACGACTTCGACGTTCCCGGCGAGTTCGCGGACGTGCACCGCGCCCTTTCCAAGGCGGGCAACGCGCTCGCGACGACGGCGGAGGCGGCCGCGATGCTGAGTCTCGCCGTCGGCCCGGTGCCCGTGGGCGCCCTCTCCGTGCAGCGGAGGGCCGCGACGGTGCTCGAGCAGGTCGAGCTCTCCGAGCGTCTCGCAGGCATCGCCGCCGCGAGGTGACGGGATTATTCCCGTGTTTCGCGCACCGCGAAGTCCACGGAAATATCTGACAAATGCGCTTCTCCGAGTCCACGGCGGTGACAGGATGAGGCCATGGCATCTACCGATTCCCTGACCTCCCCTGTGCTCACCTTCCACGACGGCCACAAGATCCCGCAGCTCGGCTACGGCGTGTGGCAGGTCGAGGACTCCGTTGCGGAGCGCGTGGTCGGCGAGGCGTTCGAGGCTGGCTACCGCCACATCGACACCGCCGCGATCTACGGCAACGAGGCGGGCGTGGGCCGCGCGATCGCGTCCTCGGGCCTCGCCCGCGAAGACCTCTTCATCACGACCAAGCTCTGGAACGCCGATCACGGCGCGGGCAAGGTCGGCCCCGCGTTCGAGACGTCGCTCGAGAAGCTCGGCCTCGAGTACGTTGACCTCTACCTCATCCACTGGCTCCAGCCGAAGCGCGGCCTGTACGTCGAGACGTGGCAGGAGCTCGTCAAGCTTCAGGCCTCAGGCCGGGTGCGCTCGATCGGCGTCTCGAACTTCACGGTCGAGGCGATCCAGGAGATCGAGCGCGAGACGGGCGTCCTGCCCGTCATCAACCAGGTCGAGACGCACCCGTACTTCCCGCAGGCCGAGCTGCGCGCGTTCGAGTCCTCGAGCGGCATCCTGCACGAGTCGTGGTCGCCGCTCGGCCAGGGCAAGGACCTCCTCGCGGATCCGGCCCTCATCGCGATCGCCGAGAAGCACGGCGTCTCGGTTCCGCAGGTCGTGCTCGCGTGGCATCTCGCCCTGGGCAACGTGGTGATCCCGAAGTCGGTCACGCCCGAGCGGATCGCCCAGAACTGGGCCTCACTCGGCGTCTCCCTCGATACCGAGGATCTTGCCGCGATCGCTCTGCTCGACCATGGCGCCGAGGGCCGCATCGGCCCCGACCCCGCGGTGAGCGACTTCGCCTGACTCGCGGCCACGTCACAACATGTACCCGCGGGTGGTGACCGTTGGACGGCGTCGCACCCGCGGGTCGTGGACGGGAGGCTACCCCGTCGTCGGGGCCTCGGCCTCGCGCAGGGCGATCGCCGCGTTGACGAGGCCCAGATGGCTGAACGCCTGCGGCGTGTTGCCGAGCTGGCGTCCGGTGGCGGGGTCCCATTCCTCGCTCAGCAGTCCGACGTCGTTGCGCAGTCCGAGCAGGCGCTCGAAGAGCTCGCGGGCCTCGTCGAGCCGCCCGATCCCGACGAGCGCCGTCACGAGCCAGAACGAGCACGCGATGAACACGCCCTCGGTGCCCGGCAGACCGTCGTTGCTCGCTTCGGGGCGGTAGCGCATCACGAAGCCATCGGCGGCGAGCTCGCGCTGCACCGCCTCGACGGTCGCGACGACCCGGGGATCGGTGTAGGGGAGGAATCCGACGCGGGGGATGAGGAGGAGGCTCGCGTCGAGCTCGTCCCAGCCGTAGGCCTGCACGAAGTAGCCGTGGTCGGGGTGGACGCCCCGCCGGAGCACGTCGTCGCGGATCTCGTCGCGGAGTTCGGCCCAGCGGTCGCGCGGCCCGTCGAAGCCGTAGTCGTCGATGGCCCGCACCATGCGGTCCGCGGCGACCCAGGCCATGACCTTCGAGTACACGAAGTGCCGCTTGGGCCCGCGCATCTCCCACAGCCCGTTGTCCTTGCGCCGCCACGTCTTCTCCAGGTGCTTCATGAGGGCGGACTGGACGTCCCACGCCGTGTCAGTGTGCTTCCCGAGGCTCGCCCTCGTGAGCGCTAGGCCGTCGATGACTTCGCCCCACACGTCGAGCTGGAGCTGCTCGGCGGCCGCGTTGCCGTCGCGCACGGGCTGCGAGGATTCGTAGCCCTCAAGCCAGCTGAGCTCGATCTCCGGGAGGCGCCGCTTGCCCGTGATCGAGTACATGATCTGGAGATCGGCGGGATCGCCCGCGACGGCGCGCAGCAGCCAGTTGCGCCAGGCCTTCGCCTCGTCGGTGTAGCCCGCGGCGATAAGGGTCTGGAGCGTGAGCGAGGCGTCGCGGAGCCAGCAGTAGCGGTAGTCCCAATTGCGGGGGCCGCCGAGCGATTCGGGGAGGGAGGTCGTGGGGGCCGCGACGATTGCGCCGGTCGGCTCGAAGGTCATGGCCTTGAGCGTGATGAGGGAGCGGGCAACCTCCTCCTTGTACTGGCCCTTGACCGAGCAGCGGTCCGACCATTCGGACCAGAAGGACGTGGTCCGCTTGAGCGACACGTCGGCGTCCGTCTGCGGCTTGTAGTCGACGTGGCTCGGCTGCCACGTGAGGACGAACGGGACGCGATCGCCCTCCGAGACGGTGAACTCGCTCACGGTCCGCAGCTTGCGGCCTTCGAGGGGAGCCGTCGTCGTGAGGTAGATCGAGTCGGGGCCGGCGACGGCGTGCAGCACGCCCTGGCGCCGCCGCACCCACGGCACGATGTGCCCATAGTCGAAGCGCAGCACGAGCTCGCCGAGCATCTCGACGGTGCCGCGGATGCCCTCGACGATCCGCACGATGTCGACCACGCCGTCCCGCGGCGGCATGAAGTCGAGGACTCGGACCGCGCCCTCGTCCGTCTCCCACGTAGTCTCGAGCACGAGCGTTCCGGGAAGATACCGGCGCGACGTGCACTCGCCGCCGGCCGCGGGGGCGAGGAGCCACCGCCCGTTCTCGACGGTGCCGAGTAGCGCGGCGAAGCACGAGGGCGAGTCGAAATGGGGGAGACAGAGCCAGTCGATCGAGCCGTCTCGGCCCACGAGCGCGGCGGTTTCGAGGTCGCCGAGCAGAGCGTAGTCTTCGATCCGCGACATGTAGCGCACCCTACCGCACCGGGCGGTCCGCGGCCCCCGGTGCCGTCCGGACGGCCGGCGTACGCTGGCAGCATGAGCCAGGAGCCCGCCGTCGTCCTCTCCTGGGCCTCGACTCCCGCCATCCGGAAGACCATGCAGGGCAACCGCTCGCGGGACACAGCCCCTGAACTCCTCGTGCGCCGCGCCGTGCACGCGATGGGGCTCCGCTATCGGGTCGCGTTCCGGCCCGAGCCGGACTTGCGCCGCACCGCGGACCTCGTGTTCACGCGGGCGCGCATCGCCGTCTTCATTGACGGCTGCTACTGGCATGGATGCCCCGAGCACTACATCGAGCCGAAGCGCAACGTCGACTACTGGCGCCCCAAGATCGCGCGGAACCGCGAGCGGGACGAGCAGACGACGGCGGCACTCGCCTCGCGCGGGTGGCTCGTGCTGCGCTTCTGGAGCCACGAGGATCCCGCGGCGGTGGCCGAGGCGATCCGCGCGGCCGTGATTGGGGAGGCCGCGAAGGGGTAGTGAGGCAATACCCAACCGAGGAGGGTACTGCCATGAGCGCGAGTCAGATCGTGTGGCTCATTGTCGCCGTTGTCGTGTTCGTCGTCGTTCTGGTGCTCGTCCTGACGCTCACGCGTCGGAGCGGGGCCCGCCGCGACCGGCGGCGGGAGCGCGCCGCGAACCTGCGCGAGGACGCCGCCCGCAACGAGCTCGACGTGCGCGAGCGCGAGGCGGCGAGCCTCGAAGCCCGGGCCCAGGCCGAGCGCGCTGAAGTCGCGGCGGCCCGCCTCATGCGCGAGGCCGAGCGTGAGGGCAACGCCGCGCACGAGGGGCGCGCAAAGCTCGAGGAGCAGCTCCGCAAGGCGGACCGCATCGACCCCGACACGCACCGGCGAGACGGGCACGACCCCGCGCGGCGCGCCGTGCCCCTGCGTGGGGATACTGCGCAGCACGCGGAGAGCGCGCCGTCGCGCACCGCCACTGCGTCGCGCCCGGCGCACGGCTCGGACGCGTCGCCCGACGCCGCGCAGGAAACCCGCGATCCGGATATCGAGGCGGGCCTCGACGCTCGCCGTCGCGCGGACGAAGATCAGCCCGGAGGGCAGCCGAGCGAAGGAAAGCCATGACTCATACGGTGAACCCGATCCAGATCCAAGAGTTCCTCGGCGGCGTCGGCTATCCGGCGGAGAAGGCTGAGCTCGTGCGCGCGGCGAGGGAGCAGCGCGCGGATTCGAACGTCCTGCGCGCCGTCGAGGGCATCCCGGATCGTACCTACGCGGAGCCCACCGAGGTGAGCGAGGCGATCATGGGCGCGGGCCGGCATCCTGAGAGGCGGGCCGATCCGTCCGGAAACGAGGACAGCGCCGAGCGCGGCGGCGAGCGCTTCGACGCTGGCTGAGCGTTTCCTTGCCCTGCGGCGCGCCCCGGCCGCTGATTAGGCGCACGAGCGGCGGGTAACTGCGGTCCGTGGCCCGCCCCCGCCGATCTCGCGTTCACCCCTCGCTGCGCGCTGCCTGGACCCGCCGTCGCGCGGGCAGGGGCTTCGCCTACGCCGACGAATCAGGCAGCCCCGTCCGGGCGGCCGGCGACCTCGAGCGGATTCGGTCGCTCGCGATCCCGCCGGCCTGGCAGCACGTCCGGATCGCCGCGTCGCCGCGTGCGAGGCTCCAGGCTTCCGGGATCGACGCGGCCGGCCGCACGCAGTACCTCTACAACGCCGCGTGGCGATCTCGGCAGGAAGCCCGAAAGTTCACCAGGGCGCTTGAGCTCGCGCACCGCCTTCCCCAGATGCGCCGCGCCGTGACGCGGGATCTGCGCGGACGCCGCGGCGCGCGAAACCAAGCCCTCGCAGCGGCGGTGCGCCTCGTCGACAGGACCGGGATCCGCGTGGGCGGGCGCCGCTACGCGCGCACGAACGGGACGTTCGGCGTCATCACAGTGCAGCGCCGGCACGTGACGCTCGACGGCGATCGGATCGCGTTCAAGTTCCCCGGCAAGTCGGGTGCGGTCTGGGGCGTGGACCTTCGCGACGCCGACCTCGCGCGGTATCTCGCTGCCCTTCCCGACGGGGGCCCGCGCCGTCCGGCCATCGGGTACGACGACGGCGCCGGCTTCCAGCGCATCGGCGCCGCGGCGCTCAACGACTACGTGCGCCAGATCGCGGGGATCGGCGTGAGCGTCAAGGATCTCCGCACGTGGCGCGGGACGGCTGCCGCGGCTGAGTCCCTTGCGCGAAGCCTGTCGGCAGGGATCCCGGCCGACGTCGCGTGGAAGCGAGCCGTCGAGGCGGCGGCCGCCTGGCTCAACAACACGCCGGCGGTCGCACGCTCGTCGTACGTCGATCCGCGGCTCCTCGACGCGTACCGACACGGAGAGGCCGCGACGACGGATCGCGCCATTGCGGCGCTCCTCGACCGCGGTTGAACAGGCTCGCGCAGAGGGCCCCGCTCACGGCAGGCGCCCGCGCGTCGTCGTGCGCCCGGGGAACCGCGCACGGTGCCGGGGCTCCTTCTGCACCCGGCGCGACCCCCAGGGCGTGTTCCGGCGGTGAGGTCAGACCCGCCACCGTCCCACGACGGCGCCGTAGATGAGCAGCACGAGGACCGAGCCGACGATCGCGACGATCCACGTCTGGAGGCTCCAGAAGTTCGCGAGGCCCACTCCGAAAAGCAGGCTTCCGAGCCAGCCGCCGAGAATCGCCCCGACGACGCCCAAGAGCAGCGTCACGAGCCATCCGCCACCCTGGCGGCCGGGCAAAATCGCTTTCGCGATGGCACCTGCGATCAGCCCGAGAATGAGAAATGCGAGTATTCCCATGGGAATCCCTTTCGCTCGCGGGCCTCCCGGTCAGGAAGGCCCTGCTTTCCCTTCCTTACCCGGAGACAGTCGAGGCGAAACGCACGGGGCTGGTGGGATCTGATTCGCAAAAATATCTCAGGCTGTATTGATTTCGTGCAAATTTTGTTGCGAAATCCTTGTTGCCCGTCATTCTCAGGCCTAGGGTTGAAGCAGAGACAGCGGAAGGAAAACGTGCTGGCCACCTAACGGCAAGCACAACACAGCATGCCTGTCACCGACCGGCTTTGGGGCCGGCGCGTACTCATCGCAGGGGAAGACGGGCGCCTCGCCGATCGCCTGGGCGCGGTGTTCTTGAGCTTTGGGGCTGTCCTGGAAGTCCTCTCGGCTGAGACGGCTGACGGAACAGGAATCGCCCGCCTTGCCGCGAAGGAACTCGGCCGGATCGACGTCCTCGTCAATACGGGCCTTCCCACGGCCCCGGAAGAGGGCGCGCAGCCGCTGGCGATCGGCCGCGACGTCGAACGAGCACTCGCCCGGTCGATGACGCTCCTCGTGACGACCACCGA
This sequence comes from Sinomonas terricola, assembly GCF_034931225.1. Lineage (NCBI taxonomy): Bacteria > Bacillati > Actinomycetota > Actinomycetes > Micrococcales > Micrococcaceae > Sinomonas > Sinomonas terricola. The sequence goes on from NZ_JAYGGQ010000014.1 coordinate 103,225, forward strand.
GGCGGCACTCCTCGCGATGCACGCGGGGGCGAGCATCATCAACTCGGTCGCCTACTCGTCTCCGGGCCTCGTCCTCACGCGCGGCCAGGAGGCGCTCGCGACCGCGGTTCTCGAGACGACCCAAGGCTGGGCGCAATCGCTCGCGCCGCGCCACATCAGGGTGAACGCCATCGTGGGCGGTCCGCGATGGGATCCCCTCATGGAGGGCAGGGTCGATGGGAACGGGCGCAGGAAGCGCCCGAACGATGCCGAGGAGCTCGACGCTTTCGTGTATCTCGCGTCGCGGAGTTCGTACCACGTCTCAGGCTCGGTGCTCGCCGTCGCACGGGCACTGACTCGACGGGAGGTTGAGCCCTTTACCGAGCGCTGAGACCGACTTCTCCCCCAGCAAGAAAGGGAGCGCGATGACATCCGTTAACACCTGGCCGCTGCCCACGGTGGCACCCGCCGCGCCGGCGGTGCCCTCGGTGGTGCCCTCGGCCGTGCCCTCCGCGGCACAGGCGGCCGGCGATCTCGCCGTCGAGTATCTTGGCGTGGCCGACGCCCTCGCCCGGCGATTCCGGTGCCCGGGCCACGACCCCGAGGACCTGCGGCAGGTCGCACGTCTCGGTCTCCTCAAGGCCGCGCATCGATATCGCAGAGGGCAGGGCCACGGCTTCGTTCCCTACGCGGTCCCGACGATCACGGGGGAGATCAAGCGCTACCTGCGGGACCAGTCGTGGGTCGTCCGGCCGCCGCGTTCGGTTCAGGAGCTGCGGCTCAAGGTCAATCGCCTGCGCCCCGGCCTCACCCAGAGCCTCGGGCACGAGCCGTCGACGCGCGAGCTCAGTGTCCAGCTCGACCTCCCCTTGGCCGATGTCGCCGAGGCCCAGCTCGCGAACGCGGCGATGGCCGCCGACCCGATCGAACACGGCGACACGCCCGAGGACTCGGGCGAGCGCCGCCTCACGGTCGTCATGGCGTGCGAGGAGCCGGGATTCGAGCGGGTAGACCTGCATCGGTCGCTCGTCGACGCGCTCATCGACGCGACCGACCAGGATCGAGAGCTTCTGCATCTGCGTTTCGACGAGGAGATGACGCAGCAGGAGATCGCGTGTGAGCTCGGCGTGAGCCAGATGCAGGTGTCGCGGCTCCTGCGGCGGGTTCTTTCGCGCTTGCGGCGGCGCCTCGCGGCGTGAGGCCCGCGACGTGAGGTCGGGCCGGACGTCGCGGCGCTGGCCGGCCTTGTGGTCCGCCGACTTCCCCGGTTTCAACGCCATCCTCCCCATCATTGAGCGCTCTCGGGCAGACGTGAGCCGCGGAATTCCGGGGCAAGGATCGCTGCTGAGGGCGGAAACGTTGGGGAGGATGGCGGAAACGTTGGGGAGGATGGCGGAAACGTTGGGGAGGATGGCCGAGAACTTGGTGAGCTCGCCGCGCCTCACGTATCCCCGAGCGCGGTGAGCACGGCCCGCGCCGTCGCGCCCCATCCGGGGAGGCGCGGTCTGGCGGCGCACGCGGCCGCGCGCCATTGCGACCGGAGAGCCGGATCGGTGAGCCACGAACGCAGCACGGCGACGGCGTCGGGCGCACTCTGGGCGTCTCTGCCGCTCGTATCGTCGAAACGACACACAGCCCCGGCCAACTCGGCCCTGGCTGACCCTGTGTCGGCCAACCCCGCTGCGCCGCGTCGGGAAAGCCCGAGCGCTTCCTCTGCCCCCGTGCCGGCGGGCACGATCGCAGGCACACCGCGCGCGAGGGACTCCGCGACGACGAGGCCGAACGTCTCGCTCGCGCTCGCGAGGACGCTCAGGTCCGCGGCGCCCCACGCGGCCTCGAGTGCGTCGCCGAGCAGTTCGCCCGCGACGCGGACGCGCCCACGGAGCGGTGGGGCCGCCGCTGCGTCGCGCACGGCACGCGCATAGTCCGGGTCGGGACGGTCGGAGCCGACGAGCTCGGCGGTCCAGGGGAGGTCGGCGAGGCGGCCGAGCGCCTCGAACAGCTCAAGCTGGCGCTTGCCGTGCAGGAGCGCGGCCACACACAGGATGCGCGGCGGGTCCGATCCGTGTGAGAGCGGCGACCGGTCGACGCCGGGACGGGCGACGGCGGCCTCGACGCCATGGCGGCGGGCGAGCTCAGCGGCCGTCGTGTGGCTCGGCGTGATGGCCCCCGACGCTGCCGCGAGGGCCGCGGCTTCGATGGCCGAGCCCGGCCCCGCTGCGTCCGGCATCTCGCCGATCGGCATGTGCACGAGGAGCCAGACGGCGAGCCCCCAGCGCTGGGCCTCCGCGATCTCGCCCGGGCACCCCAGACCGACGAGGCCGTCGACGAGGAGGCGAGCCCCGCCGTCGTCCGCGATCTCGCGGAAGACCCTGCGGAGGCGAGCGCGGTCGGCGGAGCTCCCGACGGGCCACGCGCCCGCGGCCGGATGCGTGCGGACGTCGACGCCCGCGGCGGCGAGGGCGTCGGCGAGCCGCTCGTTGTACGCGGACCCGCCCGAGCGCCACGCGAGCGGCGCCGGAACCACGAGGTCGAGGCGCACGGCAGGCGTCAACCGCCCTAGGGAAGCTCGAGGCTGTACCCGGCCCACGCGTCGGGGTTTTCGCGGAGCACGACGCCGAGTCCAGTGAGCCGGCCCCCGGCTCCGTCGCCGAGGCGCACCGCAGCCTCCTCGGCGACGTGCCGGGCGAGGGCCTCGGTGGTCGTGAGCCGGCCCTCGAACGTGGGGTGCTCGTCGAGGTTGCGGTAGCGGAGCTCCGCGAGGACGTCCGAGAGGAGCTGGGCGAGGGCCCCGAGGTCCATGACGGTCGCGTTCGCGTCCAGCTCGCGGGCCCGCACGGTGAGTTCGACGACGTAGGTCGCCCCGTGCAGGGATTGGGCCGGGCCGAATTCGGGCCGGTTCAGGCTGTGGGCGATCATGAAGTGGTCGCGGACCGTCAGGGTGTACATGAATCCTCCTCCGCGCCGGGGTAGCGGATCACATGGCAGAGCCCGTCGAGCCGGCCCGTCGCGAGCTCCTCGGCGACGGCCGGGAGCTGGGCGAAGTCGGTGGGACCGCCGAGGAACGCATCGTACACGGGGTCGACGAGGAGGCCCAAGGCCAGGGCGAGGCGCTGCGATGGGGTGCGGCGGTGGCGCCGCGCGAGCGCGACCTCGCCCACCTGGCTGGCTCTGAGCGAGAGCCGCCGCGCGTGGAAGTCCGCCCCGAGAGGCACGACGACGCGCGGCTCGCCGTACCACGAGAGCTCGGTCACCTCGCCGTCGTCGCCCACGAGCTCGAGGCTCCGGGCGAGGCCCTCGGGGCTCGCGGAGCAGTGCAGGACGACGTCGCAGTCGTCGTGCGCGTCGGCGGGAAGCGCGAAGTCCACGCCGAGCTGCCCGGCGAGCGCGGCCCGCGCCGGGTCGCTGTCCACGGCCTCGAGCCGGGAGAGGGGGAACCGCCGCAGGAGCGTGAGCAGGGCGGATCCCACGAGGCCGCAGCCGACGACGGCGACGCGGTCGCCGAAGCGGGGTGCCGCGTCCCACAGCGCGTTGACGGCGGTCTCGACAGCGCCCGCGAGAACCGCGCGGCGCGCTGGCACTTCGCGGGGGACGACGGCGAGCTCGTCCGCGCGCACGACGTAGCGGTCCTGATGCGGGTACAGGCAGAAGACCGTGCGCCCGAGGACGCTCGCGGGCCCGTCCTCGACGACGCCGACCGAGAGGTACCCATACTTGACCGGGCAGGGGAACGCGCCCGCCTGATGCGGTGCCGCCATGAGCCCGGCGACACGTTCCGGCACGCGATTCGCGTGGACGAGCCGTTCAGTCCCTCGGCTGTAGCCCGAATAGAGCGCGCGCACGAGCGCCTCGCCCGGCGCCGGCTCTGGCAGGGGCTCGCGCCGGAGCTCCCCGGCGTGCGGGCCGATGGTCCAGTAGGCGAGGGCCGAGAGCGGACTCATGACTGTGCGGCCGCCGCCGTTCCGTCACGCCGCCAGCGGCCGGCATCCCCGCGCGCCCCGGACTCGAGGCGCTCGTGGACACGGTCGGAAGAACGGTTGGCATCGGCCTGCACAGCAGTCTCCATCGTGACATGCGAGGTGCCCGTTGCTTGAGCGGTTGTCAAGCGACAAGTGCGCGAAGAAGTTTATTGTAGTCCCGCTCGGGCAACTTTTGTTCATGACTGATGCCGGGGAGCCGTTCGGCCGGCTCGGGAGAGCTCCGTGAGGCGAGTTCTCGTAGCGCGGCTCGACGGCCTGGGCGACCTCGTCCTGTCGGGCCCCGCGATCCGGGCGGTTGCGGCGCGGGCCGAGGTTGTCCTCATGACGGGCCCCGGCGGTGCCGAGCTGGCACCGCTCCTGCCAGGAGTGTCCGGCCACATCGTCTGGGACTGCCCGTGGATCTCGCAGCCCGCGCCGCCGCTCACGTCCGCGGAGGTGCGCCGCCTCGAGCGCGTCATGAGCCGCATGGCGGTCGACGAGGCCGTCATCCTCACGTCCATCCACCAGTCGGCCCTTCCGCTCGCATTCGAGCTGCGCCTGTGCGGGGTGCGGCGCATCACCGCGTTCTCCGAGGACTACCCGGGAAGCCTGCTCGACGTCCGGCTCACCCAGCGCGAGCTCCCGGGGGAGCTCCACGAGGCGAACCGCGCACTCGGCATCGCCGCCGCGGCCGGATTCCCGCTTCCCGCGGACGACGACGGCCTGCCGGCGCTCGTGCGCCAGGCCCGCACGTCGCTGCGGCCCGTGGGCGATTACGCCGTCGTTCATCCGGGCGCCGACGACCGGGCCCGCGCGTGGCCGCCGGGGCACGCCGCGGAACTCGTCGGGAAGCTCGCCGCAACGGGCCTCGCCGTCGTCGTCACGGGCTCGGCCTACGAACGCGCCCTCACGCGCCGCGTCGCGGGGACGGCCGGGATCGACGTCGGCGGCGGGACGAGCCTGCGCGCGCTCGCGGACCTCATGAGCGGCGCACGCGTCGTCGTCGCCGCCAACGCGGGGCCGGCCCACGTCGCCGCCGCGGTCCGGACGCCCGTTGTCGTGCTGCTCTCTCCCGTCGTCTCGCCGGCGGTGTGGACCCCTCGCGGGGCCCCGGTCGCGACTCTGGGTGATCCCGACGAAGCGTTCGACGCCGCGCTGCGGCTCATCCGCGACCGCTCCCAGGCGGTCGCGTGATGGCGGCGCCCGACGGCGACAGGTTGCGAACCGAGGAGGCATCCAGCCATGAGGATTTCCCTAGTCTCTGAACACGCGAGTCCGCTCGCGCTGCTCGACGGCCAGAACGTGGCCGGCCAGGACGCGGGCGGACAGAACGTCTATGTCGCAGAGCTCTCGGCCGCCCTCGTGCGGCGCGGACACGCGGTGACCGTCTTCACGCGGCGCGACAGCGACCGGCTCCACTGGGAGCAGGAGCTGCCCAACGGCGTGAGGCTCGTCAACGTCGACGCGGGCCCCCCGCAGCCCATCCCGAAAGGCCAGCTCCTGCCGTACATCCCGCGCTTCGCCGAGCAGCTCGTCGAGTATTGGTGCGAGGAGCCGCCCCACGTGGTGCATGGCCACTTCTGGATGTCCGGCATCGCGAGCATCGAGGCCGTCGGGCGACTTCAGAAGCGGGCGCTCCCGCCGCCCGCGGTCGCCGAGACGTTCCATGCGCTTGGCGTCGTCAAGCGGCGGCACCATGGTGCCGACCATACGAGCCCGCCGGAGCGCGAGTTCCTTGAGCCGTGGGTCGCGCGCAGCGTCGATCGTGTCGTCGCGATGAGCCCTGCCGAGGCTTTCGAGCTCCGCGGATTCGGTGTGAGCCGGCGGCGCATCTCGATCGCGCCGTGCGGCGTCGATGTCGACGTCTTCACGCCCGACGGCCCCTCTCGGCCCCGCGGGCAGCGCGTGCGGCTCGCCGTCGTCGGCCGTCTCGTGCCGCGCAAGGGGATTGAGACGGCCGTCTCGGCCCTCTCGCTTCTCGCCGCCATGGGGCAGCGTGACCTCGAGCTGCTCGTCGTCGGCGGCTCGCAGCCCAAGGAGAGCATCGCGGCGGATCCCGAGGCCCGGCGGCTCCGCGACCTCGCCGATTCACTCGGCGTCGGCCCGCAGGTCATCTTCACGGGCCGTGTGCCGCGCGGCGAGATGCCCGAGGTCCTGCGGAGCGTCGACGTCGTCGTGTGCCCGCCGTGGTACGAGCCCTTCGGCATCGTGCCGCTCGAGGCCATGGCGTGCAGCGTTCCCGTGATCGCCTCGGCCGTCGGCGGGCTCACCGAGACGGTCATCGACGGCGTGACCGGCATCCACGTCCAGCCGCGAGACCCGATAGCCCTCGCGGACGCGATCGGGCTTCTCGCGCGCAGCCCCCAGCTCAGGCTCAGGCTCGGCGCCGCGGGCACCGACCGCGTGCGCACGCGGTACACGTGGGATTGCGTCGCGGCAGATACCGAGCGGATCTACCGCGCGATGCGCGACCACTGGGAACAGCCCGAGGCGGACGTCGCGTCGTCGCGAAGCCGCCTCCGCCGAGTCGAGGAGGGATCGCGATGAAGGCGTCGCGCCCTTTCCGCGAGCGGGCGGCGACCCGATCGCACGAACCCGCCGGCGCATTCGGCGCCTCCCGCTCCGCCGTCCCGCCCGCCCTCGCCGGTGCCCACATGGTCCCGGACGAGGAGCTCGCGAAGGAGATCGAGGCCAACGTGGGCGAGGCCGAGGAGTCCCTCCATTCGCTCCGGCGCCAGTCGTACGTCATCGCGGGCTGGGCGCGCGAGCTCGCGCGGCGGCTCGCGTCGGGGTCGCGGCTCCTCGTTGCCGGCAACGGGGCCCCAGGCGCTGAGGCCCAGGTCCGGGCGCGTGCGCGCCACGGCGACGTCGTCCTGCTGCTCTCCACGAACGGCCGCAGCCCGCGCCTCGTCGCGGCCGCGCGGACCGCGCACGAGCTCGGCGCACGCACGTGGGCCTTCACGGGCCCCACGCCGAACCCCCTCGCGGCGGCCGTCGACGAAGTCGTGGCCCTCGAGGGCCGGAATTGCCACGTCGAGGAGGCCCAGCTCGTGGGGCTCCACGCCCTGCGCGAGTGCTTCGAGGACTGCGTCGCGGAGCGCGAGGAGAGGTGACGTGAAGCTCGCGGTGGTCGGGGACACGCTCCTCGACATCGATCTGACGGGCCACGCGGCGCGGCTCAGCCCCGACGCCCCGGTGCCGATCGTCGACGTCGCCCAGCGGGTCGAGCGTCCCGGCGGCGCGGGGCTCGTCGCCGCGCTCGTGTGCGGCCCGGGCGGGCGCGCGCACACGTCGCCGTCCCGTCTGCCGGGCTGCGCATCGCCGATCCCCTCGGCGCGGGGGACCCGTTCGCCTCGGCGCTCGCGGCCGGCCTCGCCCGGGGCGAGTCGCTCGGCTCGGCCGCCGAGGCCGCCGTCGCGGTGTCCACGGCGTTCCTCGCGGCGGGCGGCGTGTCCGCCCTCGCGACGAGCGCGCGCGGCCACGCGGAAATCGCCGCGCCGGCCTTCGCAGTATCCTTCGCCGAATCCGCCGCCGATTCCGCCGCCGAATCCGTGTAGGAGCGGCGACAGCGGGAAAGAGAAGAACAGCCCACCCAGCCCAGCAGGGCCGAGGTGGGTGAGAAGGAGGACCATGTCCGAGCTCATGACGCGACCCCACACCCGGGTGGCGACCCTCCCGCCCGAAGAGCGGCCCGAGCCGTCCCCGGACCCGATCCCGGGGTTTCCGCCGCGCGAGCCCGACCCGAATCGCGGGCCGGACACTCCGCCGCGGGACCCGGACCCCGACAAGGAGTACCCGGACCCGGCGATCCCGCCCGATCCGTGGGGCCCCGAACCGGTCGTCCCGCCGCTCGGCGCCGCCGGCCCGAACGCCGCGGGCGCCCGAGCGCGCTGACCGAAAGCTCACATTCCGAGACCAAGGAGACACGACATGCCTGGCAGGAAGACCCCGCCGAGCTTCAAGAACCCCGAGATGTACGAGGACCTCCGCGAGGAGGGTGCGTCGAAGGAGAAAGCCGCGAGGATCTCCAACGCGGCTGCGAAGGAGGGACGCAGCACAGTCGGCCGCCGCGGGGGACGCGCGGAGGACTACGAGGAGAGGACCGTCGACGAGCTGAAACACCGGGCCAAGGAACTGGGGATCAAGGGCTATTCGTCCCTCCGCAAGTCCGAGCTCATCGATGCCCTCCGGAACCACTGACCGCCCGTCCGTCAGCGGCGGCCGCGGCACGCGCTACGTGCTCTACCACCGCCGCGAGACGTACGCCGAGAAGCTCGACCGGAACTGGGGCGAGATCCTCCAGGAGCTCCGCATCCTCCAGACCGGCCTCCAGCTCATCGCGGGCTTCCTCCTCACGCTCCCGTTCCAATCCCGCTTCTCGTCGCTCGACGAGTACCAGAGGTGGCTGTACCTCGGCACGGTCCTGACGGCCGCCGTAGCGCTCGCGGTCGTCCTCATGCCGCTCAGCGTGCACCGCTGGCTCTTCCGCCGCCAGGTGAAGAACCGGCTCGTCGCGAGCGGGGCGTGGGCGGCCAAGACGGGCCTCGGCCTCGCGGCCGCCCTCCTCGTGGGGACGGCGTCGCTCATCTTCGACGTCGTCGTCGGCCGCTGGCAGTCATGGGTCGTCGCGGGCGCCCTCGCGGCGCTGTGCGCGATCATGTTCCTCGCCGTTCCCGCCGTCGTCTCCCACACGCCGGAGCCGGCTCTTCTGCCCGAGCCCGAGGCGATCCGCCGGGGCCCGGACCAGCCGGGGGACGGCATCGTCATCGAGGCGGGAATGGGCCCCGAGGATGACTGATCAGCGCGATGCCCCGCTCCTCGAGGCCCTCGACGAGTACCGGAAGGCGGACCGCTACGGCTTCACGCCTCCCGGGCACCGCAGCGGGCGCGGGGTCGACGACCGGACGCTCAGCATCATCGGCGCCGCGGCGTTCCGCTCCGACCTTCTCGTCACGGGCGGCCTCGACGACCGCAAGTCGTCGCGCGGGGTGCTGCGCCGCGCCGAGGACCTCATGGCGGAGGCAGTCGGTGCCGAGCGGGCGTTCTTCTCGACGTGCGGGAGCTCACTGTCCGTCAAGGCCGCGATGCTCGCGGTCGCGGGCGGCAAGGGGCAGATCCTCGTCGCGCGGGACGCGCACAAGTCGGTCGTCGCGGGGCTCGTGTTCGCGGGGCTCATGCCGCGCTGGATCCCGCCCACGTGGGATCGCGAGCGGCACCTCGCCCACCCGCCGTCGGCCACTGCGGTCGCGGAGGGCTTCGCGCGCTATCCGCGGGCCGCCGGGTGCCTCATCGTGAGCCCGACCCCGTACGGGACGTGCGCGGATATCGCGGGCATCGCCGCGGTGTGCCACCGCGCGGGCCGGCCCCTCATCGTCGACGAGGCGTGGGGCGCACACTTCCCGTTCCACCGGGATCTGCCCGAATGGGCGATGTCCGCCGGGGCGGACCTGTGCGTCGTGAGCGTCCACAAGATGGGCGCGGGCTTCGAGCAGGGATCGGTCTTCCACCTCCAGGGCGATCTCGTGGACACCCACAAGTTCGCCGCGTGCACCGACCTCCTCGGGACCACGAGCCCCAATGCGCTCATCCTCGCCGCGATCGACGGATGGCGCCGGAACATGGTCCAGGACGGCGAGCGAGTGCTCGGCGAGGCACTCCGCCTCGCGGGCGCGGTGCGCCGCGAGATCGACGCGCTTCCGGGCGTGCATGTGCTCGACGACGAGCTCGTCGCGGGCGGCAGCGCGCACGGTCTCGACCGGCTCCAGATCCTCGCCGACATCGCCGAGCTCGGGGTGAGCGGGTACGACGCCGGGGATTGGCTCCGCGCGCACGAGGGCATCGACTTGGGCCTCTTCGACCACGACCATCTCCTCGCCTCGCTCTCGCTCGCCGACGATCGCACGACGACGGGGCGTCTCCTCGCGTCGCTGTCCCGCCTTGTCGCGGCCGCGCCCGAGCTCCCGCGGCCGCGCCCGATCGAGTTCCCCGACCCTGCCGAGCTCGTGCTTGAACCCGCGATGCCGCCGCGCGAGGCGTTCTTCGCGGACGCCGAGCTCGTCGACGCCGACGACGCCGTGGGCCGCATCGCGGCCGAGCAGCTCACGCCCTATCCGCCCGGCATCCCGGTGGTCGTGCCGGGCGAGAACATCACCAAGCCCGTCGTCGCGTATCTGCGGAGCGGGGTCGACGCGGGAATGGTCGTGCCCGATGCGACGGACGGCTCGCTCGAGCGGATCCGCGTCGTCGCCCACACGCGGCTGCCGTTCGCGTGACCCGCAGCCCCTCGGCCGGGGCCAGGTGCCCTCAGTGGTGGAGGTGCTCCTGGTCGCGATGGGCAGCTGATTCGAGCTGGAAGGTCGAGTGCTCGACCGGCACGTCGAAGTGTTCGGCCACGCATTCCTGCAGCTGCGCGAGGATCTCCTGGGAGTGCCCGTCGGAGAGGCACTCGTCCTTGAGCGTCACGTGGCCTGTGATGACGGGGGTGCCCGTGCCGATGAGCGTCGCGTGCAGGTCGTGGACGTCGAGCACGTGGGGCAGGGCGAGCATGTGCTCGCGCACGGTGCGCAGATCGAGGCCCTTCGGCGTCGCGGCGAGGAGGACGTCCGTCGTCTCCTTGAGCAGGCGCAGGGTCCGCGGAATGATGAGGACACCGATGAGCAGCGAGACGAGCGCGTCGGCACGCGTCCAGCCGGTCACGGCGATGACGACGGCGGCGATGATCACCGCGGAGGAGCCCAGGGCGTCGTTGAGCACCTCGAGGAACGCGGCCCTCAGGTTGAAGCTCGCGTGCCGTCCGGCGGCGAGGACGAGGAGGGCGATGGCGTTGCCGGCCAGGCCGATGACGCCGAACCAGAGCATCGCACCCGAGCCCACGGCGGGCGGCTCGATGAGGCGTCGGACCGCCTCGACGAGGATGAACGCGCCGACGACGAGCAGGAGCCCGGCTTGGAGCGCGGCTGCGAGGACTTCCGCCCTCTTGTACCCCCATGTCCGCTCGGGCGTGGCCGGGCGGAGCGCCAACGAGGCCGCAATGAGCGCGATGACGAGGCCCGAGGCGTCGGTGAACATGTGCCCCGCGTCGGCGAGCAGGGCGAGCGAGCCGGAGAGGGCCGCGCCGACGACCTCGGCCGCGAGGATCGCCACCGTCACACCGAGCGCGGCGATGAGGCGCTTCCGGTCCAGCGTCGCGTCGGCATGGGAATGGTTGTGGCCGCTCATGGCGCATACTCCGCGACGTCGCACGAGCCGACCGGCTCGACCGTGAGGATCGCACTCAGAAGGTCCTCGAGCGCGTGGGCGAGTCTGGCGTCGGAGAGCTCGTAGCGCACGCGGCGGCCCTCGGGCTCGGCGACCACGAGCCCGCAGTCGCGCAGGCACGCGAGATGATTGGAGAGCACCTGGCGGCTCACGCCGATGAGCTCGGCGAGCTCTCCCGAGTACGCGGGGCCGTCTTTCAGGCGCATGAGGACCGATGCCCGCGTCTGGTCCGCGAGGGCCTTCCCGAAGCGGGCCAGCACGGCGGGAGCGGTCAGGGTCTTCACCCTTCAATGATACAGGGATGCGTGTAACAATTCCGGGATCCTGCTTAGCCCGCTGCGCCGCGGGTACTCCGTAGTCATGCACGAGTCAACGCGCCTCACGAAACATGTGTCGGTGGCTCCTCGCGTGGGGGAGAGCGCCGCGGAAGGGTCGCGGCTGTACCGGCTCCTCCTCGAGCGGCGGACCCTCCAGGGGGTCATGGACGGTTTGGCCATATGGGCGGGCGGGATCCTTTCCGAGCACAGGATCGCGTGCGGGATCGTCCTCGAGCGGCCGAGGCGGCCGACGCTCGTCTCCGCAAGCGATCGCGCGACCGATCGGCTCATCGCCTCGTGGCTCGCGCGGGCCGGCGGGAGCCCCCTCGAGGCGGTGCTCGGGGACGCGATCTCGCTCATCGCCGCTGCGGGCACCCCACCCGAACGGGCCCTCGTGGCCCTGCCGATCCGGCTCGAGGACGGCGCGGCCGCCGCGCTCGTGCTGCGTGGCTGCTCCGCGGGACCCCAAGAGCACAAGCTGCTCGGCGCCGTCGGCCATTGCCGGCGCGACGTCGCGTGGGTGCTCCGCCTCGCCGCGCGCTACGCGCGCCAGTGCGATCTCGCGGACCAGCGTGCCGCGGCGATGGAGAACCGCACCGCGATCGACATTGCGATCGGCGTCATCATGGGGCAGAACCGATGCGCGCCCGAGGATGCATTCGAGATCCTCAAGCGGGCCTCCAACGCGCGCAACGACAAGCTCCGCCACGTCGCGCAGGGCGTCGTGGCCGGGGTGACCGCGTCCGAGATCCGCACGAAGTTCGACGAGTGATGGCGAGCCAGAAGGCGCGGACCGACGTCGACGCGCCGTGGTGGAAGCGAGCCGTCACGGCCCTCGGCCCCGGCCTCGTGACGGGGGCGTCCGACGACGATCCCTCCGGCATCGCGACCTACGCCCAGGCGGGCGCAGTCTACGGCTATTCGTCGCTCTGGACGGCGCTCGTCTCCCTGCCGATGATGATCGTCATCCAGGAGATGTGCGACCGGACGGCCACGGCGACCGGGGACAGCCTCGGCGCCCTCGTCCGGCGCCGCTTCCAGCGCACGGGCCGCATCGTCGTCGGCATCCTGCTCGTGCTCCTCATGCTCGCGAACACGGTCAATGTCGCCGCGGACCTCATGGCCGTCGGGCAGGGCATGCAGCTGCTCGGTGCGGGCCCCGCCCAGCTCTGGAGCCCGATCGCGGGAATCGGCCTCGCGGTGCTCCTCGTGACGGGCTCGTACCGCCTCGTCGCGCGCGTGTTCACCGGCCTGTGCTTCGCGCTCTTCGCGTACGTCGTCGTGATGTTCTTCGCGGGCGTCGACTGGGGGCAGGTCGTCCAGGGGCTCGGCTTCCTCCAGCTGCGCCCCGATCTCGCGTATTGGGGGCTCATCGCGGCGGTCTTCGGCACGTCCATCTCGCCGTATCTCTTCTTCTGGGAGAGCGGGCAGCGCATCGAGGAGCTGCGCGAGTCGCCCGAGGGCGGGGACGATGCCCCTGCGGATCCCGAGATCCCGCCCCATCAGGCCCAGCGGCGGCGCGAGCAGCAGCGCATCGACGTCGTCGTCGGCATGACCCTGTCCGTGCTCGTGATGTTCGCGGTCATCGTGGCCACGGGCGCCACGATCGGCCGGCAGGGCCAGGAGATCCATTCGGCGGCCGAGGCGGCCCAGGCGCTCTCGCCCCTCGCGGGGCCCTTGGCCGGCCTCGTCTTCGCCCTGGGATTCATCGGCACGGGGCTCCTCGCGGTCCCGGTGCTCGCATCGTCGGCCTGTATCGGCCTGAGCGCCCTCCTGCACAAGGAATGGGGCTTCGACCGCAGTCCGCGCAAGGCCCCCGTCTTCTACTCGCTTCTCCTGCTCGGAACCGTCGCCGGGACGGTGCTCGCCGTCGTCTTCCCGGACCCGATCGGGCTCCTCGTCTTCAGCGCGATGCTCAACGCGGTCGCGGCCGCGCCGTTCCTTATCACGGTCCTCATCATCGCGGGGAGCCGACGGATCATGGGCCCGCGGCGCAACCGGCCGCTCTCGGCGATCGTCGGATGGGCGACGGCGGTGGTCATGGTGTGCGCGGGGGTCGCCGCGATCTGGTCGCAGCTCGCGGGATAGGGCGCGCGGTCACGCGATCTTCGTGATGCGCAGGGATACGGCGCACGTGTCGTCGACGTCGAGCTGGGGGTTGGAGCAGTGCGCCGCGTGAAAGCCATCGGCGATCTCGTCGGGGGAGAGCGCGAGGAATGCCTCGACCGCCGCATCGGCGACGGCGATCGCGACGGGCGCGCTCTCGCCGGGATAGTGCCGAGTCCTCAAGCCGTCGGTCAGCCGAGGCCGGCGAGGTCCGCGAGGAGGTCGAGGCTCCGGCGGAAGAGCTGCTCGGGGTCCGTGAAGGTGTCTGGCCCGTACTGGCCGAATACCTCGAACGTCACGGCTCCGAAGAGCGAGGTCCAGACGAGGACGCCGGTCGCGATGGCCTCGCCGCTGACGGCGAGGCCTCCCTCGCCGCGGATCCGGGCGAGGTCCTCGGCGAGCTTGCCGCTCACGGGCCGCCCGCCGTCGTTCGGCCGGAACCCCGCGCGCCATGCGGCGTCGAGGATCCCGACGAGCCGCACGACGACGCGGGTTCCCGGCTGCGTTGTGCGCTCGGCCGGCGCGGCGTACCCCGGGACGGGGGTTCCGAAGATGAGGCCGTAGCGCGCAGGCTCGCGGAGGGCCCATTCGCGCACGGCGAGCCCGAGGGCCGCGAGCTGCGCGCGGAAGTCCGAGGGGTCCGAGTGCGCAGCGGCGTCGACGGCTGCGTCGACGGCGTCGCCCAGATCTTCGTAGGCGTCGATGACGAGCAGGGTGAGGAGTTCGTCGCGGCTCGCGACGTAGCGGTAGACGGCGGAGGAGACGACGCCGAGCTCGCGCGCGATCGCGCGGAGGCTCAGGGCCGCCGCGCCGTCCGTCGCGAGGTGCTCGCGCCCGAGCCGCAGAATGTCCGCCATCGTCTGCGCTCGGGCCTTCGCGCGGGGGGAAACAGGCATGCGCTTCACTCTGCCATCCATCGGGGCCGCGGGTCCAGATCGACGCTCTCTTTTGTGAGCACTGCTCTTGACTTCTTCTCGGCTGTCCCATCACACTGAGAGAGCAGTGCTCACTCAACTGGAGGAAGTCCGATGTCCTACGTTGTGATCGGTGCGGGCCCTGTCGGCTCGACCATCGCCCAGCAGCTCGCCGGCGAAGGCGAACGCGTCGCCGTGCTCACGCGCTCGGGCGGCGGCCCCGGGCACCCCCTCATCGAGCGCCGTGCGGTCGACGCGAACGACGGCGCACGGCTCGCCGAGGCGTTCGACGGCGCCGCGGCCGTGTTCTACGCGGTCAACGCCCCCTACTCCGCGAAGGTCTGGGCCGAGGAACTCCCTCGCGCCCAGCGCTCGGTGCTCGACGCGGTTTGGTCCACCCGAGGCGCCGACGCCGTCGTCGTCTTCGCCGAGAACCTGTACTCCTATTCGCGCCCCGACGAACCCATGGCCGAAGGCTCGCCGCGCGACGCCGTCGGCGGCAAACGCGGAGTCCGCACCCAGCTCATCCGGGAGCGCGAAGCACACCCGGCCGAAACGGTGAGCGTCGCCGCGGGGGACTTCTTCGGGCCGCTCGTCCTCAACTCGCACGTCGGCGACCGCATGATTCCGCGCATTCTCGCCCGGAAGTCCGTGCAGGTCATGGGGAGCGCAGATCAGCCCCATTCCTTCACGTATGTCCCGGACATGGCCGCGGCGATGATCGCCGCCGCCCGCGATCGCGAGCAGTGGAACCGCATGCTGCACGCGCCCACGCTCCCGCCGCTCACCCAGCGCGAGATGGCCCGCGCGTTCGCGACGGCCGCCGGACTGCCCGAGCCGCGCGTCACCGCCCTGCCCGGATGGCTCGTGCGGCTCGCCGGTATCGGCATTCCCCTCATGCGCTCCGTGGCGGAAATGCTCTACCAGTTCGAGAGGCCCTTCGTCATGGATTCCGCAGACACCCAGAAGCGCCTCGGGATCGAGCCGACGCCCCTGCCCGCCGCCGCCGCGGAAACGGTCGACTGGTGGCGCTCGCGGAGCCTGTGAGCGCCAAAACCGTGTTTCGCTCGTGACTTATGTGCCCTTTACAGCATGCGTTCAACGTCGTGTACTGGAAGAGGCCAGCGGCTTCGGGTGCCGGCGCGAAAGCACCGACTACCACCACTGACCGGCTCCCCCGGGAGGCCGGGGGTGCGGATAGTTGGGAGGGAGTTACCTCATGAAGAAGTGGACGCGCTGGGAAGACTATGTCGCAGGGGTCTGCGGTCTGGTTGCCGCCTTGTCGGTGATCGTGACCATGCCGTCGTCTGCGGCGACGTCTCTCATGATCGTCTTCGGCATCCTGTTGATCGCTTCAGCTGTGCTGAACCTGTCCATGCCGGGCACACCGTGGCTCGAGTATGCTCAGGCTGCTTTCGGCATTCTGCTGTTCGTGTCTCCCTGGATCGGCTCGTACACCGGCAGCGCGGGTGCGGCCTGGACATCCTGGATCGCCGGAATCGTTGCTGCGGGCGTGACCGCGGCCGCGATCAAGCCGGCTATGGACACGCGTCACAAGATGATGCCCTCGCACTGATTGGGAATTCCGTTTCACGGAACGGCCGCGGCGCCGCCGGTGCCGCGGCCGTTCTCTGTGTACGGCGTGTCTCTGTGTACGGCGTGGGGGCGCCGCGCGGCTGTTCTCCTCGCCCGGGCGCCCTGGCTCAGCCGGTGAGCCGAACCGCGTCCGTCGTCGTGGTCCGGACGCGATAGAGGCTTGTGGTCGCCGTGATGTACAGGTCTTGGCCGTCCGGCCCGCCGAAGCACACGTTCGCGACGGTCTCGGGCACGTCGATGTGGGCAAGCAGCTCGGCGGCGGGAGAGAAGACCCGCACCGAGCGCCCCGCGGACGTCCAGATGCGGCCCGCGGCGTCGACCCGGAAGCCATCGGCGGCGTCGCCGTCGTTGAACTCGACGAAGGTTCGGCCGCCGCTGCACTCGCCGCCAAGCACGTCGTAGGCAGCGATCCGAAGCAGAACGCCGCGACTCGGCCCTGCCGTGTCTGCGACGTAGAGCAGTGACTCGTCCGGCGAGAACGCGAGCCCGTTCGGGTGGACCATGTCGGTGACCGCCGCCGTGAGGGTGCGTCTCTCGGGATCGAAGCGGAACACGTAGCATCCGCCGTATTCCTGCTCTGCCTCGTGCCCTTCCTTCGTGCCGGGCAGAATCCCGTACGGAGGGTCGGTGAACCAGATCGTCCCGTCCCGCGCGACCACGACGTCGTTCGGCGAGTTGAGCCGGCGCCCCTCGAACGAGTCGACGAGCGAGGTCACCAAGCCGTCGCGCTCGCGTTCGACCCGTCGGCGTCCGTGGCTGCACTGCACGACGCTTCCGTCGCGGTCGAGAGTCCTCCCGTTGGTGAATTCGACGGCGGTCGCGTACTCGCGGGTCTGACGCGTGGCGGGGTCGAACTCGAGGATGCGGTTGTTCGGGATGTCGCTCCACCGTACGGTCTGAGACGACGGGACCCAGACGGGCCCCTCCGCCCACTCCGTTCCCGTGAAGAGCAGCTCGAGTTCGCCGTTGACCAGATCGCTCTGCATGGGTTCCCTTCCGAAGGCTCGGGTTGCGGTACGGGGCTCAGCGTACGCGGCGCCTATCTCTATTCGAACACCTATTCGATAGAAGGTCAAAGTTGTGCTAGAGTCCTTGGTTATAAGTTCGATGATGGGGGGCATCGATGCGCAGTGATGGTAGTTCACAGGGCATAGCCGCAGCGGATCTTTCCGGTGCCGTCATCCACGAGGCACGGCCAGGCTCGCTCCTCGAAGGATCCCTGTGGCATCCCGATCCGACGGTCCTCTCGGCCGAGCAGGCCCGGCGAGCGCTTCTCGACATCGGGCGGGTCCGATCCTTCCTTGGCGCCCTTGAAGCCCTTGCCGTCGAGCGCATCCGCGTCGGGTTCGAGGAGGAAGCCCGCCGAACCGCCGAGACATGGGCTGGCAAGGAGCGATCTCAGCCGGTGCGGTTCAATGGCGACGTCGCGCATGCGCTCGCCGTGTCGGAGATTGCGGTCGCCGAGTGCATCTCGGAGATGGCGGCCGCCCGCCTGATGCGATCGGCGGAGTCGCTGTGCGGCCCCCAGTTCGCCGTGCTCGAATTGCTCGAAGGCGGTCATCTCTCCGAGGCGCACGCCCGCGTCGTGACAGATGAAACGGCGACGCTCCCCGAAAGCTGCGCCGAGGAATTCGGGATCAAGGCGCTCGGGCGGCTCGAGACCCGCACAGGCCGCAAGCGCACGCCCGCCGAATTCCGCCGCGCCGTTCGGGCCCTCCGCGAGAAGCTGCATCCCGAGTCCTTGCGCTCGCGCAAGGCACGCGCGAAGGCCGAGCGCCATGTCACGTTCCGCCCAGAGCCCGACGGAATGTGCACGCTCAGCGCGTTCCTTCCCGCGGAGGTGGGGCTCGCTGCATTCAACCGGCTCGATTCCCTCGCCCGGGCCCAGCGTGGCGCCGACCCCGATGATGGGCGCACTCTTCCGCAGCTGCGGGCCGACGCGCTGGCCACGCTCGTGCTCACCGAATCCAACGCGGTACCCAGTGGCGTCCCGGTCGCGGTCGGCTCGGAACGTAGCGTCGGCGGCGCCGTCGTCCCCGGCCCCGGCAGCATAAGCGGGGCCACGGACACCGCGACGTCGCCGATCGTGGGCACGCCCCGGGCGACAGCCGAGGTGGTGGTTTACATTTCGGCGGCAGCCCTGCTTGGTGCGAGCGACGAGCACGCGCAGCTTGAAGGCTTTGGGGTCATTGACGCGGACACCGCTCGCGAGCTCGCCGTCGCCGCCCCCACGTGGCAGCGGCTCATCACGGGGATCGACGGTGTACCCCTCGCTCTCGGGCGATCGGTGTATCGGCCACCGAAGGCCCTTCGCCGGTTCATCGAGTACCGCGACGGAACCTGCCAGTTCCCCGCGTGCTCGCGGTCTGCCCGAACCGCGGAAATCGATCACATGGTCGAATGGCAGGACGGCGGCCGCACCGATGCGGACAACCTCCAGGCGCTCTGCACGAAGCATCACGCGCTCAAGAGCCTTGGGCGGTGGACCGCTCAGAGGCTCCCGGCGAGGATCCGGGGCGGATCGGACGACGACGGCGAAGCCCCCGAGAGAGGCGTCTCCGACATCGTCTGGGTCTCGCCGTTGGGAGGCCGCGCCGTCGCGGGTCCGGAGGGCGTCGATCTCATGGAAGCCGACCCCGTGGAGCCCCCGGATTCCGATCCTCCGCCGTTCTAGGCGGCACGGTAGGGGCGTTGAGGCGGCAGGCGCGGCGCTAAGCGGCACGGTGGGCGTCGTGCACGCCCGCCTATGATGTGTCGCATGGATCTGGCTGCCGTCGCGGCGGAACTGTATGGCTTGCCTCTCGCGGAGTTCACGCCCGCGAGAAACGACCAGGCCAAGGCTGCGCGATCGGAAGGAAACCTGCTTCTCGCGAAACAGGTGGCCAAGCTTCCCAAGCCGTCCATGGCCGCGTGGGCCGTGAACATGCTTGCCCGGCATCGCGGAGAGGTTCTCGAGCGTGTGCTCGGCCTCGGCGGGTCCCTCCGCAAGGCCCAGGACGAACGCGATCCCGACGCTCTTCGTCGGCTCGGCCAAGAGCGCCAGAAGATGCTGGCCGAAGCCGTCGCGGAAGCCCGGGCCGTCGCCGGGGAGTTCGGTGCGCCCATCAGCAACGCCGCCGCGACCGACATCGAGCAAACGCTGCGCGCCGCGATGGCCGACCCCGAGGCCGGTCTCGCCCTCGCGAGCCGTCAGCTTGTGCGAGCACTGTCGACCAACGGCTTCGACCCGGTGGATCTTTCGGGAGCCATAGCGGTTCCGGGCGCTGTGGCTGTTCTGGGCGCCGTCGTTCCGGGCGCCGTCGTTCCTGGCGCCGTCGTTCCGGGCGCGGGGGCTTCGCGCGAGGTTGCCCCGGAGGACGCCGAGGAGTCGCCGCGACACGACGAGGCCGAGCGCGCGCGAAGTCTCGAGCGTGAACGTGAACGGGCCCGCGAGCGGGCGCAGGCGGAGGCCGACGACGCCGAGCGCGCCGCCGATCGGGCCGAGGCCGATCTTGCCGAGGCGGAGCGCATTGCGTCCGACGCGCGGTCGCGCCGGGGTGAACTCGCGGCGCGGCTCCGCGACCTCCGTGCCCAGGCTGCCGATCTCGAAGAGAAGCTAGCCGACGTCGAACGGGAGTCCGCCGATGCCGAACGCTCGCGCAAGCTCGCCGCCCGTCTCGCGGACCGGCGTCGCAAGTCGGCCGAGCGGGCGCGCGATCGCGCGGACGATCTCTCGGGCTAGTCGCCCGACTCGGCCAGGGCACGGCGCGCCGTCGTCCGCGGAGCAGCCGCGGGGGTGCATTCCTCCCACGCACGGGGGACAGTGGATCCATGCAGGAGCAGCAGCTGATCCAGTTCTTGGCCGCGATGTCCAACGGCCGGGCCCGGGAGCGCTTCGCCCGGATTGCGCTCGGCCACCACGAGGGCGTTGCGGCCGATCCGGCGGCGGACTCGCTGTTGGGCTCGGCGCGGGTCATCGAGGAGCTTCCCGACGGGCGGGTCCGGGTCGACGAGGCCGGGCTGAGGGCTCTGCTCGATCAAGCCCGCTCGTCGCTTCCGCCGAGGCCCGAGCCCAAGCTCGAGCAGCTCCCGCGGCACGCCGGGCAGCGTGTTGCGGCGCTCCGCGATCTCGCCGAGCGCATCCTCGCGATCGACGAGAGCGTGCGCGAGCCCGAGCTCAACGCGCGCCTGGGCGAGTTCGTCACCGATGTTCCGCGCGTCCGCCGGGCGATGGTCGACGACGGCGTCCTCGCCCGTGAGCGGGACGGCAGCTCCTACTGGCGCTCACCCCTACCCTCGGACGGGTCCCAGGGCACACCATGAGGTGAGGATTTGCGTCCCCGCCCCACGGGCGTTCGATCGGGAGGTGCTCATGTCGGTCAAAGGCACAAACAGCACGTCGAAAGGCCCGGGCCGAGCCGGGGTCGAGCCCAAGCGGGCCGAGTCCTCCGGCGCGCCGACCGCCGTCGACCGGCCCGAACTCGTGCGCAACATCGTGCTCGTCGGCCACTCGGGCGCGGGGAAGACGATGCTGCTCGAAGCCCTCCTCGCCTCGACCGGGATGATTACGCGCATGGGGTCGATCGCGGACGGCACGACCGTCGGGGACGCCGATCCGGTGGCCGTCCACCAGCAGCGGTCGGTCGCGCTCTCGGTGGCCCCCGTCGTCGTCGGCGACGTCAAGGTGAACCTCTTCGACACTCCGGGCTACGCGGATTTCGTCGGCGAGCTGCGCGCGGGGCTCCGCGCGGCGGACGGGGCGCTCTTCGTCGTCTCGGCCGTCGACGGCGTCGACGCGGCGACGACCGCGCTGTGGGGCGAGTGCGAGCGCGTGGGGATGCCGCGCGCCGTCGTCATCAGCCGACTCGACCACCCGCGCGCCGACTATGACGCCGTCCTAGCGGAGTGCCGCGCGGCGTTCGGCGAGTCGGTGCTCCCGCTGTCCGTGCCTGTCCAGGGCGACGGCAGCATTGTCGGGGTGCTCGACCTGCTGTCCGGGGAGGTTTCGGACTACTCCGACGGAACTCTTCAGCCGACGGTCCATCCGGGCAGCGAGGACCAGCTCGAGCGCCTCGCCGTTGCGCGAGGCGAGCTCATGGAGGGCATCATCGCGGAGAGCGAGGACGAGACCCTCATGGACCGGTACCTCGGCTCCGAGGAGATAGAGCTCGACGCGATTGTGAGCGACCTCGAGACCGCCGTCGCGCGCGGAACGTTCTTCCCCGTGCTCGCGACGGCCGCGACCGCGGGCATCGGCGCGGCCGAGGTGCTCGACCTGCTCGTCCGCGGTTTCCCCTCGCCGGCGGAGCACGCTGTGCCGCGCGTGACCGATCTCGACGGGCAGCCGGCCCGCCCCCTGTCGTGCGATCCCGACGGCCCACTCGTCGGCGAGGTCGTGCGCACCACCGTGGATCCGTTCCTCGGGCGCGTGTGCCTCGTCCGGCTCTTCTCGGGGACGCTTACGGAGGATACGCCCGTGCACGTCGGCGGCCACGGCCTCGCGGACCGGGGCCACCCGGACCACGACAGCGACGAGCGCGTCGGCCACCTCTACGCCCCGTTCGGGGCGAGCCTGCGCGCCGTGCCACGGGTCGTCGCGGGGGATATCTGCGCCCTCGCCAAGCTCGCCTCGGCCGAGACGGGCGATACCGTGTCGTCGCGGGACGCGCCGCTCCTCATCAACCCGTGGGACATGCCCGAGCCGCTCATGCCGGTCGCTGTCGAGGCGGCGTCGCATGGGGACGAGGACGCCCTCGCGAAGAGCCTCGCGAAGGTCGCGGCAGGGGATCCGACGCTCCGCGTCGAGCGCAACGCCGAGACGCATCAGCTAGTGCTGTGGTGCATGGGGGAGGCGCATGCGGACGTCGTGCTGGACAGGCTGCGGGACCAGGGCGTCAAGCTTCAGACGGTCGACGTCGTCACTCCGCTCCGCGAGACCTTCGGCGCCCCCGCGTCGGGGCACGGGCGCTACGTCAAGCAGTCGGGCGGGCACGGCCAGTACGCGATCTGCGACATCGAGGTGGAGCCGCTCGAACGCGGTGGGGGGTTCGAGTTCGTGGATCGGATCGTCGGGGGCGTGATCCCGGGGCCGTACGTCCTCTCCGTCGAGAAGGGCGTTCGCTCGCAGATGCAGAAGGGCGTGGCCGCGGGCTTCCCCGTCGTCGACATCCGCGTGACCCTCGTCGGCGGGAAGACGCACAGCGTCGACTCCTCCGACGCCGCGTTCCAAGCCGCCGGCGCCCTGGCCCTGCGCGAGGCCGCCGCCGCGACGAAGATCCAGCTGCTCGAGCCTGTCTCGGCCGTGACCATCAGCGTTCCCGACGATTATGTCGGCTCCGTCATGAGCGACCTCTCCTCGCGGCGCGGGCGGCTCACGGGCACGACGTCGTCCGGCGGCGAGACGACCGAGATCAGCGCCGAGGTGCCGGACGCCGAACTCCTGCGCTACGCCGTCGAACTCCGGGCCCTCACCGCTGGGACGGGGCGCTTCCGGCGCGAATACCTGCGCCACGAGCCCGCCGCCCGCGCGAGCTAGACGCATTGACAAAAAACCCCTCCCGGTCCCGCCGTGAAGCAGGCCCGAGAGGGGTGTCCGAGCCTCCCAGCGGGATCGAACCGCTGACCTTCTCATTACGAGTGAGACGCTCTACCGTCTGAGCTAGGGAGGCAATCCGGCGTGTCCGCCACGGCGAACCACCGAGTGAATACTCTAGTAGAGCACGCCGCTCCGGGTCAAAACGAGGCTCAGGCGAGCTTCGCGAGGTAGTCGATCGTGCACACGACGGCCGCCGAGAAGAGTCGCCACGACCGGTAGTGCGCCGAGTCCACGTAGGCGCTCCCGCCACGGCCACGGAGGCATGCGAGGGTGCTCTCCCTGCCGCCGGGCCGTTGCGGATAGACGACGATGTCCACGGAGCAGATCGTGCCCATCGTGCGCCGGGCGCCGTCCCCCTTCAAGGCGGCGCGCAGCTGCCTGCTGACCTGAAGTCTCTCCAGCGTCGATGTCCCCATCACGACTAGCTCCCGATTGTGTTGCGCTTGGGCGGTGGCCGCCACCCCCAGCGTGGCGGCCACCTAGTGGGGAGAACAAGCACGGCTCGCCGTATGACGCGATTTCGGTCGTTTTTCTTTTCACGGATGCCGAATACGGAGTTCATCCCCCGTACGTGGCGAGTTCAGGGCTGAGTCGTGCGCGGGTGGCATTCTCGGGACTCAGCCGTCGGGATGGCCCGGCGCCCAAGAGAATCGGGGGAACCTGGCGTGACTGCGCAGAACCTGTCGCCCGCCATCGCGAGCGGCATCCGCCTCGCCGTGCTCGACATGAACGGCACGACCGTCGTCGACGGGGGAGCGGCGGAGCGCGCCGTTGCGACGGCGCTCCGCGAGGCCGGGGTTGCGGGCGAGCGGCTCGAGGCGGCGCTTGCGATCTCGCGGCGCAGTGCCGGGCTCGACCGCGCGCAAGTCTTCGAGCGGCTCTTCCCGGACGACGGCGCGGCCGCCCGAGCCGCGTCCCGCGCCTTCGCCACGGAGTACGACAGGATGATCGGCGAAGGCTGCCTCCGGGCCGTCCCGGGTGCCGAGGCGACGGTCCACGCGCTGCGCGAGCACGGCGTGCTCGTGGCGCTCGCGACCGGGTTCGGCCGTCACACCCAGAACAGCGTCCTCGAGGCCCTCGGGTGGATGGGCCTCGCGGACCTCTCGCTGTGCCCCGAGGATGCGGGCCGCGGCCGGCCGTTCCCCGACATGGTTCTCACGGCTGTCCTTGCCCTCGACATCGAGGATGTCAGGACGGTCCTTGTGGCGGGGGATACCGCCGCGGACATCACGTCCGGCCTCCGGGCGGGCGCGGGCGCGGCCGTCGGCGTCCTCACGGGCGCCCAGGGCGCAGGCGACCTCCGCGCCGCGGGCGCGACCGCCGTCGTCCGCTCGGTCGCGGACCTCCCAGCGCTCCTGTGGGGCCGCGGCGCCATCGCTGCGGGGTAGGCCCGCCGGGTTAGCCCCAGCGGTTAGGCTCGGCCGCCAGGCAGAGGTCCCGCCGGAATCAGCAGCGTTTGCCGTCCTGCGGGAGCTTCCCGTCGACGAGGTAGCCGTCGACGGCGTCGTCGATGCACGTCGACCCCCGCCCGTAGGCGGTGTGCCCCTCGGCGTTCCACGTGAGCAGGGACGCGTTGCCGAGCTGCGAGCGCAGGGCCTGCGCCCACGGATACGGGGTCGCGGGATCTCCCGTGGTCCCGACGACGAGGATCGGGCTGCTGCCCGTGTAGTGCGCGGGCACGGTGCTGCCGGTCGGCTTGTAGGGCCAGTCGCGGCAGTTGACGCCGCCGTACGCGAAGAATCCGCCCAAGGCCGGGGCGGCCTGCTTGAGCTCGTCCGCCTCGGCGCGCATGCTCGCGGGGTCCGACGCCATGGTGTAGTCGAGGCAGTTGTACGCGACGAAGGCGAACGTCCCGTTCGAGGAGTAGGTGCCGTCTTGCGCGCGGTCTGCCGAGATGTCGGAGATGCGCATCATGGAGGAGCCGTCGCCGCGGAGCGCGGCGGCCAACGCCTGGGTGAGCGCGGGCCAGCTCTCGTCGGTGTACAGCGCATACACGACGCCGTTGATGAAGTCGGTGACGGGCAGGAGGCGCCCGTCGTTGCTGTGCAGGGGCTGGTTCTGGATGGACTGGAAGAGCGCCTGGACCTGGCCGATCGCGTCGTCCTCGCTCCCCTTGAAGGGGCAGCCGGACTTCGCAAGGCACGAGCGGAGGTAGGCGTGCAGTTCGTTCTCGAAGCCCTTCGCCTGCCCGAGGGTGAGCTCGCGGTTGTCGAGGCTTGGGTCGAGCGCGCCGTCGAGCACGAACCGGCCCACGCGGTCCGGGAAGAGCCCGGCGTAGGTCGAGCCGAGGAGGGTCCCGTAGGAGAAGCCCGCGTAGTCGAGCTTCGACTGCCCCGCTGCGACCGCGCGGAGGATGTCCATGTCCTTGACGGAGCTGACCGTGTCCGTGTGCGCGAGGACCGGCCCCGTGTTTGCCTTGCACGCGTCGATGAGCCTGTCCTGCATCGTGAACGCCTCGGCCAGGCCCGTGTCCGTCGATTCGTCGGGGCTCTCCTGGCGGAGGGCGTCCTGCTGCGCCGCGTCGAGGCACGTGACGGGAGCCGAGCGCTTGACGCCGCGCGGGTCCCACCCGATGAGGCTGTACATGCCGCGGAGCTTGTCCGAGAACATCGACGTTCCCGCGTCGCGGACGAGGTCGTACCCCGAGACCCCGGGTCCGCCGGGGTTCACGAGAAGGCTCGCCTTCGCGTTCGAGCCCTTGAGCCGGATCACCGCGAGCTTGATGGTGTCCCCGTCGGGCTTCGCGTAGTCGAGGGGAACCATGACCTGCGTGCACTCGAAGCCGGCCCGGCCGCTTCCGGTCTCGCACGAGGACCACTGGACCTGCTGCTGGTAGAACCGCGCGAGCTCGGCCGGCGCGCCGGCGGTCGCGGAGGCGTCCGTGCTCGGTCCCGGCTTCGACGGCGGGGCGAGGAGCGGGAGGCATCCCGTGAGGGTGAGTGTGATGGCCGCGAGGCAGGCGACGAGGACGACGGCGAGTGTCCGCGCGCGGGCGTTGCCAGCGGCGGGCAGGGCGCGGCCCTGGCTCGGGGCGGGCGTCGTCACGTGGTTCTTCTCCTCAGATCAGGCTGACGGCCATGGCTTCGACCGCGAGGAGCGGGGCCACGTTGGATGTCGTGATGCGTTGTCTCGTCGTATTGATCGCGTCCATGCGCGCGAGGGTTACGTCTGCCGTCGAGGACGCCGCGAATTCGGCGATCTCGTCGGAGAGTTCGGCGTTGACCGGCTCGACGCCGCCGCCGAGCTGGACCATGAGCACATCGCGGTAGAACGAGAGCAGGTCGGTGAGCGTGCGGTCGAGCGAGTCGGTCACGGACCGCTTGGCGCGCCGCTTCTGGTCCTCCTCGAGCTGCCGCACCTGGGCGCGCAGGGTCGGGGGGAGCTTCTCGTCGGCGCCGACGCCGAGCGTCTCGAGGAGGCGCGCACGCTCGTGGGCGTCGCGTTCCTCGTTCGAGCTCGAGGCTTCGTCCGTCGCGATCTTCACGAGCCGCTCCGCGAGGTTCACGGCCTGCGAGACGGTCGAGAGCGTGAGCGGGAGCCGCACTGTCGCGGCTCGGCGCTCGCGCGCCGCGGCGTCGTGCACGAGCCGCCGCGCGATGCCGATGTGGCTCTGGGCCGAACGGGCCGCCTCGAGCGCGAGGGCCGGGTCGGCGCCGTCCCGCTCGACGAGCAGCGCGGCGACGTCCGCGACGGGCGGCAGGCGCAGGCCCACGGGCCGGCACCGGGAGCGGATCGTGACGAGCACGTCTGCGGGGGATGGAGCGCACAGCATCCAGATGGTCCGCGGCGTCGGCTCCTCGATGGCCTTGAGGAGCACGTTCGTGGTGCGTTCGGCCATGCGGTCCGCGTCCTCGACTACGATGATCCGCCACCGCCCCGTGGACGGCCGGTCGCCCGACTTCGCGACGAGTTCGCGGGCCTCGTCGATCGTGATGGTGACCTTCTCGGTCCGCACGAATGTCACGTCGCCATGCGACTCCGCGAGCACGGCGCGGCACCCCGCGCACTCGCCGCAGCCACGCGCCGTGACGTCGTCGACCTCGCAATTGAGCGCCGCCGCGAACGCCTTGGCCGCCGTCGAACGCCCGGATCCCGGCGGCCCCGTGAAGAGCCACGCGTGCGTCAGCCCCTCGCCCGCGGCTGCCCGCCGCAGCTGCCCCACGATCGGCGCCTGACCCACGAGCTGGTCCCACACGGTCATGGGCGCGCTTCCCGGGGGCTCGGCTCGGACCGGACGACGGCGGCCCTCGCCGCGAGCGCGTCCCGCACCGCGGCGAGGATCTCGCGCGCGAGGCCCTCGGCATCGCGACCCGCGTCGAGCACGAGGTACGCGCCCGGCTGGGCGGCGGCGAGCTCGAGGAACGCGGTCCGCACGTCGCGGTGGAACGCGTCGGGCTCGGATTCGAGCCGGTCCTCGGCTGCGTCGCCGGCCGTGCGCCGCGTGCGGCCCTCGGCCTCGTCGACGTCGAGCAGCACAGTGAGGTCGGGCCACAGCCCGCCGGTCGCCCACGCATTGAGCTCGCGGACGGCCTCGGCGCCGAGCCCGCGGCCCACGCCCTGGTACACGATCGACGAGCCGATGTAGCGGTCGGTCAGCACGATCTCGCCGCGCTCGAGCGCGGGCAGGATCGACTGGGCGACGTGCGCGGCTCGGGCGGCCGCGAAGATGAGGGCCTCGGTCCGCGGATCCACCTCGCCGTGGCCGTGGTCGAGCACGAGGGAGCGCAGCTTCTCGCCGATCGGCGTCCCGCCCGGCTCGCGTGTCAGCAGCACGCCGTGCCCCGCGTCGCGGAGCGCCTCCGCGAGGAGCCGCGCCTGCGTCGACTTCCCGGCGCCGTCGCCGCCCTCGAACGCGACGAAGAGGCCGGGGAGGGGCAGAACGGGCGGGCGCAGCGCGGGCGTGGTGGGAGGGATCGGGGAGTCCGAGGGCACCCACCCAGCCTACCGATTGCGCGCTCAGAGTGCTCGCCGGGGGGCCCGATGTGGAGGAGAAGTGGGCGGAGAACCAGGCTTACGCTAGGAGGCATGACGGACGTCTACCCCCACCTCGACACCGAAGCCCTTGCGGCCCTTTCCCCCGAGACGCTTGCGGTGGCCGCGGGCCGTCCCGAGCGCGGCCACGACACCCCGGTCAACCCGAGCGTCGTCTTCTCGTCGACTTTTGTGGGGCTCGGCTCGGTCGGCGAGGGCGCGCGGGGCTATGCGCGGTTCTCGAACCCCACGTGGGAGCCGTTCGAGGAGGCCGTCGCGCGGCTCGAAGGCACGGATGTCCCCGCGCTCCTCTTCTCGTCGGGCATGGGCGCGATCGCTGCGGCGCTGGGCCTCGTCCCGGTGGGCGGCGTGCTCGTGGCGCCCGCGCACTCGTATTCGGGCACGCTCGGCCTCGCGCAGAGCAAGGGCGAGCGCGGCGAGCTCGAGCTGCGCTCCGTGGACATCGCTGACACCGAGGCTGTTGTCGCCGCGCTCGACGGCGCGGACCTCCTGTGGATCGAGAGCCCCACGAACCCCATGATGGAGGTCGCCGACGTCCCCGCGCTCGCCGCTGCCGCCCACGCGGTCGGGGCGCTTGTCGTCGTCGACAACACGTTCAGCACGCCTCTCGGGCAGCGGCCGCTCTCAGTGGGTGCCGACGTCGTCGTCCATTCGGCCACGAAGTACCTCGCGGGGCACTCCGATGTGCTCCTCGGACTCGCCGTCACCGCCGACGACGTCCTGCGGGCGCGCCTCCTCGCGCACCGCACGCTGCACGGCGCGATCGCCGGCCCCATGGAGGCGTGGCTCGGCCTTCGCGGGCTTCGCACGCTCGCGCTGCGCGTCGAGCGTTCGCAGGCGACGGCGGGCGAGCTCGCGCGCCGGCTGGAGGGCCATCCGGCCGTGCGCCGCACGCGCTACCCCGGGCTCGTCTCGGATCCGGGGCACGAGCGCGCGGCGGCCCAGTTCGACGGCTTCGGGTCGATCATCAGCATCGAGCTCGACGACGCCGCGGCGGCGGACGCGCTCGTTGCGTCCCTCGCGCTGTGGCTCCCCGCGACGTCGCTCGGCGGCGTCGAGTCCACGATCGAGCGGCGCCGGCGCCACACGGCTGAGCCCCTCACCGTGCCCGAGGGCCTCGTGCGGCTCAGCGTGGGGATCGAGAACGTCGATGATCTCTGGGCTGACCTCGCCCAGGGCCTCGACGCGCTGGACTGACCCCTGTTTCCCTCGGCCCGCCGCGCAGTCGGTAGGCTGGAGGGGTGAGTGGCCACGTTCTCATCTTCTACACCGACTTCGGGATCTCCTTCCTCGTCTCGGTCCTGTGCGCTGCGCTCACGCTTTGGGCCCTCGTCGACTGCGCGGTGCGGAAGCCGCGCGCGTTCGAGGCCGGCTCCAAGCGCACGAAGGGCTTCTGGCTCGGGATCACGGCCGCGGCCGCATTCGTGGGCGTCATCTCGGTGCTTCCCGTGCCGAATCCGTTCTTCGGGATGAGCCTCTTCAACATCGCCGCCGTCACGGCCGCGGGCGTGTACCTCGCCGACGTGCGTCCCGCAGTGTCGTCTCGCTGACGCGCCGCCCGTGGTGCAGAAGGCGGCCCCTATCCGGGCCACCCGTGGCGGGCCCGTGGGCAACGTCACCCGGGGTACGACGAACCCCAATCGCATGCGGCGGGTCGACCGCTGGATCACTGGCGCGCAGGCGCGCCGGCTGAGGTCGTTCCCGGCGGCCCCGCTCGCCGTCGACCTCGGCTACGGCGCATCGCCCGCCACGGCGGTCGAACTCTTCGACCGCCTCCGTGCCGTGCGCCCGGACTTCCGCCTCACGGGGGTCGAGATCGAGCCGACGCGCGTCGCCGCCGCGAAGCCGCTCGAGCGGGACGGGCTCGACTTCCGGCTCGGCGGCTTCGAACTTCCCGTGGGCGAGCCGCCTGCGCTCGTGCGGGCCTTCAACGTCCTCCGGCAGTACGAGGAGGACGACGTCGGCGCCATCTGGGATCTCGTCGCCTCGCGCCTCGCGCCGGGCGGCCTATTCGTCGAGGGCACGTGTGATGAGATCGGGCGGCGCGCCACGTGGGCGACGCTCGACGCCGACGGCCCCCGCACGCTCTCCCTCGCCGTCCGCTTCGGGTCCTTCGAGCGGCCGTCCGACGTTGCCGAGCGGCTCCCGAAAGCGCTCATCCACCGCAACGTCCCCGGCGAGCCCGTGCACGACTTCCTGCGAGCGCTCGACGGCGCGTGGCTCGCCGCCGCGTCCCTCGCCCCCTTCGGCAACCGCCAGCGCTGGATCGCGATGGCACGTGCCGTCGGGGACGCCGGGTGGCCCCTCGTCGACGGCCCGTCGCGCTGGAGGCTCGGCGAGCTCACGATCGCGTGGCACGCCGTCGCGCCGTCGCCGCGCCACTGAGGCCTGCGTTCCCCGCCACGGATCTTCCTTCGGGCCTTGTTCCGGCCACCTCCGCCTCCGGACGTATTTTCTCGGAGCACCCCACTGAGAGGTCTCGTCGGGGCGGCAGCTCCGTGGAGGGCGGCCGTGGTGGACTGTCTGCACCAATTGTCGGGGCGCCTCGTGAGGCGCCAGTTCGTGGGGGTGCTCGGATGGAACACGGCGATCATGACGTCGTCTCTCATGACGTGAATCTCGAAGGGATCGTCACGCGGCTCAACCGGGTCCGTGCCCGAACCCGCGCGCGGCTCGCCAACTCAGAGCTCACCCGCGCGTTCCTCGACACGGCGCTCGCGCTCGCCGACGAGGCCTTCAGGTCGCGGTCCGTGTTCGTATCGGAGGACGTGAGCCCCGCCCTGGGCTATCTCTCGCGCGCTCGGATCGTGGCGCGGACGCTCGGCGACTATCCCGGGCTCGTGCCGACGGAGGCCAAGTTCAGGGACCGTTGGGCGGGGCAGCAGGACTTCCTGGCCGACTTCGTCTCCTATGCCCTGAGCGTGCGGCAGATCCGGTTCGAAAGGGCCCTTGCCGAGTGCTCGCGGGAGCTGCGCGACTCCGGCGAGGACTTCTCGCGGGCTCTGCACCGCTTCGCGTATGAGGCGACCACCGTCATGCTGGACGTGCCCGCGCATCGCCTCCAGCTGTTCGCGATCGCCGCCGCCTCGGCGGATCCCAGCGCGTCGGCGTCGATCGCCCGGCTCTACGCGTCGCTCTCCGACATCTGGTTCCGCGAGTGCGTCGGGCTCGCCGAATGGTTCGGGGTGGAGCTGCGCGCGGGGCTGAGCCTCGAGGAGTTCTCGATCATCGTCCAGTCGGCCATGGAGGGCATGGGGCTCCGCATGATCGCGGGCCTCGACGAGCCGCTCGTCGACCACGAGCGGAAGACCTCGCTCATCGGAACGCTCATGCTTGCGCTCGTCGTCGCCCCGCCCGATGCCGAAAGATAGCGCGCCGCCGCGTCAGACCCACCACGGAGGCCCTCATCGCCTCAGGCAATTCAGTGTTGACCGCGCCTCATCTGCAAGGAAGAGTCGGACCACCATGACACGTGCGGTCGTGGCATCCATCAGGGGGACTGGATCCTTTGCACGGTCGGACTCGTCTCCCTTCGCATCAAGGGAAGTGGGACGACATGAATGCAAAGAAGGTGATGGCCGGCCTTGCCTTGACCGGCCTCCTGACGACGACGGGCGCGGCGGCCGCGAATGCTTGGACGCAGTATCCCAACGAGGGCGGTACGTGGAACTACGGCTACCACTGGGGGATCTACTCGGACTATCTCGTGGATCGGTGCCACCGGTCATCCGTCAAGAATGACTGGGGTTACAACTCCAGCATCCGGGTGGCGCCTGGCGAGTGGTCGAACGCGTCGCTAAAGGCCACGTACTGGACGAACAACAGGTGGTACTACGACATCTGCGGGTAGTCGGCCGAACGACCGTCGTTTGCCTTGGCGCGTGGTTTGGCGCGCCAAGGCAGGTCAGCATTCGATTTGGGGGCGGACGTCCGTGCTTAAAGCTCTTGTCAGGATCACCTCTTTCGGGATCGCCATCTTCCTATCGACACTTTCCGGGATCGTGATCACGACCGAAGAGGGCGCGTTTCCGTGGAAAACTGAATTCATCGCGAGCCTTGACTTCACGCACAGCCAGGTATCGAAAGATCAGGCCATCGCGGAGTTCGGCTCTCTCGCCGACCGGACGGGTCTGCGGATCGCCAAGGTCGTGCCTGATCCCAATGATTTCTTCAACTCTCGCTCGCTCTATGTCTTCGGAAGCGCCGGCCCCTCTGAACCGCAGGACATCGATTGGTTCAAGCCGGGAATGCGCGGCCAGCTTCACCCAGCGCGCGATCTCGGTGCGGCCGCCCTCAACGGCCCCCACGTCTACTCGGGGAGTCCGGAAGCGATTGCCGAATTTATCGCGTGGGTTGACGCCCATGGGATCGACCGAAATGTCATGCCCAAAAAGACAAGCGACATACTCGCTCAAGCGCTCCTTGAGACGGGCGCGTGGCTGACCTTCCTCACGTGTGTGATTCTCGCCGGGACGATGGTTGTCGCGTGGTACGTATTGCGGGCAAAGGCTCGGGCGCTCAAGGTCCTGAACGGGACTCGAACGGCGAGGATCGTTGCCGAGGACTTGGTCTCGCTCGTGTCCTCGTTTGCGGGGCCCGCGATCGCCGCAGTTTTGGTCTCGATTGTCTCCGTCGCCATCCAAGGCAAGGCCACTCATCTCGCTGACTTCCTCGCTGTGCTCGGACTCTTTCTCGCGGCCGCCGTCGGAGGGATGATGCTGTGCGCGCTCGTGATCGGCTCTATGACGTGGCCGAGCGTTGACGGGATCGCCTCGCGGCAACCTCCCGAGCGGCATTTCCGCGCCTCGAGCGAGGTGTTGAAGGCGGCTACCCTCGTGCTCGTCGCCGTCATGCTCCCCGTACTGGGAGCCTCCATCGCCGAGGCCACGAATCTCTCGAACCAGAACGCGAAATGGCAGGTGCTCAAGGACAACGTGTCACTGCGGTTTGGCCTTGGCGGCATGACGCCGGACGAGTTCGGTCGTACGTACGACAAGCCTCTCCGGGACATGGTCGCCGCTGCGTCGGAAGCGGGAAATTTGAGCTTCTCCTATGCCCTTGCGCCTCGGAGTGGAACCGATCCCGAACGGAGGAATCGCGCTGAGGTCGGGGGGTTCGATTGCATCGTTCTCGTCAACTCGGATTATCTCCGAAGAATTTCACCGCTCGTGGGTTCGGATGCTACGGGTGCCAATGCACTTGGCTCAGCCGGAGAGCGGGTGGACTTCGAGAGCCTTCCCGAAGAAGTGCGCATGGCGTGGGGGGAACAGTTCAGCTTGTGGAACCGTGCAGGGATAAACCTCAATGGTGCCGCCGAGAGTCTCACATACTACCGCTATGTCGGTCGAGAGCCTTTCCCTGCCCTGCCACCGGGCCCTGGCGAAATGGCTCATTTCCGAAATCCGCTCATCGTCGTCGCGGACAATCCGGCGGACGCGTTTACGGATGACAACATTGAGGCATTCCTCTCGTCAGGGAACCTCACCTTCACGGACGCCGGGTGGGTCGGGGACTATCTCCAGTCGTCGCCGCTCATCGCCGTCGTTCTTTCCGTCGACCGGATCTCTGATGCCGCGCTGTACAACAGTCAGCTCCAGAACCAATCCGCCGGGCTCAAGACCCTCTCGTTCGCCCTCGTTCTGCTCGCGCTCACGATGAGCATCGCGGTCTCGGCAATGGTCTACGCCATCTCTCGGTCAAAGCGTCTCTTCGCCCAACGCACAGCCGGATGGCCGTGGCTGCAGTCGCTTGCGCGCCGGATCGCGTGGGAAGCGGCCCTCTCGGCGGCGCTAGCCATCGCGATGTTCTTCGCGCTCGGCGGAGGGAAAAGACCAGAGGTCTTGTGGACCTTGGCCGGGATACCGCTGTATCTCGCCATGTCGATAGCCCTGCATCTCGTCTTCGCCAGGGGCGTCTTCGTGAAAGTACTGGCTCGCAGAGCCTGAAAGGGAACCCATGGAAATCACCGCAGAGAACGTGACCGTCACGATCGACCGTCACGACGTCGTGGCTCGGCAGAGCGTGTCCGCCAAGTCCGGACAGACGCTCGCCCTCGTCGGCCCGAGCGGATCCGGCAAGACCACTCTGCTCAACGTGCTCGGCCTCTTGCGCCGCGTCGACGACGGCAGAGTCCTCGTCGGCGGCGAGGACGCCACTCGCTGGAACGACCGCCGTCGTCGCGGGTTCTGGCAGCGTCACGCGGCGTTCGTCTTCCAGGACTACGGGCTCATCGACGAAGAATCGGTCGCCTACAACGTGGCGCTGTCGAAGCTGCCCCTCTTCGGCCTCCGGGCCGGCCACAAGGCGGCCGTCGAGGAAGTCCTCGAACGGGTCGGGCTGGGCGGTCGGTCCGCCGACAAGGTTTCGACTTTGAGCGGGGGCGAGAAGCAGCGGGTCGGCCTGGCCCGCGCCATGTTCCGTTCGGCCGACGTCATCTTCGCCGACGAGCCCACCGCTTCGCTCGATCTCGAGAACCGGAATCTCGTCACGAACTTCCTCTTGGGGGAGGCGTCCCGGGGAGCCACCGTCGTCGTCGCGACTCATGACGAAAGCCTCATGGCGGCCTGTGACGTTCGGATGAGTCTCGACAACCCCGCCAGATAGCATGTCTCCATGACCTACACGCTCATCCTGCTGCGCCACGGGCACAGCGACTGGAACGCCAAGAACCTCTTCACGGGCTGGGTTGATGTTGACCTCAACGACCAGGGCCGCGAAGAGGCTCGGCGCGGTGGCGAGCTTCTCGCCGCGAAGGGCCTGCTCCCCGACATCCTCTACACGTCCCGCCTCAAGCGCGCCATCAACACGGCGAACATCGCGCTCGCGGAGGCTGACCGCGGCTGGATTGACGTGAAGCGCTCGTGGCGCCTCAACGAGCGCCACTACGGTGCGCTCCAGGGCAAGGACAAGGCCCAGACGCTGGCCGAGTTCGGCGAAGAGCAGTTCATGGAGTGGCGCCGGTCCTACGACACCCCGCCGCCCCCGCTCGCCGACGACTCGGAGTTCTCCCAGGTCGGCGACCCGCGCTACGCGGACCTCGGCGACGACGTCCCGCGCACCGAGTGCCTCAAGGACGTCCTCATCCGGCTGCTTCCGTACTGGGAGTCGGACATCAAGGAGGACCTCAAGGCCGGCAAGACCGTGCTCGTCACGGCGCACGGCAACTCCCTCCGCGCCCTCGTGAAGCACCTCGACGGGATCAGCGACGACGACATCGCGGGCCTCAACATCCCGACCGGCATCCCGCTTGTCTACGAGCTCGACGAGGACTTCCAGCCGACCAACCCGGGCGGCACGTACCTCGACCCCGAGGCCGCCGCGGCGTCGTTCTTGCTATCTGGGAGCGACGTCAGTTGGACGTCATGTCCCCATCCCACTCGCCCGTGACGAGGTAGGAGACCTTGCGGCTCACGGAGACGCCGTGGTCGGCGAAGCGCTCGAAGTAGCGGCTCGCGAGGGCGGCGTCGACGGCGAGGGCCGGCGAGCCCGTCCAGGACGCGTCGGCGATCGCGCGGAAGACGCCCGCGTGCAGGTCGTCGATCTCGGCGTTGGCACCCTGGATCTTCGCGACGAGAGCGAGGTCGTGGGACTCGAGGAGCGTGGTGAGGTCCGTGATGATCTGCTGGTCGAGCTCGGCCATGCGGGCGAAGGTGCGCTCGAGCTGCACGGGGATCGCGCTCTCGGGGTAGCGAAGCCGCGCGAGCTGCGCGATGTGGCGCGCGAGGTCGCCCATGCGCTCGAGGGACGCGCTCATGCGCAGCGAGCCCACGATGGTCCGCAGGTCGCTAGCGACCGGGCCCTGGAGGGCCAGGATGTCGATGGCGCGCTCGTCGAGCGCGGTCTGCCGGAAGTCGATCCGCGCGTCCTCCGCGATGACCTCCTGGGCGAGGTCGACGTCCGCGCTCTTGAAGGACTCGACGGCCTTCTCGAGCGCGGCCGCCACGAGCCGTGCGATCTCGACGAGGTCGTCGTGGACCGACTTGAGTTCTTCTTGGAATACCTTGCGCACGGCGGTGTCCTTTCCTCGGTGCTCCGTGTCGATTCGCACGGGAGCAGGAAGCCGTCCCGTTCGGCGCCGTCAGGGCGCTCCGACTCGTCACACTTGCAGCGGCAGATGAATACTTGTCTGCGACTGAATGAACGATACGTGAACCGGCCTGCAAGCGCCTCGCAACGGGCCGGGGCCGTTCGCGGCGCGGCCCTAAGCTAGGGGTGTGGATCCTCTCGTCGTCGGCATTGTCGCGGGTCTTCTGGGCCTGTCGTTCGGTGCCTTCGGCGTCCTCGCGTTCAGGGCGAGCGAACGGCAGCGCGCCCTGCTCGAGAACGTCCCGGGGGAGGCGACCTTCCCCGAGGGAGCCGCAGATGTCCTCTCCGTGCTCGGCAAGGCGTTCGTCGTCGTCGACGCGATCGACAGCGTGGTGCGGGCGAGTCCCGCCGCCTACGCGTACGGCCTCGTCCGCGGCCACACGGTCGTGCACCGCGAACTCCTCGAGATGACCGCGAAGGTGCGCGGCAACGGCGTCGTCATCGAGAAGCAGCTCGAGCTGCCGCGAGGACCGCTCGGCCAGGGGACCATCATTGTGCAGGTTCGCGCCGCCATCCTCGGCGAAGAGTACATCCTGCTCTTGGCCGACGACCGCACCGAGATCACCCGCACCGAGCGTATCCGCAACGACTTCGTCGCGAACGTCTCGCACGAGCTCAAGACACCCGTCGGCGCCATCTCGCTCCTCGCGGAGGCGCTCGAGGCCAGTCCGGACGACGAGGACGCCGTCCGCCGCTTCGCCCAGCGCATGCGCAAGGAGTCGTCCCGCCTCGCGGCCCTCGTCCAGGACATCATCGAGCTCTCGCGCCTCCAGGGCGCGGACATCGTCCACCAGGGAAAGGTCGTCGACGTCAACGAGGTCGTCGCCGAAGCAGTAGACCGCTCGCGCCTCGCGGCCGAGGCCAAGAACATCTCCGTCGTCGTGGGCGGCACGAGCGCGCACAAAGTCTTCGGGGATCCGGACCTGCTGGTGAACGCCTTCCGCAACCTCATCGACAACGCGATCCGCTACTCGCCCGGAAACACCAAGGTGGGAATCGGGATCCGAGACAGGGACGGTCTCGTGTCCGTGTCCGTGGCCGACCAGGGCGAAGGCCTCAAACCGGAGGACCAGGAGCGCGTGTTCGAGCGCTTCTATCGGGTGGATGCCGCAAGGTCGCGGCAGACCGGCGGCACGGGCCTCGGCTTGAGCATCGTCAAGCACGTCGTGGAGAATCACGGCGGAGAGGTGACAGTCTGGTCTCAGCTCGGACGGGGCTCGACCTTCACGGTCCGACTGCCCGAGATGGAAGAAGACCAGGGGGCCGAGGGTTCGCCGCCGGCGGATCAGCGCGAAGACGGGGCTGTGCGGCCCCCAGAGCAAGGAGCGATTGCTTGAGCAGGATCCTGATCGTGGAGGACGAGGAGTCGTTCAGCGACCCGCTGTCTTTCCTCCTCGGCAAGGAGGGCTATGAAGTCGAGGTCGTCGACAACGGCACCGACGCCCTCGTCGAGTTCGACCGTAACGGCGCGGACCTCGTGCTCCTCGACCTCCAGCTTCCCGGTACCCCCGGAACGGAGGTGTGCCGCCAGCTGCGGCAGCGCTCGAACGTCCCAGTCATCATGCTCACCGCGAAGGATTCGGAGATCGACAAGGTCGTGGGGCTCGAGCTCGGCGCCGACGACTACGTCACGAAGCCGTACTCGTCCCGCGAGCTCGTGGCGCGCGTCCGCGCGGTCCTGCGCCGCCACGGCGAGCCCGAGGAGCTCATCTCCTCGACCGTCCAGGCGGGCCCCGTGCGCATGGATGTCGAGCGCCACGTGGTGAGCGTCGACGGCGAGCAGGTTGCGCTCCCGCTCAAGGAGTTCGAGCTCCTCGAGATGCTCTTGCGCAATTCGGGCCGTGTGCTGACGCGCGGGCAGCTCATCGACCGCGTGTGGGGCTCGGACTACGTCGGGGACACCAAGACGCTCGACGTCCACGTCAAGCGTCTCCGCAGCAAGATCGAGCCTGACCCGTCGAGCCCGCGCTACCTCGTCACCGTGCGCGGCCTCGGCTACAAGTTCGAGCCCTGACAGGACCCGCCGCTTCATTCTCGGGCAACAGACGACGGCGGCCGCCCACCTTGCGTGGGGGGCGGCCGCTCGTTCGCTAAGCCTGTCTTGCCGTCAGTGGCTCGGCGTCGCCGACGCCGAGGCCGAGCTCGACGCCGAGCCCGAAGCGCTCGACGTCGCAGTCGGCGTGGGTGTCGGGATGTACTGGCGGTATTGGTCGAGCGTTCCGTCGAGGACGGGGATCTGGACTTCCTGGGTCTTGCCATCGACCGTGACCTTGACGTCGACGAGCGAGCCCGGGAGGCCGCCGACGTGCGAGAAGGTGACCGGGTTGGGGTTCTGCTCGAGGTGCAGGGTGCCGTTCTTCGGGATGTCGACGCGAACGCTGCCCGACGACGGCGTCGAGAGCACGACGGAGGCGTCCTGGCCCGAGGTGTTGTAGAGGCTTCCGAGCAGGCGCCCGGGAGCGTCGGCGCTCGG
The DNA here is from genome assembly GCF_034931225.1 of Sinomonas terricola. Classification (NCBI taxonomy): domain Bacteria; kingdom Bacillati; phylum Actinomycetota; class Actinomycetes; order Micrococcales; family Micrococcaceae; genus Sinomonas; species Sinomonas terricola. The sequence goes on from NZ_JAYGGQ010000014.1 coordinate 141,477, forward strand.
GGTCGAAGCCGAGCCGGCCTTGCCGGACGAAGCGATGAGCACGTTGCGGAGCTGGACCGTCCCGACGTCAGCGCGGACTCCATCGGACGCCGAGTACTGGATGGACGTCTGCTGGGGGTTGATGTAGCCGCAGCCGGTGGCCGTGAGCAGGCCCACCCCGAGAGCGGCCGCAAGGGCAGCGCGCATGGCCGGGGTCGAAGCAGTGAAACGCACAGCTCGCTCCTGTGTCGATGGGTGTCAGAGGTCTGGTCGAGCCTAAGCGTAGCGGGATTTTCGACAAAGCGTAGATTCCACCACGGCCGTGAAGTCCTTATGAAGCACTTTCTTGATGATTCGTCAAGCCCCAAGCGGGGCCGCGGGTAACCGCTCTCCCGCGTCATTCCGCCGATCGCGGGGCATCCTCCGGCCGGGTCGGATCCCAAGCCGTGATAGACTGGCTTGCGGGAAAGGGGAATGTCCACATGGTTTTTGAGGTTGGCGAGACGGTTGTTTACCCCCACCACGGTGCAGCCAAGATCGAAGAGATCAAGATGCGCACCATCAAGGGCGAAGAGAAGATGTATCTCAAGCTCAAAGTGGCCCAGGGTGACCTGACGATTGAAGTACCAGCTGAGAACGTGGACCTCGTAGGAGTCCGTGACGTCGTAGGCAAGGAAGGCCTCGAGCACGTATTCGATGTCCTCCGTGCTGAGTTCACGGAAGAGCCCACGAACTGGTCGCGCCGCTACAAGGCGAATCTCGAGAAGCTCGCGTCGGGTGACGTGATCAAGGTTGCCGAGGTTGTGCGTGATCTGTGGCGTCGCGATCAGGACCGCGGCCTCTCGGCAGGCGAGAAGCGCATGCTGGCCAAGGCCCGCCAGATCCTCATCTCCGAGCTTGCGCTCGCCGAGAAGACGGACGAGGAGCAGGCGGCAAGTGTCCTCGACGAGGTTCTTGCCTCCTAGCGCAGCACGGACAGCGTTGTCGCAGGGCCCCCGCACTCCCCACGGAGTGCGGGGGCCTTGTTGTTGCAGCCCTGTCGGTCGCCGCACTGTTAGCAGCCGCATGGTGCGGCTTTGGGTCGCGTCGGCGCTCCGCCAACCTCCCCAAGTCCTGCGCCGTCCTCCCCACGGTTTGAGCTCGTCGCGGCCGACCCCCGATCACCGGGCCGCGCGATCCCGCGGCCCGCGAGAACGCGAGGGACGGCCGGGAGGCAGACAGTGGGGAGGTTGGCGGAGAAGGTGGGGAGTTCGGCCGGGCGCTAGGCTGGCTCCGTGACTCCCGCCGCCGATGTTGCCCCGCCCGAGTACGCCGAGCGAGCCGAACCGGCGAAGCCCGCCGTCGCCGTCGTCATCGTCGCTGCCGGGGCGGGGACCAGGCTCGGCCACGGAATCCCCAAGGCGCTCGTGCCGCTCGCGGGTGAGCCGCTCCTCGGCCACGCGCTGCGGGGAGTGCTCGCCTCGGACGTCGCGCGGCAGATTATCGTCGCCGTCCCCCAAGGGGATATCGCGCTGAGCGGCCTGTGCCGAGCCGTCGGGGAGAACCTCAAGGCAAGCCGCGGCGAGCCCGCGATCACGGTCGTCCACGGCGGCGCCGCCCGCGCCGACTCGGTTCGGGCCGCCCTCGCCGCGCTACTCCCGGGAACGGAACGCGTCCTCGTGCACGACGCCGCCCGGCCCCTCACGCCGTCGGCCGTCTTCCGCAGGGTTGCCGCCGCGCTGGCAGCGGGCGCCGCGGCGGTGATCCCCGCGGTACCGGTCGTCGACACGATCAAGAGCGTCGCCAAGACGACGGACGACGACGCGCGGGCCGGCGAGGTTGTCACCGGAACCTTGGCCCGCGAGGCGCTGCGGGCCGTGCAGACTCCGCAGGGCTTCGACGCGGAGGCCCTCCGCCGCGCGCACGAACTCGCTGACGGCTGGCCGAGCGAGCGGGCCGAGGCCGTCACGGACGACGCGATGCTCGTCGAGTCCCTCGGCCTCCCCGTCTACGTGGTTCCCGGAGACCCGCGTTCGTTCAAGATCACGACGCCACTCGACCTCCAGCTCGCGGAGACGCTTGTCCGCGACGAGCGGGAGAATACGCAGGCGGCGCGACAAGAGGAGATTCGATGATCGTCCCCCGCACCGGAATCGGCGTCGACGTGCACGCCTACGCGCCCGACGATGCCCCCCAGCCCCTATGGCTCGCCGGCCTCCTGTGGGAGGGCGAGCGCGGACTCTCGGGCCACTCGGACGGGGACGCCGTGGCCCACGCAGCCGCGGATGCGCTGTTCTCCGCGGCCGGAGTCGGCGATCTCGGCACGCACTTCGGCACGGACCGCCCCGACTATGCAGGAGCCTCGGGGACGCGCCTGCTCGCGGAAGCTGCACGGATCGTCCGCGCGGCCGGGTTCGAGATCGGGAACATCGCGGTTCAGTTCATCGCGCAGCGACCGGTGTTCGCGCCCCGCCGCGACGAGGCGCAGCGCGTTCTCACCGAAGCGGCGGGCGCACCCGTAAGCGTGTCCGCGACGACGAGCGACCACCTCGGATTCACGGGTCGCCGCGAGGGCGTGGCCGCCGTCGCAACAGCCTTGGTCTACCCGATCTAGTAGACTGGTAGGCCGTTCCGCCCCATCGCTAGGAGATCCCGCATGAAGAGAAGCCTGCTCGCCGCCGTCGTCGCGGCCACGATGCTGCTCACGGCATGTGGCGGAGACGGCCGCATGAACGTCCAGGACAGCTGCAAGTACCTCACGGGGGATACGTTCAAGCCGACGGGAACCCAGCTCCAGCAGGCCAAGCAGATCGCTGACCACTACGCGGACCTGGCGAAGAAGGTGGACCCCTCGATCGCCGGCTTCATCCAGTCCATGGCGGACCTCGAGAAGAAGGTCGCCGACTCCGCGACGGGCGTCGCCGGGGCGGACCAGCAGAAGCAGCTGGGCGACGCCCTCAACAGCATCGGCAAGGTCTGCGGCGGCTAGAGCTCGCTACCGCCCACCCGCGCCGCTGCTCACCCGCCCCTCCCACCCCGATACGCTTATCCCGTGACCCTGCGCTTCTACGACTCCGCCACCCAGGAAGTCCGCGACTTCGTTCCGCTCGTGCCCGGTCAGGCGACCGTGTACTACTGCGGCGCGACCGTGCAGGGCTCGCCGCACGTGGGTCACGTGCGCTCCGCGATCGTCTTCGACCAGCTCACGCGCTGGCTCCAGTACCGCGGCTACGAGACGGTCGTGGTGCGCAACGTCACGGACATCGACGACAAGATCCTCGCGAAGAGCGCTGATTCATTCGCGCCGGGCTTCGTCCCCGAGAACTCGTATATCCCGCGAGAGCAGTGGTTCGCCCTCGCGTACCGGTATGAGCAGGAGTTCGAGGACGCCTACGAGACGCTCGGCGTCCAGCGACCCACCTACGAGCCCCGCGCGACGGGCCACATCACCGAGATGCACGAGCTCATCGCCCGGCTCATCGAGCGCGGCCACGCGTACCCGGCTGCCGACGGTTCCGGCGATGTGTACTTCGACGTCCGCTCGTGGCCCGCGTACGGCTCGCTGACCCGTCAGAGCATCGACGACATGCAGGCGGCGACGGATGCCGATCCCCGGGGGAAGCGGGACCCGCGCGACTTCGCGCTATGGAAGGGCTACAAGGAGGGCGAGCCCGAGACGGCGAGCTGGCCGAGCCCGTGGGGCCGCGGCCGGCCGGGCTGGCACCTCGAATGCTCCGCCATGGCCACGAAGTATCTCGGCACCCGCTTCGACATCCACGGCGGCGGCCTCGACCTGCGCTTCCCGCACCACGAGAACGAGCTAGCCCAGTCCGCGGCGGCCGGGGACGGCTTCGCGAACTTCTGGATGCACAACGGCATGGTCACGTATGAGGGCGAGAAGATGTCGAAGTCCATCGGCAACGTCGTCTCGCCCTCGGAGATGCTCGCCCTCGCTAGCCCGCGCGTCGTCCGCTACTACCTCGGCCAGGCTCACTACCGCTCGGTACTCGACTACCGTCCGACGTCCCTCCAGGAGGCCGCGGCCGCCGTCGAGCGCATCGACGGCTTCATCGCGAAGGCGACGGCGAAGGTCCCCGAGGCCTCGATGGGCCTCGTGCCGGCTTCGTTCGGGGCCGCGATGGACGACGACCTCAACATCCCGCAGGCGCTCGCCGCCCTCCACGAGACGGTGCGCCGGGGCAACACGGCCCTCGCGGACGGGGATCTGGTCGCGGCGGGCGGCGCGCTCGGCGAGGTCCTCGCCATGACCGCCGTCCTCGGCCTCGACGCCGCGGGCCGCGGCATCCCCGAGCACGATGACGCCGCCCTCCGCGCGCTGGGCGCGCTCGTCGAGGCGCGTCTCGAGGCCCGCGCGGAGGCTCGCGCGGCCAAGGACTGGGCCGCCGCCGACGCGATTCGCGACGGGCTTGCGGCCGCGGGCATCGCAGTCGAGGATTCGGCGGACGGGGCCACGTGGAGCCTCGCCCAACCACAGACCACCACGACCGGAACGGGAGCATAGATGGCCGCCAACGGGCGCCCCGGCGCACGCAAGACCAACAAGAAGGGCCCGAGCGTCGGCACGGGCGGCCACGGCCGCAAGGCCCTCGAGGGCAAGGGGCCCACACCCAAGGCCGAGGACCGCGTCTACCACAAGGCGCACCGCGCCAAGGAGCTCGCGGAACGCTCGGCTGCCAAGCGCCAGGGCCAGGCCGGCCGGCTCGCGGAGGGCCGCGGCACCGGGCGGCCCAAGGGCATTGAGGAGATGGTCACGGGCCGCAACTCGGTCGTCGAGGCGCTCCGCGCGGGCGTACCGGCGAAGGCGCTCTACGTCGCGGTGCGCATCGAGATGGATGATCGCGTGCGCGAGTCCATGAAGCTCGCGGCCGAGGCCGGCATCCCGCTCATGGAGGCCCAGAAGCCCGAGCTCGACCGCATGACGGGCGACGCGATCCACCAGGGCCTCGCGCTCCAGGTCCCGCAGTACGAGTACCCGGACGCGTTCGAGCTCCTCGAAGAGACGTCGGAGAAGTGGAAGAAGGGCCATGTCGCGGCCACCCCGCTCTTCGTCGCGCTCGACGGCATCACGGACCCCCGCAACCTCGGCGCGATCATCCGCTCGGTCTCGGCGTTCTCGGGCCAGGGTGTCATCGTGCCCGAGCGCCGCAGCGTCGGCATGACGGCCGCGGCCTGGAAGACGAGCGCCGGCGCCGCGGTGCGCGTCCCGGTCGCGAAGGCCGCGAATCTGAACACCGTGCTCCGGCAGGCCAAGGACGCGGGCTACTTCGTGCTCGGCCTCGACGGCGAGGGCGACGTGCAGCTTCCGGGCCTCGCGCTCGCGACCGAGCCGATCGTCGTCGTCGTCGGCTCGGAGGGCAAGGGGCTCTCGCGGCTCACGCGCGAGCTGTGCGACCAGATCGTCTCGATCCCGATCGATTCGCACATGGAGTCGCTCAACGCGGGCATGGCCGTCGCGATCTCGCTCTACGAGGTCTCGACGCGGCGCGCCGGGACGAGGTGACCCCGATGCGCGTCGCCCTCGTCCAGCTCACGACCGGCCGCGACCTCGAGGCCAACCTCGAGCTCCTCCGCGCACGGATCCGCGAGGCGGCAGGGCGTGGTGCCGAGGTGGTCGTCTTCCCCGAGGCGAGCATGCGCGCGTTCGGCAATTCTCTCGTGGACATCGCCGAGCCGCTCGACGGTCCATGGGCGACGGCGGTGCGCGCCGCCGCGGACGAGGCCGGCGTCGTCGTCGTGGCCGGCATGTTCACGCCGGGGGACAAGGGCGCAGCGACGACCACGGTGCGCAACACGCTCCTCGTCCACGGCCGCGGGACCGACGCACATTACGACAAGATCCACCTCTATGACGCCTTCGGTTTCAAGGAGTCGGACACGGTCACCCCGGGCACCGAGGCCGTGCGGTTCACGGTCGACGGCGTGACGTTCGGTCTCGCGACGTGCTACGACGTGCGCTTCCCCGCGCTGTTCACGGCGAACGCCGCGGCGGGTGCGCAGGTCCAGATAGTGTGCGCATCGTGGGGCGCGGGCCCGGGCAAGGCCGAGCAGTGGGATCTCCTCGTGCGTGCCCGCGCCGTGGATACGACGAGCTACGTGCTCGCATGCGGTCAGTCGGACCCCGCGGCCGCTGGACCAGAGGCGGCAGCCGCGGCCCGCCCGGGTGCGCCGACGGGCATCGGCCGCAGCGCCGTCGTCGACCCCTACGGCAACCTCGTCGAGCGCGCGGGCGACGGCCCCGAAATCCTCTACGCGGACCTCGATCTTGCGGCCGTCGAGGAAGCCCGCCGCACGCTCCCCGTGCTCGTGAACCGTCGACTCATTGAGTCCGGAATCCCAGGCTGACCCCAGCCTCGGGATGACGCGCCCGTAGGATTAGCGCTAATGAGCAGCAACATGACGATGCCGCTGGCCTTCGTGGTCACCCCATCGCAGCCGTTCCCGCTCGGGCTGACTCCTGCCCGCAGCGCCGAGCAGCAGGCGACCCATACGGTCAACCTGGCCGTGTACGCGCCGGGGCTCGACGCCGTCGACGTGCACTACCTCGACGGCGCGGGGGCATGGCGCAAGGAGCCTCTTCCCGAGTACACGGACGGGGTCCACCACGGTCTTGTGGCTGGCATGCCCGAGGGCACCCGGTACGCGTTCGCGGCGCGCTCCACGGGCGACGGCGTGGTGCCGGGACCGGGCGAGGCCGAGCTCCTGCTCGACCCGTACGCGCGCGCGGTCGACGTCGTCGAACTGCCCGACCCCACCGGGGACGACCGCGAATTGGTCATGGGCGTGCGCGTCCACGAGCACTTCGACTGGGGCGGTGTCGCGAAGCCGAGCGTGCCCTGGCGCGACACGATCCTCTACGAGGCCCACGTCCGCGGTCAGACCATGCGGCATCCGGACATCCCCGAGGACCTCCGCGGAACGTACGCGGGCATGGCCCACCCCGCCATGATCGAGCACTTCAATCGGCTCGGCATCACGTCCATCGAACTGCTCCCGGTGCATTTCCACCTCGATGAGACGCACCTCCAGAACCTCGGTCTTACGAATTACTGGGGCTACAACACCGCCGCGTTCTTCGCCCCGCATCCGGCCTACGCGACCGCGGCCGCGCGGGAGGCGGGCGCGCAGGGGGTCCAGGACGAGTTCAAGGGCATGATCAAGCTCCTGCACGCGGCCGGCATCGAGGTGATCCTCGACGTCGTCTACAACCACACGGCGGAGGAAGGCCCCGACGGGCCGACGTTCAGCTTCCGCGGCCTCGGCGAGCGCTTCTACTACCGGACCGACCCGGAAGGGCGGTACATCGACACGACTGGCTGCGGCAACACGCTCGACTTCGGGAACCCGCGCGTTGTGCAGTTCGCGCTCGATTCGCTGCGGTACTGGATCGAGGAGTTCCAGGTCGACGGCTTCCGCTTCGACCTCGCCGTGACGCTGTGCCGCGACGCCCAGCACCAGTTCACGCCCCTCCATCCCTTCCTCGTCGCGGCGGCCGCGGACCCCGTGATCTCGCGCGCGAAGCTCATTTCCGAGCCGTGGGACGTCGGCATGGGCGGCTGGCAGACGGGCCGGTTCCCGCAGGGCTGGGCTGACTGGAACGACCACTACCGCGACACCGTGCGCGACTTCTGGCTCTCGGACCACGGCGCGATCGATGCGGGCGAGCTCGGCGGCTCGACGGCGCGGCTCGCCGACGTCCTCTCGGGCTCGCACGGCCTCTTCGCCGCCTCGGGCCGCACGGCCATCGCGTCGATCAACTTCGTGACCGCCCACGACGGCTTCACGCTAGCCGACCTCACGTCCTACCACCGCAAGCACAATGAGGCGAACGGCGAGCAGAACCGCGACGGTGCAACGCACAACCGCTCCTACAACCACGGCTTCGAGGGCCGCACCGAGGTCGAGTCGATCATCGCGGCCCGCACCCAGACGGCGAAGAATGTCATGGCGACGCTCATGGTCTCCCTCGGCGTCCCGATGATCACGGCGGGCGACGAGTTCGGCCGCACGCAGCAGGGCAACAACAACGCGTACTGCCAGGACAACGAGCTCACGTGGCTCAACTGGAACCTCGACACGGCGGGCCGCGAGATGCTCGACCATACGCGCTGGCTCATCCGGATCCGGCGCGACTTCCTCGAGCGGCAGCCCGCGAGCTACCCCGCACGCGAGGAGAGCAACTACTTCCACTGGTTCGGCGCCGACGGGCGGCCCATGGACCCCGATCGGTGGCAGAGCCCGCATCACCGCGTGCTCCAGTTCCTGCTCGGCTCGCGCGAGGGCTACCTCGACGGGCTGGTCGTGGTCAACGGCGGGGCAGAGGCCGAGGATCTCGTGTTCCCGGAGGCGTTCGACCACGATTTCGCGTTCGAGCTCCGCTACTCGACCGCGCCACGGGGCGAGCAGCGTATCGGGACGGTGTTCGCGAGCGGCCAGGCCGACGTCGCCGAGCCGTGGTCGGTCTCGATCTACCGGGCCCGGTATGGGGGGCCGGGGCCCCAGGAGGCGGCTGGGGGCCCCGCGCAGGCGCGTCCGCTCCGGTTCAAGACGCCGTACGGCAAGACGCCCTGAAATAGCGCACGCTTCTGCGGGGCGGGCTCACCCCGCGTTGACCACGAGCCCGAGCTCGGCCTTCGACGCGAGCGCCTCGTGCTTGGGCAGTACGCGCACGGTGTACCCGAACGGCCCCGAGTGCTCGATCGTGACCGTCCCGCTGTAGAGGTAGCGCCCGTTGCCGAGGTTCTGCACTGCGTCGAGCTCGGCGATCCGCGTGTCGGTGAGGTCGTCGCTCTCGTCGACCCGCCCGTAGCCGAGCTCGACGAGCACGTCGGCCGGGTTGAGCACGCCGAGGTTGAGGTACGCGTTGACGCGCAGGTGATCGCCGATCTGCGGGACCTCCGAGAGCCCGCTCGACTCGATGTGCTCAACGTGCACCTGCGACCAGTTCGTGCGCACGTGCTTCGTCCACGCCGCGAGCTCGCGGGCCTGCCGGAAGCCGTCCGCGCGGGCCGCCCGCCCAGACTTCGCGGCGGGCGTGTAGAGTGCGCGCACGTAGTCGCCGAGCATGCGATCGGCCGAGACGGCCGGGCCTAGGTGGGAGAGCGTGTGCTTGATCATCGAGATCCAGTGGGTCGGCACGCCGTCGGCACGCTCGGTCGACGGGCCCGCCGCGCCGGCAGAGTCGGCCCCCGCGCCCTTGCCCGAGGAGCCGTAGAAGCGCGGCGCGACCTGGTTCTCGATGAGGTCGTACAGCGCGGCCGCCTCGACGTCGTCGCGCTCGTGCGGGCTCGCCTTGTCGCTCGCGGTCGGGATGGCCCAGCCGTTCGAGCCGTCGAACATCTCGTCCCACCAGCCGTCGAGCACCGAGAGGTTGAGCGAGCCGTTGATCGCGGCCTTCATGCCGGACGTCCCGCAGGCCTCGAGCGGGCGGAGCGGGTTGTTGAGCCACACGTCGCAGCCCGGGAAGAGAGTACGGGCCATGGCGATGTCGTAGTTCGGCAGGAACGCGATCCGGTGCCGCACGTCCGGATCGTCTGTAAAGCGAACGAGGTCCTGGATCATCTTCTTCCCCGCGTCGTCGGCCGGGTGGGACTTGCCTGCGATGACGATCTGGATCGGGTGCTCGGGGTCGAGCAGGAGCTGCTTGAGCCGCGCGGGGTCGCGCAGCATGAGCGTGAGGCGCTTGTACGTGGGCACGCGCCGCGCGAAGCCGATCGTGAGCACGTCCGGGTCGAGCACGGATTCGGTCCAGCCCAGCTCGGCGTCCGCGGCGCCGCGCTTCTTCCACGACGCGCGCAGACGCCGTCGCACGTCCTCGACCAGGCGTTCGCGCAGCCTGCGGCGCACGGCCCAGATCTCCTCGTCGCCCACGTTGAAGACGAGGTCCCAACGACCGCCGACCCCCGAACCCGGGGCCATGATGTCCGCCATCCCCGTGACGGACGGGTCGACCCACGTCGGCACGTGCACGCCGTTCGTGACCGACGTGATGGGCACTTCGGAATGGTCGAATCCGGGCCAGAGCCCCGCGAACATCTCGCGCGAGACCTCGCCGTGCAGCTTCGCGACGCCATTCGCGCGCTGGGCCAGCCGCAGGCCCATGACGGCCATGTTGAACACCGCAGGGTCCCCGCCGTCGTAGCTTTCGCGGCCGAGCTCGAGGATCTTGCCCGTGGGCACATCGGGCGCGAGGCCCGCGTCGAAGAAGTACCTGATCTGGGCGGCGTCGAAGCGGTCGATGCCCGCCGCGACCGGGGTGTGGGTTGTGAACACAGTCGACGCGCGGCCCGCGACGAGCGCCTCGTCCCAGCTGAGCGGCTCGTCGCCGGACATGAGCTCCTGGATGCGCTCGATCCCGAGGAAGCCCGCGTGGCCTTCGTTCGTGTGGAACACCTCCGGCGCGGGCCCTCCCGTGAGGCGCTCGAATGTGCGCAGCGCCTTGACGCCGCCCATGCCGAGCAGGAGCTCCTGCTGGAGGCGGTGGTCGCCGCCGCCGCCGTAGAGGCGGTCCGTGATGGTGCGCGCGCCGTCGTCGTTCGCGGGCACGTTCGAATCGAGCAGGAGGAGCGGGACGCGGCCGACGTCGGCGCGCCAGATATGTGCGTGCAGCTTGCGGCCGTTGGGCAGGGGGAGCGTGACGACGGCGGGCGAGCCGTCCTCCTCCTTCAGGAGCGTGAGCGGGAGGGCGTCCGGGTCGAGGACGGGGTAGGTCTCCTGCTGCCAGGCGTCGCGCGAGAGGGCCTGCTTGAAGTAGCCGGACTGGTAGAGAAGCCCGACGCCGACGAGCGGCACGCCGAGGTCCGAGGCCGCCTTGAGGTGGTCGCCCGCGAGGATCCCGAGACCGCCCGAGTACTGGGGGAGGACCTCGGTGATGCCGAACTCGGGGGAGAAGTAGGCGATGCGGCGCGGCACGTCCTCGCCGAGCGACTGGTACCACCGCGGGTCCTCGAGGTAGCGGCGCAGGTCCTCGCTGGCGGCGGCGATGCGCCCGACGACGTCGGGGTCCTCGGCGAGTGCCGCAAACTTCTCGCGCGTGACGGAACCCAGGAAGCCCACGGGATCGTGGCGGCTCTCCTCCCACAGCACGGGATCGAGGCTTTCGAAGAGCTCCCGGGTGGGCTGGTGCCACGACCAGCGCAGGTTGGTCGCGAGGGTCCCCAGCGCGGCAATCGGCTCGGGCAGGACGGTGCGGACAGTGAACCGACGGATGGCCTTCACGAGCGCCACCCTATCCGAGGCCACCATGTTGCTGCATGCCCTCGGGTAACGAGCGGGTGAATGACGCATGGACGCCTTGGTGACGCGCGGGTCACCGCGTCATGTCCTTCGCATTACAGCGGTGCGGGGGCTATCGTGGCGCATGAATCGGCCCGCGGCGGGTGAGCCGCGGCGTCGTGACCGCCGCGAAAGGACTCCGCTGTGCCTGGACTCGACCCCGCGCTTCCCGACAACCTCCGCTTCGGCCGGTTCCCGATCACGGATGTCTCGCCCGTGGTCGAGGATGGGCTGTTCCCGGCGAAGGCCCTTCCGGGGGAGGGAATCGTCGTCTCCGCGACTGCGACGCGTGAAGGGCACGACGCTCTTGGCGTCTCCGCCGTCCTCTACAGCCCGCGCGGCCGCGAGAAGCAGCGCGTCCGCCTCGCGCCGCTCGGCCAGGGCCTCGACCGCTGGAGCGGGGTCCTGACTCCGGGCAAGCCGGGGCAGTGGTCGTTCGCGATCGAGGCGTGGCACGACCGCTACGGGACGTGGCACCACAATGCGGACGTCAAGATCGCGGCGGGCATCGACATCGAGCTCATGCTCGCCGAGGGTGCCAAGCTCCTGGGCGGGGCGGCCGACGACGGCGATCGCCCCGAGGAGGACCGTGCCACCTTCCGCGCGGCCGCCCAGGCCCTCGCGGACACGTCCCGCTCCGTCGAGGAGCGCCTCGCGGCCGGCGAGTCGCCCGAGGTCCTCGCCGCGGTGGACCGCCTCCCGATCCTCGAGCTCGTGACGGCGACGAAGCGGTACCCGTTGCTTGTCGAACGGGACCGGGCTGGCCGCGGCTCGTGGTACGAGTTCTTCCCGCGCTCGGAGGGCGCGTGGCGCGACCGCGAGACGGGCCAGTGGACGTCGGGCACGTTCCGCAGCGCCATGAACCGCCTCCCGGCAGTGGCGGCGATGGGCTTCGACGTCCTGTACATGCCGCCGATTCACCCGATCGGCGTCGCGTTCCGCAAGGGCCCGAACAACACCCTGCACGCGGGCCCGGGCGATCCCGGCTCGCCGTGGGCCATCGGCTCGCCCGAAGGCGGGCACGACGCGATCCACCCCGACCTTGGGACGTTCGACGACTTCGACGCGTTCGTCGCGCGGGCGAACGAGCTCGGCCTCGAGGTCGCGCTCGACCTTGCCCTCCAAGCGTCCCCGGACCACCCCTGGGTCGCGGCGCATCCCGAGTGGTTCACGACCCGCGTCGACGGCTCGATCGCGTACGCCGAAAACCCGCCGAAGAAGTACCAGGACATCTACCCGATCAATTTCGACAACGATCCCGAGGGCCTGTGCAAGGAGGTCCTCCGGATCGTCAACCTGTGGATCGACCACGGCGTCAAGATCTTCCGTGTCGACAACCCGCACACGAAGCCCGTGTGGTTCTGGGAGTGGCTCATCGGTGCGGTCAACGAGACCGATCCGGACGTCGTGTTCCTCGCGGAGGCCTTCACGCGCCCCGCCATGATGAAGGCCCTCGGCCGCGCCGGGTTCCAGCAGTCGTACACGTACTTCACGTGGCGGAACACGCGCGCCGAGATCGAGGAGTTCTTCACGATGATCTCGAAGGAGTGGGCGCCGTTCTATCGCCCCAACCTCTTCGTGAACACGCCGGACATCCTCACCGAATACCTTCAGTTCGGCGGGCGGCCAGCCTTCAAGATCCGTGCGGTCCTTGCCGCGACGGCGGCCCCGACGTGGGGCGTGTACGCCGGGTACGAGCTGTACGAGCACGTCGCCCGTCCGGGCGCCGAGGAGTACATCGACAACGAGAAGTACGAGTACAAGGATCGCAAATGGGGCCAGGCCGAGGCCGAGGGCCGCTCCCTCGCGCCGTACCTCACGCGGCTCAACGAGATCCGTCGCGCCCACCCCGCACTCGGCGACCTGCAGAACCTCACGCTGCATTCGAGCACTGACGACGCGACGGTTGTCTATTCGAAGCACAAGGTTCTCGACGACGGCTCGAAGGATACGGTCATCGTCGTCGTCAACGTCGACCCGCACAGCACGCGCACGAGCTCCGTCCACCTCGACCTCGAATCGCTCGAGATCGATCCGTGGCTCCTCGACGCCGACGGGAAGTTCCGCGTGGACGATCTCATTTCGGGCCAGAGCTGGCAATGGGGCGAGGACAACTACGTGCGGCTCGATGCCCACGTCGAGCCCGCCCACATCCTGCACGTGCGCCGCTAGGCCGCAATGGAGGCAAGCGCCCGGCGATGCTAGCCGCATCGGATCGAGGGCGTTACGGTAGCCTCACTGCCCGGTCCCGTCAGCCAGAGCCGTCGGAAGGAGCACGCGGAGATGAATCTCGGCCAGCAGGCGAAACAGACTTTCGTGAGCGCGCCAGGCCTCCAGCACGATCCCTACTGGTATCGGAAGGCCGTGTTCTACGAAGTTCTTGTGCGAGCCTTCGCCGACGCCAACGGCGACGGCTCGGGAGACCTGCAGGGGCTCATCGACAAGCTCGACTACCTCCAGTGGCTGGGCGTGGACTGCCTGTGGCTGCCGCCGTTCTTCGAGTCCCCGCTGCGGGACGGCGGCTACGACGTCTCCGACTACGAGTCGGTTCTCCCGGAATTCGGCTCGATCAGCGATTTCCAGCGGCTCGTGGCCGAGGCCCACGCGCGTGGCGTCCGCATCATCATCGACCTCCCGCTCAACCACACCTCGGACCAGCACCGCTGGTTCCAGGAGTCCCGGCGGAATCCGGAGGGCCCGTACGGCGATTTCTACGTGTGGAGCGACACGGATCAGAAATACACCGACGCGCGCATCATCTTCATCGACACGGAAGAGTCGAACTGGACGTTCGATCCGATCCGGCGGCAGTTCTTCTGGCACCGCTTCTTCAGCCATCAGCCGGACCTCAACTTCGAGAACCCGGCGGTGGTCGAGGCCGTCTTCGACGTCTTCAAATTCTGGCTCGACCAGGGCGTCGACGGTATCCGGGCCGACGCGATTCCCTACCTCTTCGAGGAGGACGGGACGAATTGCGAGAATCTCCCGGCGACCCACGAGTTCCTCGTCAAGCTGCGCGCCATGATGGACCAGAAGTATCCGGGCCGCATCATCATCGCCGAGGCGAATCAGCCGCCGCACGAGGTCGTGGAGTATTTCGGCACGGAGGAGGCCCCGGAGTGCCACATGGCGTTCCACTTCCCGATCATGCCGCGGCTCTACTACGCGCTGCGCGACCAACGGGCCAGGCCCATCATCGACACGATGATCGATACGCCGAATATCCCGCGCGGCGCCCAGTGGGGCACCTTCCTGCGCAACCATGACGAGCTCACGCTCGAAATGGTGACGATCGAAGAGCGCGAGGCCATGCTCGGCTGGTACGCGTCCGATCCGCGAATGCGAGCGAATATCGGCATTCGCCGCCGCCTCGCCTCGCTTCTCGACAATTCGCGCCACGAGCTCGAGCTCATCAACGCCCTGCTGCTCTCCCTCCCGGGAAGCCCGTTCCTCTATTACGGCGATGAAGTCGGTATGGGGGACAACATCTGGCTCCAGGACCGCGACGCCGTGCGCACGCCGATGCAATGGAATCCCGATCGCAACGCGGGCTTCTCCGTCGCCGATCCCGGCAAGCTCTACCTCCCGACCATTCAGTCGCTCGTCTACCACTATTCGATGGCCAACGTCGAAGCCGAAATGGCGCATTCCGGATCGCTCCTGCGGTGGACGCGGAACATCCTGGGGGTGCGCCGGGGGCATCCTGTCTTCGGGCTCGGGGGCTATCGGAACATCAACGCGGACGCGGACCAGGTCCTCGCCTTCGTCCGGGAGCTCCGCGCGGGCGACGTTCCGGGCGAGCAGGAGGAGACGGTCCTGTGCGTCTTCAACCTGTCCGGCCACCCCGTGGCCGCCTTCCTCGACCTCAATGGCTATGAGGGGCGCGGTCTGCGCGACCTCTTCGGCGGCGAGCCATTCTCGCAGATCGGGGCGGACGGGCGGTTCCACGTGACGCTCGGCCCGCACGGCTACTACTGGCTGCGCATCCGGAGCGCGGGAAGCGTTCCGAGCAGCCCCTTCACACAGGCCATGCCCATCATCACCCCGGGCGAGGGCCCGAGGCCGCACCTCGGGGAGCTCATCGAATGACGGACGCAGCCGAGGCCACGCTCACGCCTCCCATCGCCGAACTGCTCGAGCGATGGCTCCCCTCGCAGCGCTGGTACCCCGCAAAGGGCCGGCAGGCCGAGTTCTCGCGGGCCGGAGGGGTGCGGCTCGAGGATCCGGACGGGCACGCCGAGGTCGAGATCTACCTCGTGCGGGTCCGGGCGGGGCGCATCGAGGCCACGCTCAACGTTCCGCTCACGTATCGCGCGGAGCCCCTCCCAGGCGCCGGGCACGCGCTCATCGGCCGGAGCGAGCATTCGGCGTTCGGGGCGCGCTGGATCTACGACGGCGTGCACGATCCTGCCTTCCTCGGCGCGCTCCTCGCCCTCATCGGCTCGGGCGGCCCGGCGAAGTCGGGGCCCGCGTGGGGGCGTACGAGCGGCGCGGGCACGCTCCCCGCCGGCCAGCTGTCCTGCACCGTGCTCTCAAGCGAACAGTCCAACAGCTCGATCATCGTCCGCTCGGATGCGGGGGCCGCGATGGTCAAGGTCCTGCGGCAGCCGGCCGACGGCCTCAACCCTGAGGTCGAGCTCGGCGCCGCCCTCGCGCGCGCCGGCTCGGGAGACGTGCCCGCGACCCTCGGCTGGGTCGACGGCGCGTGGAGCCACCGCGGCGAGGGAAGCGCGCGCGGCCAG
Organism: Sinomonas terricola; assembly: GCF_034931225.1. Classification (NCBI taxonomy): domain Bacteria; kingdom Bacillati; phylum Actinomycetota; class Actinomycetes; order Micrococcales; family Micrococcaceae; genus Sinomonas; species Sinomonas terricola. The sequence goes on from NZ_JAYGGQ010000014.1 coordinate 157,469, forward strand.
CTCGCCGTCGTCCATGAATTCCTGCCCGGCGGCCAGGACCTGTGGCAGCTCTCGCTTGACGCCGCCGCCGAGGGCGAGGACTTCACGGCGCACGCGCGTGGGCTCGGCGCCGCGACGGCGCGCGTCCACGGGGCGCTCGAGGCGAGCCTTGGGAGCGCAGAGCTCGACGACGACGCCGCCGCCGAGTTCGTGGGCGGGCTCGCATCGAGGCTGCGCGCGGCCTGGGACGAGGTTCGGGAGAGCGTCGGGCTACCCGACGCGGCGCTCGAACGCCTCCTCGAGACCCTCGCGGGCCAGGCCTCGGGGCTGCGCGTCCAGCGAGTCCACGGCGACCTGCATCTCGGACAGATCCTCCATTTCCCGGGCCACGCCGAGCGTCCCTACGCGATCCTCGACTTCGAGGGCGAGCCTCTCCGGCCTGTCTCGGAGCGGAGCCGCCCCGACCTGCCGCTGCGCGACGTCGTCGGCATGCTCCGTTCGTTCGACTACGCCGCGGGAGCCGCGGAGCGCACGGTCCCTGCCGCGCGCGTCCCGTTGGGGTGGGTCGATGACGCGTCGGGGGCCTTCTGGGAGGGGTACAGCGACGTGCTTCCCCAGGCCGGGCCCCTCGATGGACCCCTCTTTGCCGCCCTGTGGCTCGACAAGGCCCTCTATGAGGTGGCGTACGAAGAGCGGAATCGCCCCGCGTGGGCCGAGATTCCGCTCCGGGCTGTGCGGAGGGCGCTCGGCGCCTACGTCCCCGAAGGGGAGCCCATCCAGACCGCGGGGCCAGATGGACCTGCAGAAGGGGCGGCGTTCCGCCGCCCAGGAGAGGAGAATGACGTGACAGAGCACACTGAACAGCAGGGTGCCCACGCCGGGGGCCTCGCGGATTCCGCCGCCCCGATTCCCGTTCCCCACGACGTTCTGGGCCGCGTCGCCGCCGGGGCGTTCCATGCACCGCACGCCGTGCTCGGCGCGCATCTCGCCGAGGACGGGTCGGTGACGATCCGTACCGTCAAGCATCTGGCGACGGGCGCCGTCGTCGTCACCCCGGAGGGTCGGGTGCCGATGCGGCACGAGGCCCACGGCGTGTGGGTCGTGACGCTTCCCGCAACGTCCGACGGCGGGGTGCCCGACTATCGTCTTGAGATCGAGTACGGCGAGGGACACGTGGTCGAGGCCGACGATCCCTACCATTACCTGCCGACCGTGGGCGAGCTCGATCTGTACCTCATCGGCGAAGGCCGGCACGAGGAGCTCTGGAAGGCCCTCGGAGCGCGGGTGCAGCGCTACCACTCGGTGCTCGGCGACGTCGAGGGCACGGCGTTCACGGTGTGGGCGCCGAGCGCCCAGGCGGTGCAGGTGAAGGGCGACTTCAACGGCTGGGACGGCCGCGAGCACGCGATGCGCAGCCTCGGCTCGTCGGGTGTGTGGGAGGTCTTCATCCCCGGCGTTGTAGCAGGGGCGTGCTACAAGTTCGGGATCCTCACGAAGCACGGCCACTGGGTCGAGCGCGCGGACCCCATGGCGTTCGGCACCGAGGTGCCGCCGCGCACGGCCTCGCGCGTCGTCGAGTCGCGCTACGCGTTCAAGGACCAGGAGTGGATGGCGGCGAGGGCCGCGAAGGATCCGCACAACTCGCCCATGAGCGTCTACGAGGTGCACTTGGGCTCGTGGCGCCCGGGGCTCAGCTACCGCGAGCTCGCGACCGAGCTCGTCGACTACGTCACCGAGATGGGCTTCACCCACGTCGAGTTCATGCCCGTCGCCGAGCACCCGTTCGGCGGCTCGTGGGGCTACCAGGTCACGTCCTACTATGCGCCGAGCTCGCGCTTCGGCCACCCGGACGATTTCCGCTACCTCGTCGACAAGCTCCATCAGGCCGGCATCGGCGTGATCGTCGACTGGGTTCCTGCCCACTTCCCGAAGGACGAATGGGCCCTCGCCCGCTTCGACGGCGAGGCGCTCTACGAGCACGCCGACCCACAGCAGGGCGAGCATCCGGACTGGGGCACGTACATCTTCAACTTCGGCCGTACCGAGGTGCGCAACTTCCTTGTCGCGAACGCCCTGTACTGGCTTGAGGAGTTCCACGTCGACGGTCTCCGCGTCGATGCCGTGGCGTCGATGCTCTACCTCGACTACTCGCGCGAGGAGGGGCAGTGGCGGCCGAACCAATTCGGCGGCCGCGAGAACCTCGAGGCGATCTCGTTCCTCCAAGAGGCGAACGCGACCGCGTACCGGCGCAACGCCGGGATCGTCATGATCGCCGAGGAATCGACGGCGTTCCCCGGCGTCACGAAGCCGACGTCGATGAACGGCCTCGGCTTCGGTCTCAAGTGGAACATGGGCTGGATGCACGACTCGCTCCAGTACATGGAAGAGGATCCGGTCAACCGGCGCTGGCACCACAACAAGATCACCTTCTCGATCATGTACGCGTTCAGCGAGAACTTCCTCCTGCCGATCAGCCATGACGAGGTGGTGCACGGCAAGGGATCGATGCTGCGCAAGATGCCGGGCGATCGGTGGAAGCAGCTCGCGAACCTGCGGGCGTTCTATGCCTTCCAGTGGGCGCATCCCGGCAAGCAGCTCATCTTCATGGGCTGCGAGTTCGGCCAGGAGGGGGAGTGGAACCAGGAGCACGGACTCGACTGGTGGCTCGCCGACACCGAGCCGCACAAGGGGCTCCAGCGACTCATCGCCGAGCTCAACACGATCTACCGCAGGACTCCCGCCCTGTTCACGCAGGACAACGACCCCGCGGGATTCGAGTGGATCCGCGGCGACGACGGGGACCACAACGTGCTCTCCTTCGTGCGGTGGTCGAAGGACGGTGCACCGCTCGTGTGCCTCGCCAACTTCGCCGGGCACCCGCATCTCGACTACGCCGTGGGCCTGCCGCAGGCTGGCGCGTGGCGCGAGGTGCTCAACACGGACGAGACGGAATTCGGAGGCTCGGGCGTGACGAACGGCGGCCTCGTCATGGCTGAGGACCGCGAGTGGGACGACAAGCCGGCCGTCGCGACCCTCACCCTCCCGCCGCTCGGAGTCGTCTACCTCGAACCCGTGCCGCAGGAGTGACGACCCGCTTGTGCTGAGGAGTGGCCCTGCCCGGCGGCCCGGCACCGGTGCTGGAGAAGGCCCGGAACCCACGTGGTTCCGGGCCTTCGCCCTCCCCTAGGTGGTCTCCTCCTGCGGTGGGTCTTCGACGTACGCGAGGCGAGGCAAGCGGGCTTGCGAGGGCGTTGGCACTCGTCCGGCGACGGTGGTATAGTGTTATCCCGCGCCACCGAGAGGGGCGCGACAGAATCCCATGCTCACTGGTGCGGACGCATCGGCCCGACAGGCCGGTTTGACTCCGCCCGACTGGGTGGGTAGGGTTGAGAAGTTGCTTCGGGGAGATATACCGGGTTTTGCCTGGTGGATGTACTCGGGGGGCCTGTTGTTTGAGAACTCAATAGCGTGCCATGTTTGATCGACGCCATTTTTTTG
>NZ_JAYGGQ010000015.1:0-142938 GCF_034931225.1 Sinomonas terricola
AGAACACCCCCGGTCCGAAGACCGGGGGTGTCGTCGATGTCCCGAGACATCTGTAGCCGATGTCCCGAGACACCACAGAGCGCCCCAGGAGGGAGTCGAACCCCCGACCAGAGGATTAGAAGGCCCCTGCTCTATCCGCTGAGCTACTGGGGCGGGCGCAGCGTGCCGCGTGCCTGTTCAGTCTAGCGCGAGGCGGTGACCCGGCCCATCGCAGCGCCGGGCCCGAACAGGACGCGTGTCTTCCAATCCCACAGCATGATGTACGCCGCGAAGGCCACGCTCAACGCGATCGCCACGGCCCGCACAATCACTATGGGGATCCACTCGAACACATCGAGCTGGTCGGTGAGTGCAATGACCGTGAAGAACACCGTCACGAGGTAGTACGCGCGCAGCCGCCACCCGTCGGTCACGCCGACGAGCGCGAAGAAGGCCATGAGCCACGTGACGTACCACGGCTGGATCATGGCCGCCGTTACCACGATCGCGGTAAACGCAAGGGCCATCCGGAGCATGATCTTGTCGCTGCTCCCCCTCAGGACGAACCACGCGGCGGCGACGATCCCCACGACGCGTCCGACCGTCTTGACGGCCTCCGACACGACGTCGGCCGGCCCGCTGAAGATCTGGACGACGGCGCCGGCGGTTGCGGCAAGCAGGCCGAACGGCGCGTACCAGATCCAGACCGTGCCCGATGTCGTCATGGCCGGCAGCCACCCGAACCAGAAGCCGGTCGCCGCGCCGACAGCGGCAAGGAGCCCGCCCGAGATCCCCGCGGTCGCCGCCCAACACGCGATCTTGCGGCCCCATCCGGCATTCCGGCCCGCCCAGATGAGCCCGATGAACGGTAGCGCGATGAGCGTAATGGGCTTGATCCCGATCGAGAGCGTGACGAGGACGACTGCGACGACGTGGCGGCCGCGCACGGCAGCGAGGAGGCCCACGAGCAGCAGGCCGAGCATGAGCCCGTCATTGTGGATGCTCGCGATGAAATTGATGACGAAAAGCGGGTTCACGACCGTGAGCCACAGGGTGCGCGACGGGTCGAGGCCGTAGTGCCGCCCAAGGCCCACGACGGCGACCGCGCACAGCGCAATCCCCACGGCAGCGACGACGCGGAACAGCACGATGGCAATCTCGAGGTTTCCCCCGCTGAGCCACACGACGCCCTGCTCGATCCACAGGAAGAGCGGCCCGTAGGGCGTGGGCGCCTCGGTCCAGAGCGAGTCGGGACCGAGGTTGTGGTAGTTGTTGAGCGCCGAGATGCCGTTCACGTAGGGGTCGAGCCCAGCCATCATGAGGCGGCCCTGGCCGATGTAGGCGTAGACGTCGCGGCTGAAGAGCGGAAAGGTCACCATGAGCGGCGCACACCACAGGGCCGCGATGCGGAAGAGGACCGCGGGACGGACGGCGCTCCAGTCCCCCACGCGCTGCTCGAGCCGCAGCCACGCGCGCACGAGCAGCAGCCCGCCGAAGGCGACGAGGACCGTGCACACTACGACGAGCACGGGATTGTCCCGCAGCGCGATGAAGAAGGGGACGCGGATGAGCGATGAGCCACTGGCCATCCACCCGACCCCGAGCCCGCCGAGCATCATGCTCAGCGAGGCGGCCGTGCCTTGCCAGACAGCAACAGCCCCGCCCCGGGGCAGGGCGGCAATGGTCCCGACGCCGGGCACGGCGCTCAGGCTGCCGCCAGCCGAAGGCTCAGGCATCGGAGTCCCTACTGTCGAGGAAGGCACCAAACGGTCTCCCGCCCGGCATGCTCGCTCGGCGCCTTGCGCTCGCCGCACGGTGCTGCCCACACGGCTGACCGCTCGGCGTGACATCGATTCGATGCTATCAGCAGCCGCCGGGAGAGGCCGCCGAGGCCCCAGAACGGCCCGCTGATAAACTGGCAGGCGGCCGCGCTGCCGTCAGCGGCCCTCGCAAGACTCTGAGGAGACCGCCATTTCGATCGAGACCCCCCGCCCCGCAGACCACAGCAATCATGCCGCCGGGCCGCGTGAGTCGAGTCGGTGGCTCCTGACGCCCCGGGGCCTGCTCGCCGGATACCTCGTGGTGCACCTCGGGTACCTCGCCTTCATGTCGATCTTCGTGCTGCAGGGGCAGGCCTTCAGCGACACGAACATCTACCGCGACTGGGCCGTGGGGGGATTCCCGCAGAACGTCCAGCCATCGCCGTGGGTGTACCCGATCGCGGGCCTTCTGCCGATCTGGATTTCCGGTCTGCTCGGCGGCGGCCCCTTCCTCATCCTGTGGGTCGTCCTGACCTCCGCGCTCAACGGGGTTGCCCTCGGCGTCCTGAGCGGGTGGGGAAAGAAGCCCGAGGGCATCCGCGCAGGCTGGTGGTGGCTCGTCTTCATCGCCATCATGGGCACGCTCGGCTTCGCAAGGGTCGACGGCGTGACGGCACCGATCGTGCTCCTGGGACTGAGCCTCGGGGTCGCTAGCCCGTTCGCCGCGTCGGCGATCCTCGCGTTCGCGACGTGGATGAAGGTGTGGCCCGCCGCCGCGCTCGTACCGCTCTTCGCCGTCGTCCGCGACCGCTGGAAGGTCGTGGTCGGCGGAGCTCTCGTGACCGCTGCGGTTGCCGCCGTCGCCCAGGCGCTCGGGGTATTCCCCCACCTCCTCGACTTCCTCACGACGCAGGGCTCGCGGGGCATGCAGCTTGAGGCGACCTTCACGACCCCGTGGCTCTGGATGTCGGTCCTCGGGATCGGCGGTGCCCGCATGTACATGAACACCGAGATCAACTCGATGCAGGTCGACGGGCCGGGCAGCACGATCGCCTCGGCCCTCATGCAGCCGCTCTTCGTCGTCATCGCGCTCGCCGTCGCGATCGTGATCTTCTGGGCCCTGCACGAAGGCAAGAAGCGCGGCCATGAGGACCGTGCCGAGCTCCTGCTCGCGGGCGCGCTCACGATGGTGAGCGCGTTCATCGTCTTCAACAAGGTCGGCTCGCCGCAGTTCATCGTGTGGCTCGGCCCCGTCGTCGCGCTCGGGCTCGCCCAGGACCGCGCGGCGTGGCGCGTGCCGGCCCGTCTGCTGCTCGGCATCGCAGTGGCGACGTTCGTCGTCTACCCGCTGTTCTACGACGCGCTGAGCCACAACAACCCGACCATGGCGTTCGTGCTCACGGTCCGCAATGTCCTGCTCGTCGCCCTCTTCGTGTGGGCGGCGATCCGACTCGTCCGCCTCGGGCGGAAGGGCGCCCCCGCCGTCGATCAGGAGCTGCGGGCCGCGAGGTTCTGACGGCTTGCGGGCCGTTCGAAGACGATGCGCCGCGTCTTGGGGTCGATGAGCACGAGGTAGGCAAGGAACGCAACCGCCGTGATGCCCGCGATCGCCTCGGGCGCGAGCGGCGTGTTCACGAAGCCGAACACGTAGAGCTGGTCCTGCGCCCCGAAGACCACGAAGAACACGACAGTCAGGTACCAGAGCTTGATCTCCCAGTTGTCCCGGATCCCCGTCACGGCGAGGAACGGGATGAACCAGAGCACGTACCACGGCTGGATGATCGGGCCGAGGACCACGATGAACATGAACGCGAGGCCCAGGCGCCGCACTGCCTTGTTGCCGTCGCCGCGCAGGATGAGCAGGACGGCAAGGCCGACGCCGATCCATTTGACGACGGTGCGGAACGCGTCCGCGATTGAGCCGCCGTCGAGGCCGACGGTGCTCCCGAGCCACGCGACGACGTTGCTCGCGAAGCCCGACGGCGTGTAGGCGATGAAGCCCGGGGTCGGGTCGACGATAGCGTTGACCCACCCGAAGCCGAGCCCGTACGCGAGCGAGCTCGCCGCAAAGAGGCCGAGGCTGATGAGCCCGGTCGCCGCCCAGCACAGGAATTTGCGCAGCCAGGTCGCGCGCGGCCCCGCCCACAGGAGGCCCACGAAGGGAAGGACGACGGCGGTGATCGGCTTGATCCCGATCGACGCCGTCGTGAGCACGATGCCGAGGAACCAGTTCCCGCGCGCCGCGTAGTAGACGCCTGCGACGGCAAGGCCGATCATGAGCGCCTCGTTGTGGGCGCTCGCGATGCAGCTGATGAGGAACAGCGGGTTCGCGACCGTGAGCCACACCGCCCGGGCACCGTCCACGCCGTGGAGCTGCGCGAGCTTGAAGCCGTAGTACGCACAGAGGAAGACTCCTGCGAGGGCCAGGATTCTGAAGAGCAGCACTGAGACGTCGGGCTGGCCTCCCGTGAGCTGGACAACCCACCGTTCGAGCCACAGGAAGTACGGACCATAGGGGGTCCGCGTCGACGCCCAGGACGGGTCCGTCCCGAGCTCGAGCCAGTTGTTGAGCGCCGAGATGCCTGTCGTGTACGGGTTCAGGCCGGCGGTCATGAGCCGGCCCTGGCCGACATACGCGTAGACGTCGCGCGAATAGATCGGCACCGTGAACGCGAGCGGAAGGCCCCACAGCGCCGTCGCGAGGACGACGGGCCGCACCGTTCCCGGGCCCCAGTATCGGAGGCGCTGGCCGAGTCGCAGCCACGACCGGGTCAGGAGCATGGCCCCGACGACCAAGGCGAGGATGCAGGACGTGACGCCCCAGCTCTCCGTGCGGAGCGCGATGAAGAACGGGCTGCGAGTGAGCGGTGACGCGTCCGCGAGCCGGCCCACGCCGAACGAGCCATACACCATGAGCAGCGAGCCGACGAAGCCCTGCCCGAGGGCCCAGTGCGGGGGCTGGTTGACGCCTACCGGGGGGAGCGCGGTCCAGAGCGACTTCAGCCAGTCGAAAACCCTCCCGAGCAAGCCAAAGCGCGTTGCGGACATGGGTCACCCTTCGATCAGTGGCGGGAGGGCTTCAGTCTAGCATCGGGCCCTTCCTCCCAACCCGGTGAGCGCGCCTCGGGTACATTGGCAGAGTGTCAAACCACGCTGAACGCATCGTCTGGATCGACTGCGAGATGACGGGCCTCGATATTGCCCGCGACGCCCTCATCGAGGTCGCCGTCCTCGTGACCGATGCAGAGCTCAACATCCTCGGCGACGGGGTCGACGTCGTCATCCGCCCCACGGACGAGGCGCTCGCCGGCATGAACGACTTCGTGCGCGAGATGCATACGACGTCCAAGCTGCTCGACGAGCTGCCAGCTGGCCTGACCCTCGACGCCGCGCAGGCCGAGGTCATGGCCTACATCCGGGCGTGGGTGCCGGAGCCGAAGAAGGCCCAGCTCGGCGGCAATTCGGTGGGGACCGACCGCATGTTCCTCGCGCGGGACATGCCGGAGGTGGTCGAGCACCTGCACTATCGGATCATCGACGTCTCGACGATCAAGGAGCTCGCGCGGCGGTGGTTTCCGCGCGCCTATTTCCAGGCGCCCGCGAAGACCGGCGGCCACCGGGCCCTCGGCGACATCCGCGATTCGATCGACGAGCTCCGCTACTACCGTGAGGCGATCTTCGTCCCGCACCCCGGGCCGGACTCCGCGAAGGCCCAAGAGATCTCCGCGCGCATCTCGGCGGCCGCGAGCGGTTCGGGCGCAGCGGCCGCGGGAGTGTGACGCGCGCCTCGTCGGAGAAAAAATCTCCGCGGACGCCTCAAACTGGCAAAAGCACTCGTTAACAGCAGGTAGACTGTTACTCGTTGCCGGCGCAGAGGGTGCAGGAATTCTTGCGCGCTCGTCGCGGGTTGCGTGGTGGGTATAGCTCAGTTGGCAGAGCGTCTGGTTGTGGTCCAGAAGGTCGCGGGTTCAACCCCCGTTACTCACCCCGAGAGGGTCATCCCGGCAAGAGGCCGCACGGTTCACCGTGCGGCCTCTTGCGCGTCGGCCCTGCTCGTCATCCGCCTGGGTCCGCGATCCAGCACTGTCCACGACACCGAGGGATGCCCATGACCGTCCACCCCGTGACCATCTGGGGAGAGCCCGTTCTCCACCGGCGCGCCGCCGAGGTGACCGAGTTCGACGACAATCTCCGCGAGCTCATCGAGGACATGCACGAGACGAACGACGCCGCCAACGGCGTCGGCCTCGCCGCGCCCCAGATCGGCGTGGGCCTCCGGATCTTCGTGTACAAGTACCAGAACGACGACGGCGTGCCGCCACGCGGCGCCGTCGTCAATCCGCGGCTGACCCTCTCCAAGGTCCCAGGCACGGCTCCCGACCCCGAGGAAGACGAGGAGGGCTGCCTCTCCTTCCCCGGCGAGAGCTACCCGCTCAAGCGCGCGGACTGGGCTCACGTCGAGGGCTTCGACGGCGATGGAGAGCCGGTCGACTTCGTGGCCACCGGCTGGTTCGCCCGCGTCATGCAGCACGAATACGACCACCTCGACGGCAAGCTCTATGTCGACAAGCTCCCGGACCGGTACGCCCGCAAGGCCAAGAAGGCCGCGAAGACCCACGGCTGGGGTGTGCCGGGCCTCACGTGGATGCCGGGCGTCGACCCGGATCCGTTCGGCCACTGATTTCCCGCCCGGAGTTCCCGCGGCCGCAAGGCGCGCGGCGACACGGCAAAGGGCGCCGCACCAAATGGTGCGGCGCCCTTCATCGTGAACGTGTCAGCCGGGCTACTGTTCCCTGGTCACCCGGACGAGGTCTTCCTCCGCCGTCCGCAGCAGCTCTTCGAGCTGGGCGACCCGTCCGGGAGAGACCTCACCGGCCTCGAGTTTGGCCTTCGCATGGTCCAAGAGGAGCCGTGCCTGCTTGGCGTTGGCCTTGGCCACATCGAGGGCGTGTTCGAGGGTGCTCTCGTGCTCAGTCGCTTCCATAGCTGCATCTTGCCCCCGCTTGCTGGGCGAATCCAGTGACCTTACCGAGATGTCGCGAAAAGGTCATGGGCCGGGCGGGCGGCTGCGTTCTCGGGGAACGACGGCGCGTTGACGCCCGCCATCTCCTCGAGCACGCGCACCACCTGGCAGCTGTACCCGAACTCGTTGTCGTACCACACGTAGAGCACGAGGTTCGTCCCGTTGCTGATCGTCGCAAGGCCATCCACGATGCCAGCACGGCGCGAACCGACGAAGTCCGTCGAGACGACCTCGGGCGAGGCGATGTAATCGATCTGCTTGCGCAGCTCCGAGTGCAGGGACACGTCGCGGAGGTACGTGTTGACCTCGTCCTTCGTCGTCTCGCGCTCGAGGTTGAGGTTGAGGATGGCCATCGAGACATCCGGGGTGGGAACACGGATCGCGTTGCCCGTGAGCTTCCCCGCGAGTTCGGGAAGGGCCTTCGCGACGGCCTTTGCCGCGCCGGTCTCGGCGATCACCATATTGAGCGCGGCCGAGCGGCCGCGCCGGTCGCCCTTGTGGAAGTTGTCGGTGAGGTTCTGGTCGTTCGTGAACGAGTGGACCGTCTCCACATGCCCGTGGAGCACGCCGAACTTGTCGTTGACGGCCTTGAGGACGGGGGTGATGGCGTTGGTCGTGCACGAGGCCGCCGTGACGATGCGGTCCTGCTCCGTGAGATCGCGATGGTTGATGCCGTGCACGATGTTCGGGAGCGTTCCCTTGCCGGGGGCCGTCAGGAGGACGCGCGCCACGCCCTTGCTCTCGAGGTGCTGCGAGAGGCCCGCTTCATCGCGCCACTTGCCCGTGTTGTCCACGACGATCGCGTCCTCGATCCCGTACGCGGTGTAGTCGACCGTCGCGGGGTTGTCGGAGTAGATGACCTGGATGAGGGTTCCGTTGGCGAGAATCGTGTTGTTCTCCTCGTCGACCGTGATCGTGCCTTCGAAGGGACCATGCACGGAGTCGCGGCGCAGGAGGCTCGCGCGCTTCACGAGATCCTTGTCAGAGCCCTTGCGGACCACGATCGCCCGCAGGCGCAGGCCGTGGCCGCCACCCGCGTGCTCGATGAGGATGCGGGCCACGAGGCGTCCGATGCGGCCGAAGCCGTAGAGGACGACGTCGGTGCTGCCGCGCGGATCCGCTCCGTGCTGCCCCACGATCGCGGCCAGTTCATCGCGGAGGAAGTCTTCAAGGCTCCGGGCCCCGCCGTCTTCGCGGAACTTCTCGTTGAGGCGCGCGATGTCGATCGACGCGGCGCCGAGTTCGAGCTCGTCGAGCGCCTTGAGGATCGGGAGGGTCTCCTCGAGGTCGAGCTCCTCGCTGTCGATCTGGCGAGCCCAGCGGTGCGCCTTGAGGAGGCCGACAACCGACTGGTTGATGAGGCTCCGGCCGTGGACCGATGTCACGACGTTGTTCTCGCGGTACAGGCGCCCGATCAGAGGGATCATCTCTTCTGCTGCAGCCTCTCGGCCGATCCACGCGTCAAGGGCCGTTTCCATTACACGGGCGGACTCCGTCTTGCTCACACAGGTGCCTTTCTCTGCAGTGTCGCGCACACCGTTGTGCGCTGGGCGCGCGGCACCGCGTACCGATGCCTGACGCGAAAAAGGCCGGTCCTGCGATCGCAGAGCCGGCTCCTGAACTTCTACGTTCACCATCAATTCTACCGATCAAGGCCAGCTTCAAATCCGGCATGCCATGTGAAGTCACTCACAGGCTCGAGCTCGCGGGAGCTGGCGGGCCCCCGCACGCGGTTCTACACTGCGGTCACGCGGTATGGGGCCCCGGCCCCTCGGCCGCTTTCGAGGGAGGGCCACATGGACAATGGCTTGGATCTTCCCGGATTCTTCAAGGACGCCGACGCCGCGTCCTTGGCGACCCAGCGCGCCTACCTCGCCCTGAACCGAACGCGGCTCTGGAGCGCCGTCGCCGGAGCGCTCGGCGGCGCCATCACGTGGTCCGCCTCGAGCCTCGACGCGGGTGCCCTTGTGGCCCTTGCCGGATTCCTCGTGGCCCTTGTCGCCGAACTCGTCCTGGCCTTCCTCCAGCCCGAACGGGACTGGTACTCGGGCCGGGCACTTGCCGAATCCATGAAGACTATGGCCTGGTGCTACGCCGTCGGGGGTGATCCGTTCGCGTCGAGCCTCGGCGACGCCGAGGCACGGCGGATCCTACGGGAGCGAGCCGAGCTGCTTCTCCAGAAGGGAGGGGACAAGGTCTCGATGTCCGCCGCGAGCCCCCTCGTCACGGAGTCGATGACGGCTTTGCGGCACAGCAGCTTCGAGACGCGGCGAGCCGCCTACCTGGAGCGGCGAACCCGGGACCAGCGCAACTGGTATGCGGGCAAGGCCCGGCAGAGCAAGCGGAAGGCGGACCTGTGGAGATCCGCGCTGGTCGCCGCTGAGATCGCGGCGGTGTCTGCCTCGACCCTGCGCGTTACGAAGACCCTCGATATCGACCTCGCCGGAATCCTCGGCGCGGCCATCGGTTCGGGCGCAGCGTGGCTTGCACTCAAGCAATATGCCCAGCTCGCGGCGGCCTACAGCCTCGCAAGCCGCGAGCTCACGCTGCAAGAGGACCTTCTCTCGCAGGTGGAGGAGGACGGCTGGTCCCACGCCGTGTCCGACGCCGAAGAAGCCATCAGCAGGGAGCACACGATGTGGCTCGCGTCCCACAACGAGTGACGCAGAATCCGCGCCGGAGAGATCTGGCGCGCCGTTCAACCCGGGCGTATCCTCATTACAACAGTCACTGGATTAACCAAGATCGACCCCATCCAGATTGACCCCACACGGAACCCCGGAGCTGTTGCGGGGGTGGCAGCTCCGGACCTCGCCTAGGAGATCCGCCATGGCCATCCCCGCCGACATCACCGGGCCGCGCAGCGGCCGGCTCGTCTTCATCTCCTACGCCCGGGCGGACCGGGACGCGGCCGACCGCATCCGCCAGGCCGTTGTCGCAATGCACCACGAGGCATGGATCGACAGCAATCTCGAGGGCGGCCACGAATGGTGGAACGAGATCCTGGATCAGCTCCGACGCTGCGACGCCGTGATCGTGGCGGTCTCCGCCGAACTCCTGGAGTCGGAGGCGGCGAGGGCGGAACGCGTCTATGCGCTCTCGCTCGGAAAGCCGATCATTCCGATCAAGGTGCGGGAGATCCGGGATGACCTCCTCCCGCCAGACATTGCCGCGCGCCAATACATCGACTTCACGCGGCCCACGCTCACGACCGGAATCGAACTCGCCAACGTCCTGAGCGGCCTGCCGCCCGCGGTCGCACTGCCCCCCGAGCTTCCGCCCGCGCCACCCCTTCCTGCGTCCTACTTCGGCGGGATCGCCGAGATGCTCCACCGGTCGACGCTGGCCGACGATGAGCAGCGCCTCATCGCGGGCAAGCTCGCCGACGCGCTCCAGCGGCCCCGGGAACGCGAGGCGGCGCTCGAGCTGCTCGCGATGCTCGAGAACCGGCGGGACCTCTATGCGAGCACGGCGCGCGAAATCACCCGGATCCGACGCGACCTCATTCCCGCGGGCTCGCTGCCTCCTGAGCCGGTCATGACGCCCGGCCCGACGTCGTTTCCGCCCGAGGCGCGAAGGCCGGACCCAGCAAGACCAGCTCCGCAGAGGCCCGCACCGCACACGCCCGAGCGACGACCGGCGCAGCAAGGACCGCAGCGGCCCCGCCCAGAAGTCGGGGCCACCACCACGGGCGGCTTTCCCTCGCAGCATTGGGGACTCAGCATCACGGGCCTGCTCGTCTCGATCCTCTCCTTCGTTCCGCTCGGCGTCGTGGCGGTCGTCATGTCTGCTCAGGTGGCGGCGCGGTGGAACCGCGGCGACCCTGCAGGGTCCGCGAACGCCTCGCGCCTCGCCGTCGTCTGGGGATGGATCGGCATCGGATGGGGCGCGCTCGCCCTCCTCCTCTACCTCGTCGTCGGGATCTATGCCGCGCAGAACCCCTACGGCTACTGACCTGAGGCGGCCTGGAGGGCGAGGTGCGAGGCCAGGCCGGCCTATGAGCCGGGTTCTGTCTCCGTGCCCGGTTGCCCGGACGCGGGAGGCGATCATCCATCTAGGACCGCCGTTGCCGGCGGCCTCAAGCGGCCTACCCGGACGCTCGGGCGGGCAGCCCTCGAACGCGCCCTGTCTGGCCTTGCTCCGAGTGGGGTTTACCGAGCCTCCCCGGTCGCCCGAGGAGCTGGTGGTCTCTTACACCGCCGTTTCACCCTTACCCGGGCGTGCTGCCCGGGCGGTCTGTTTTCTGTGGCACTGGCCTGCGGGTTTCCCCGAGTGGGTATTGCCCACCACCCTGCCCTGCGGAGCCCGGACTTTCCTCGCGACTCCACCCCCGAGGGAAGGAGTCCCGCAATCGCCCAGCCAACCTGACCTCGCCCCAGCATTCTAGCGTCTGCGCGCATCCGCCTCAGGACGGTTAGGATTCCGTGGTGCTCATCCTCCTTCCGCCCTCCGAGGGCAAGACCCCAGCCTCGCGAGGCGCCGCCGTCGACCTCTCTGCCCTGAGCTTTCCGGGCCTCGAGGTTGCGCGGAAGGAGGTCATGGAGGCCCTTGCCGAGGTGAGCGGGCGGCACGATGCCCTCGAAGCGCTCGGCGTGGGGGCGTCGCTAGCGGACGACGTCGAACGGAACCGGCGGCTGCACGCCGAACCGGCGGCCCCCGCCCACCGGGTCTACTCGGGTGTCCTCTACGAGGCGCTCGGCTACGCGTCCCTGACCCCGGCGCAGCGCCGCAAGGCCGACGAATGGATCGTCGTCGTCTCCGCGCTCTGGGGCGCCGTCGGCTTCGCGGATGCCGTGCCGGCCTATCGGCTGTCGATGTCGGCGGCGCTGCCCGGCCTTGGGCGCCTCGCATCCTATTGGAAGCCGCGCCTCCGCGAGGCTCTCTCCGAGCGCGCTGCCGACGGCCTCGTCGTCGACTGCCGGTCAAGCACGTACGCCGCGGCCTATGCGCCGCCCGCGGATCGCACTGTGACGGTCGACGTCGTCACCGAGCGCAACGGGAAGCGCACGGTCGTGAGCCATTTCGCGAAGCACCACCGGGGCGAGTTCGTGCGCCATCTGCTCACACGCCGTGGGAAGGCGCCGACCTCGCCCGAAGCCCTCCTCGCCGTCGCCCAGGAGGGCTGGACCGCGGAGCTGGCCGAGGGGACGGCCCGCCGGCCGAGCTCGCTCGTCCTCGTGCTCGAAGGCTGAGCCCGCGCCCGAGATCACGGCGGCGTGGGCACCCGGCTCGGTCCTGACGGCCGGCTCCTCTACCGGAGTGCCCCGACCGCGCCCGGATCCCTGGAGGACTCTCGGGCGAACTCGCCGCCTCGCCCGAAGGCCGCCCCGAGGTACACGAGCAGCCCCGCGAACGTGACGGCTGCTCCCGCCCACAGCGGCGAGGTGTAGCCGAGCCCTGCCGCGAGCGCAGCGCCGCCGACCCAGGCGCCGAAGGCATTGCCCACATTGAACGCCGCGATATTGGCGCCTGAGGCGAGCGCCGGGGCGGCGGCAGCGAAATTCATAATCCGCATCTGGAGTCCCGGCACGGTCGCGAAGCCGAATCCGCCCACGAGCACGAGGGCGGCCATCGTCGCAGGCTGGGATGACGCGGTGAGCGCGAACGCGGCGAGGACGATGGCCAGCGCCGAGAACAGCACCACGAGGGTGCGGGCGAGGCTGCGGTCGGCGAATCGGCCGCCCACGAGGTTGCCGACAAAGAGGCCCGCGCCGAACAGGACGAGCAGCCAAGGCACCTGGGCCGCGTCAAACCCGCCCACGCGCGTGAGGGTAAAGGCGATGTAGGTGAAGGCACCGAACATCCCGCCATAGCCGAGCACCGTCACGAGCATCGAGAGCCACACCTGGCCGCGTGCGAAGATCCTGAATTCGGCGAGGATCCCGTGGCCGCCGTCGTGGGCGCCCCGGCTGGGCACAAGGACGACGATGCCCACGAAGGCAAAGACGCCGACGGCCGTGATCGCCCAGAAGGTCGAGCGCCAGCCGGCTGCCTGGCCGAGAAGGGTGCCGAGCGGAACACCGAGCACGTTGGCGACGGTGAGGCCCGCGAACATGATCGAGATGGCCGCGGCGCGGCGACTTTCTGCCACGAGGTCCGCCGCCACGACGGCCCCGATTCCGAAGAACGCCCCGTGACACAGGGCGGCCACGATCCGGCCCGCCATCATGAGGGAGTACGTGCCGGCGAGCGCGGACATGAGGTTGCCGGCAATGAACAGGAGAAGGAGCCCGAGGAGCGCCTTCTTGCGGTCGACCCGCCCGAGCACGGCGCTGAGGGCGATCGCGCCGACGGCAACGGACAGCGCATAGCCGGAGATGAGGTAGCCGGCCACGGTTTCGGTGACGCGGAAGTCAGCCGCCACCTCAGGCAGCAGTCCCATGATGACGAACTCGGTGAGACCGATCCCGAATCCGCCGATGGCGAGTGCGTAGAGGGCAACAGGCATGCTGAATCCTTCAGTGAGACGTGGAGTTTCCTACGAGCAAAAGCAGCGCATGCATTAATTGTGCGTGCAACTAAAATCCTTGCACACGCCGACTATGTGCGCAAGCTGGTATACTGAGGAAGTCAGGTTCGTCTGCAAGGGAGCTGAAATGGGCGTCGCCGACGACGCAGTCGAGATTCGCGCGGGAGGCTGGCGCACGCTCGCCGCACTGCACGGGCTCATCGAGGCCAGCCTCGAGCGCGCGCTGCAGAAAGAGCACGGGCTCTCGGTCGTCGAGTTCACCGTGCTCGATGCGCTGAGCCGTCAGGCCGGATGGCACATGCGGATGCAGCAGCTCGCACGCGCCGCTGCCCTCTCGAGCAGCGCAACGACCCGGCTCGTCACGCGGCTCGAAGATCGCGGACTCCTGACTCGCGTCCTCTGCGTGGACGACCGCCGCGGCATCTACACCGAGCTCACGCCAACCGGCCGCGCGCTCCTCGGGGAAGCACGGCCGACACACGACGCAGTGCTCGAAGAAGCGCTCGCAGAGGCAGCCGCGATCCCCGAACTCGAGGCGCTCGTGCGCGTCCTCGTGCCGCCGCGCTAGGCCGCGAAGCCCCGCTGTCTGCCCTCAGGCCCTGCGGCCATCAGACCCATTCGGGCGAGCGGACGAGGATACAGCCTGAGTCGGGGCAGAACACGATGTCGTCCTCGGCCGCGCCCCTGATCGCCGCAAGGTCGCCGGGGCTCAGCGCCATGCCCGAGCCCTCGGACGTCCCGTGGAAAAGCCTCGCGGCCCCGACGCCTCGCTTCGCGAGGGTCTTCTCGTAGACCTCGACGAGCGCGCCGTCGATCCGGGCCGCGAAGGCCTCCCTGTCCTGCGCCACGTGCACCCGCTCCTCGGCGATCTCGGCGATCTGGGCGTCGAGCTCCGCGCGCAGCGCCGACGAGGCCGCCCGGGCGGCGTCGAGGGCCGCGGCGGCCGCGGTCTGCTCGGCCCGGAGGCCGTCGAGCCGCTCGAGGATTTCGAGCTCGGCGTCCTCGAGGTCGGAGCGGCGCGACGAAAGGGCCGCAATGTCCTGCTGCAGGGCCTGGAGATCCTTCGAGAGCCCGCCGGCATAGAGCCGCGCCTCGTCCCTCTCGATGCGTGCCGCGACTTGGGCGACGCTGTCCTCCGCCTTGACGAGTTCTGCCTGGCCGTCCCTCACGGCGCGGTCGGCCTCTCCCGCCGCTCTGGTGGCAGAGGCGAGCGAGTCGTTCACGCGGCCGAGCCGCGGATCGGCCTCAAGCGCCCTGCGGCGCACGTCGAGAGAGCGCAGCTTCGCATCGAGGGCCTGGAGGTCCAAGAGCTTGAGCTGTTCGGCGGCGGGCGCCTTCGGCATGATGCCTCCTCGCGGATCGTCGGCTCGTGGCTGCGACTCTATCCCTCGCTCGGCGTCAGGATGAAGTCCCACGGGTCGGTGTTGACCGTCGAGACCCTGATGTCGATTGTGTGGCCCTGATCTCGCAGCACGTTGTCGAGGGCCTGGGCGGCCGCCGGAAGCCACAGCCACTCGCTCGCGAAATGGCTTACGTCGACGAGATAAGGGCGCCCATCCGGGCTCGCCTCGCGAGCCTCGGAAGCGGGATGGTGCCGGAGATCCGCCGTCACGAAGACGTCGGCATTCGCAGCGCGCACGTTCTCGAAGAGGCTGTCTCCAGCCCCTCCGCAGATCGCGACACGCCGAACGAGCCCGTCGCGGTCGCCGGAGACCCGCACTCCCCCGGCGACGGCGGGGAGGAGCGCGAAGAGCTCGCCGGCGAAGTCGGCGAGGCTTGTGAGCTCCGGAAGGCTTCCGACGCGCCCGATTCCCTCCTCCGGCAGGCCGTTGGCCGACTTCGCGAGCGGCTCGACGTCCTCAAGCCCGAGTGCGTCCGCGAGGACGTCGGAGACGCCCCCGACGGCGCTGTCCCCGTTCGTGTGCACGGTCAGGAGTGCCGTGCCCGATTCGATGAGGCGGTGCACTGCCCGGCCCTTCGGGGTGTTCGCGGCCACCGAGTGGACGCCCCGCAGGAGGAGCGGGTGGTGCGTGATGAGCAGGTCGGCTCCCCAGCCCACGGCTTCCTCGATGACTTCGAGCACGGGATCGACGGCGAAGAGGATCTTCGAGACCTCGTGCGAGGGGCGCCCCGTGACGAGCCCGACGGCGTCCCAGTCCTCGGCAAGCGACTCGGGCCACAGCTCCTCGATGGCGAGGAGCACCTCGGCGAGAGTGGCAGCGGGAGCCGGCGCGGCGCCGTCGTCGTTCGTTGCCTCGAAGCCTTCGCCCGCCGTCGCCTCGGCTCCTTCGGCGAAAAGTTCGGCCGGCTGCTGGGCGGGGATCCCGGCTGCGCGAATGGGCTCTTCGGGCGCGGAGCTCTCGTCAGACAAAGGCTCAGTCCTCTCTCGGGAATCTTCCGCTTGTCCCGGACATTGTAGGCAGCATGAAGACCTTCATCCTGGGCGGCGGATGCTTCTGGTGCCTCGACGCCGTGTACCAGAAGACCAAAGGCGTGAGCTCCGTCGTCTCGGGCTACATCGGCGGCCATTTCCCGAATCCCGACTACTACAGCGTGTGCAGCGGCATGACGGGCCACGCCGAAGTCGTCGCGGTCACCTTCGACGAGGAGGTCATTCCGCCGAAGACAGTGCTCGACCTCTTCTTCGCGATCCATGATCCGACGACGCCGAATCGCCAGGGCTACGACGTCGGGACCCAGTACCGCTCGTCGATGTTCTACGTCGACGACGAGGAGAAGTTCCTCTTCGAGGAGGCGATCGAGAGGAATCAGCACCTCTGGGACCGGCAGATCGTGACCGAGGTGACCCGGGCAAGCACGTTCTATCCCGCCGAGGAATTCCACCAGGATTATTACGCGAAGAATCCGGACGCCGGCTATTGCCACGTGATCATCAATCCCAAGCTGGCGAAGGCGAGGAAATATTACTCGGCGTGGCTTGACGTGTAGCCGTCATTTCGGCGCATCGCTAGGCTGAGCGCGGCCCGCCCATGCTGCCGCGGAAGCGGCACGTCTCGACAACAAAGGAAGCCCATGCGCATCTACGACGATGTCACCCAGCTGGTCGGCAACACGCCGCTCGTCCGGCTCAACCGCCTCACGGAAGGCCTCGGCGCCGACGTCGCCGTCAAGCTCGAGTTCTACAACCCGGCCAATAGTGTCAAGGACCGCATCGGCGTCGCGATCATCGACGCAGCGGAGAAGTCCGGCGCGCTCAAGCCGGGCGGCACGATCGTCGAGGGCACCTCGGGCAACACGGGCATCGCGCTCGCGCTCGTGGGCGCCGCGCGCGGCTACAAGGTCATCCTCACGATGCCCGAGACGATGTCGACCGAGCGTCGCGTGCTGCTTCGCGCCTACGGTGCCGAGATCGTCCTGACCCCGGGTTCCGAGGGCATGCGCGGCGCGGTCGAGAAGGCCCAGGAGATTGTCGCGAACACCGAGAACTCGATCTGGGCCCAGCAGTTCGCGAACCCGGCCAACCCTGCGATCCACCGCGCCACGACCGGCGAGGAGATCTGGAACGACACCGACGGCAAGGTCGACATCTTCGTGGGCGGCATCGGCACGGGCGGCACGATCACCGGGGCTGGCCAGCTCCTCAAGGAGCGCAAGCCGGGCGTCAAGGTCGTCGCGGTCGAGCCGAAGGACTCCCCCATCCTCAACGGCGGCGCCCCGGGCCCGCACAAGATCCAGGGAATCGGCGCCAACTTCGTCCCCGAGGTGCTCGACACCAACGTGTACGACGAGGTGCTCGACGCGACGCTCGAGGACTCCGTCGCGACGGCGCGCGCGCTCGCGACCCAGGAAGGCATCCTCGGCGGCATCTCCGCGGGGGCCGCGGTGTGGGGAGCGCTCGAGCTCGCGAAGCGCCCGGAGAACGCGGGCAAGCTCATCGTCGCCATTGTTCCCGACTTCGGCGAACGGTACATCTCCACTGTCCTCTTCGACGACATCCGCAGCTAGGAATCGCCTCGGCGCCCGGGCTGCGGTAGAAAGATCTCTGTGTCATTGATCAAGCGCACCTTCGCGCGGCTCCTCGAGGACCTCGAGTCCGCGAGGGCCCACGACCCCGCAGCCCGGGGCAACGTCGAGAACTTCTTCGCCTACTCCGGACTTCACGCGATCTGGATCCACCGCCTCACGCACCGGATGTGGCAGAATCCGGAGCTCCGCTTCCCCGCGCGGCTTATCTCACAGGCGGGCCGATTCCTCACGGGGATCGAGATTCACCCGGGTGCCACGATCGGCCGCCGGTTCTTCATCGACCACGGCATGGGCGTGGTCATCGGCGAGACCGCGGAGATCGGCGAAGACGTCATGATCTACCACGGCGTGACGCTCGGCGGGCGGTCCCTCGCCAAGGTCAAGCGCCACCCGACAATCGGGGACGGCGTGACGATCGGCGCGGGCGCCAAGGTCCTCGGGCCGATCACGATCGGGGCGGGCAGCGCCGTGGGCGCCAACGCCGTCGTCGTGAAGGACGCGCCGCCGAACTCGATCGTGACAGGCATCCCGGCCACGTGGCGCCACCGCGACGCGGAGAAGGAGACGAAGCCCGCGGTCGACCCGGCGGAATATTACTACATCTGAGCCTGGCCGCCGTCGGCGAGGGGACACTTGACGCTCCCAACGTGACGCGTTTGTTCCCCGCCGCGGCACAAGCCGTTCACGTGGCGTTCGCCCGCCGTCGTCGCCGCCTTGGCATGCTCGGCGCATGACAACGACCCCTCCCGAGAATTCCCCCGTCACCCGGCGTCGTCTGCTCATCGGCGCTGGCCTCGTCGCCGCGGCCGGCACCGCAGCCCTCGCCTCCCCCGCCCAGGCCGCGCCGGGCTCCCCCGCCTCGTCCAGCAAGGACCTCCCGGGCTCGCTGTCCGCGACCGATCCCGCGGCCGTCCCGACCGTCGACGGCCTCCACCTGCAGTTCGGCACCGACGCGTCGAGCGCCATGGTCATCTCGTGGCACACGCTCCAGCCGGTCGCGGACGCTCGGGCCCTCCTCGGGGACGGTCACGGCAACTTCGCGGCCTCCGTCGCCGCCACGACCAAGAGCTACGTCGACGGCAAGTCGGGCCGGACTGTCTACGCCCACCACGCGGCGTTCACGGGGCTCAAGCCGGAGACCGGCTACCTGTACGCGGCCGTCCACGAGGGCGCCACGCCCGAGTTCGGCACGTTCACGACGGGGCCGCGCGGGCGCGCCCGCGTGACGTTCACGAGCTTCGGCGACCAGGGCACGCCCACGCTCGGCAGGAAGCAGGCGGGGACCACGACGTGGGTCAACGACAACCTCGGCTCCCCCGCGGCAGGCGACACGACGGGCGGCGTCGAGCGCGTCCAGCCGATGTTCCACCTTTTCAACGGCGACCTCTGCTACGCCAACATCGCCACGGACCGCATCCGCACGTGGTGGGACTTCTGGGCAAACAACTCACGCAGCGCGCGGAACCGGCCATGGATGCCTGCGGCGGGGAACCACGAGAACGAGCGGGGCAACGGCCCCATCGGCTACGAGGCGTACCAGACGTACTTCAAGGTTCCCGAGGCCTCCGGCCAGACGGACGTGACGCGCGGCCTCTGGTACAGCTTCACCGTGGGCGCGGTACGAGTCATCTCGCTCGCGAATGACGACGTGTGCTACCAGGACGGCGGCAACACGTACGTGCGCGGCTACTCGGACAGTGCCCAGAAGACGTGGCTCGAACGCGAGCTCGCTGAGGCGCGGTCGAGCCAGGACATCGACTGGATCGTCGTGTGCATGCACCAGGTGGCCATCAGCACGGCGAACAACTTCAACGGCGCCGATCTCGGGATTCGGCAGGAGTGGGTGCCGCTCTTCGACAAGTACGGCGTGGACCTCGTCGTGTGCGGGCACGAGCACCACTACGAGCGCTCCCACCCGATCCGCGGGCAGCAGCAGAACCAGACGCTCACCCCGGTGCCGACTGCGACCGACACCCAGACCGTGGACACGACGCAGGGCACCGTGCACATGATCCTGGGAGGCGGCGGGACGTCAGCGCCGTCGAACCAGCTCCTGTTCACGCCGCCCGAATGCCGCGTCATCGTCTCCGTGTCGGCGCAGCCGGACCCGTCCTCGGGGCACCGGACTCCGGTCTACGTGCACGAGCAGGCGCCCTGGTCCGCCGTGCGCGACGCGGCGAACTCCTATGGGTTCGGCGCGTTCGAGGTCGATCCTGGCGCCGCGGGCGGAGAGACGACCATGAAGGTCACGTACTACAACGTGACGGGCGTGGGCGGCGGCCTTGAGACGTTCGAGACGTTCACCCTGCGCCGCCCTCGATCGGACGTGCACCGCTGACCCGCGCGTCGCCGCGGTCAGACGGACGACGGCGCCGCTCACCTCGCGCGAGGTGGGCGGCGCCGTCGTTCGTGCGCCCCGCGGGACGGGTCAGTGGGTGTCGACCGCCGAGATCTCCGAGCGATCCTCGCCCCACAGCGTGTGGAACGTGCCCTCGCCGTCGACGCGCTGGTACGTGTGGGCCCCGAAGAGGTCACGCTGGCCCTGGATGACGGCGGCCGGGAGGCGCTTGCGGCGCAGGCCGTCGTAGTACGCGAGCGACGACGAGAAGACCGGGACCGGGATACCGAGCTGGACGGCGGTCGCGACGACGCGGCGCCACGCCGGGACGGCGTCCCCGACCGACTTGACGAACGCCGGGGCGAACAGGAGGTTCGCGGGCTTCTCCTCGCCCTTGTAGGCCTCCATGATGTCCTTGAGCAGCTCGGCGCGGATGATGCAGCCCGCGCGCCACAGCGACGCGATCTCGTCGAGCTTGAGGTCCCAGCCGTATTCCTTCGCCGCGCTCGAGAGCATGTCGAGCCCCTGCGCGTAGCTCACGAGCTTCGACGCGTAGAGGGCCTGGCGCACGTCCTCGACGAAGTTCTCGGGGAGGCTCACCTCGGCCTCGTGGCCGGCGAGGGTCTCCTGTGCGATCTCGCGCTGGGCGCGCTGCGACGAAATGCCGCGGGCGAAGACGGACTCGGCGATGCCGGAGACCGGCGAACCGAGGTCGAGGGCGGACTGGACCGTCCAGCGGCCGGTGCCCTTCTGGCCTGCGGCGTCCACGACGACGTCGACGAACGGCTTGCCGGTCTTCGCGTCGACGTGCTTGAGCACCTCGGCGGTGATCTCGATGAGGAACGAGGACAGCTCGCCCTTGTTCCACTCCTCGAAGATCGCGGCCTGCTCGGCCGGCTCGATCCCGGCGCTGCGGAGCAGGTCGTAGGCCTCGCCGATCACCTGCATGTCGGCGTATTCGATCCCGTTGTGGACCATCTTGACGAAGTGGCCCGCGCCGTCCGTCCCGATCCACGCGCAGCAGGGCGTGCCATCGGCGGCCTTGGCGGCGATCTTCTCGAGCAGCGGCCCGAGAGCGTCGTAGGACTCCTTCGAACCGCCGGGCATGATCGACGGTCCGTTGAGCGCGCCCTCCTCGCCTCCCGAGACGCCGACGCCCACGAAGTGCAGGCCCTTCTCGGCGAGTGCTGCCTCGCGGCGGCGCGTGTCCTCGTAGTGCGAGTTGCCAGCGTCGATCACGATGTCCCCCTCTTCGAGGAGCGGGACGAGCTGGTCCACGACGGCGTCGACGGGTGCGCCGGCCTTGACCATGATGAGCACGCGGCGCGGCTTCTCGAGCGAGTCGACGAGCTCCTGGAGGGTCTCCGTGCGGACGAAGTCGCCCTCGTCGCCGTGCTTCGCAAGCAGGGTGTCGGTCTTCTCGACGGAGCGGTTGTGCAGCGCCACGGTGTAGCCGTTGCGAGCAAGGTTTCGCGCGAGGTTCGCGCCCATCACCGCGAGGCCGGTGACGCCGATCTGTGCAGACATGTACTCTCCGTTTCTCGGGGCCCCGCCCGCGTGGGTTCGCGGGCCCGGGGCCACAGCCAGTGCCTGAGGACAACGCTAGTCGACAGCGGTCGGGCGCGCCTTTTCTTGACAGCCTATTTCGGTCTACCTAACTTTCCCGCTGCCACACGGCCCGTCACGCGTGAGGCGCGCGAAACGCGCCCGACACACGGCGGCGCGGACGCGGCGTCGGCGGATCACACGACGACGGTCATCCCGCCGTCGACGAAGATCGTCTGACCGTTGACGAAGTCGGACGCATCCGAGGAAAGCCACACCACGGGCCCTGCTATGTCCTCGACCGTTCCCCATCGGCGAGCGGGCGTGCGGCCGAGGATCCAGGAGTTGAACTCGGGATCGTCGACGAGGTTCTGCGTCATCTCGGTGTGGATGTAGCCCGGGGCGATGCCGTTGATCTGGAGGCCCGAGGCCGCCCACTCGGCCGCCATCGCGCGGGTGAGGTTGCGGAGGCCGCCCTTCGCGGACGTGTAGGCCCCGATCGAGGGCCGCGCGAGGTCGGTCTGCACCGAGCAGATGTTGATGATCTTCCCGGCGCCTCGCTCGGCCATGCCCCGCGCAGCCTCGCGGCCCACGAGGAAGGCGCTCGTCAGGTCGGTGCGGATGACCCGATCCCAATCCGCCGGATCGAGGTCGAAGAGGGGGACTCGGTGCTGAATGCCGGCGTTGTTGACGAGGATCCGCAGAGTCCCGGCCTTGGCCTCGGCCTCGGCGACGCCGGCCGCGGCGCCTTCGGGATCGGTGACGTCGAAGGCCACCGCGTGGATGCGGTCCTCGCCGTGCTCGGACGCCAGCTCGCGGCGAGCCGCCTCTGCCCGCTCCGGATCCCGCCCATGCAGCACGATCGTGGCGCCCGCGGCCGCGAGGCCTCGAGCGAGGGCGTTGCCGATCCCGCGGCTCGAGCCCGTGACGAGGGCCGTCCGGCCGGTGAGGTCAAAAAGCGCGCTCATGAAACGATTTCCTCCTGGGGTGGCGTGGACGCGAGGCCCGAGCGGCGGCGCGCGAGCTCGTGGACGACGGCGAGGTCGAGATCTCCGAGACCCTCGTCGACGAGGTCCCCGTACACGGCCAGGGCGGCGCGAGCGAGAGGCAGGGCGGCGCCGGCCTCCGACGCGGCGGCCTCGACGAAGCGAAGATCCTTGAGCATGAACTTGCTCGGCCCGGTGGGCGTGTAGTCGCGTGCCGTCATGCGCGGCGCGAGCTGGTCCATGACGCGGCTGGCCGCTAGGCCTCCCGAGAGGACGCCGAAGAGCTCGGCGACGTCGAGGCCCCCGGCCTCGGCGAGCACCGCCGCCTCGGCGAGCGCCGCCGCGGTCGCCCCGACGATGAGCTGATTGCAGGCCTTCGCGAGGGAGCCGGCGCCGAGCGGGCCAAGGTGGACCACGTTCGTGCCCATAGCGCCGAACAGCGACGCGAGCGCGGCGAAATCGCCGGCTTCGGCGCCGACCATGATCGCGAGCGTGCCTTCGACGGCACCGGCCCGACCGCCGCTCACGGGGGCGTCCACGACGACGGCGCGCCCCCCGCTTGCGTCGGCGACGGCGGCGCCGAACTGCTTGACGCCCACGGGAGAGACGCTGCTCATGACGACGACGCGGGTTCTCCTCGCAGGAGGCTCGGCAGCCCACGCCGTGAGGAGGGACGCGGCAGCATCCTCGATCAGGGGAAGGTCCGGAAGCATGAAGACGATGGAATCCGCGCCTGCGAGGTCGGCCACCGACTCGACAGGCTCGCCGCCCGCCTCGACGAAGGGCGCGTACGCGCCGGCCGAGCGGTTCCAGCCCCTCACTCGCCACCCGGCTGCCAAGAGGTTGGCGGCCATGGGGCCTCCCATGAGGCCGAGTCCGACGAACCCGACCGTGGCGCGCACCTCATTGTCCAGTGCCACGTGGTCTCCTCTCACGATGTCTGTTCAGTATATTAGCCGTCATTCAGTAGAATGGACACATGACTCCAGAATCGTCCTTCCCCGCACCCGCGTCCCCCCCGGACGGGCAGCTCAAGGTGGCCATCGCCGTCCCCCTCGAG
Source organism: Sinomonas terricola (assembly GCF_034931225.1). Lineage (NCBI taxonomy): Bacteria > Bacillati > Actinomycetota > Actinomycetes > Micrococcales > Micrococcaceae > Sinomonas > Sinomonas terricola. The sequence continues at coordinate 23,148 of NZ_JAYGGQ010000015.1, forward strand.
GCCGAGCACGTCGACGCGATCCGCGCCGTCGACCCTGGCATCACGGTGCTCTATGAGCCGGACCTCCTCCCGCCCGAGCGCTTTCCGGCGGACCACTCCGGTGACCCGGACTTCACGCGTTCCCCAGCTGCCGAAGCCCGGTACTGGGAACTCGTCAACTCGGCCGACATCCTGTACGGCTTTCCGAACGAGTCCCCCGCCGGGTTCGCTCGCGTCGTCGCCGAGAACCCCCGCCTCTGCTGGGTCCACGCGATGGCGGCCGGCGCGGGCGGCGCCGTCAAGGCAAGCGGCGTCTCGACGTCCGAGCTCGAGCGCGTCGCCGTGACGACGTCGGCCGGCGTCCATGCGCTCCCGCTCGCCGAGTTTGCGGTCATGGGCATTCTCAACGGGCTCAAGCGCACCGCCGAGCTCGCCGTCGACCAGCGCGCGAAGCACTGGCCGGATCTGCGGATTCCCACGCGCCTTGCTTCGGGCTCGCACATCGTCATCGCGGGCCTCGGCGAAATCGGGCTCGAGACGGCGCGCCTCGCCCGCGCCCTCGGCATGCGCGTGAGCGGGACGAAACGCCACGCCGATCCCATCCCCGGCATCGACGAGGTGGCCACGGCGGACCGACTCCCGGAGCTCGTCCGCACCGCGGACGCCGTCGTCAACACGCTGCCCGGCACGCCTTTCACAGAGCGCCTCATCGGCCGCGACGTCTTCGCCGCCATGCGCCCGGGCACGATCCTCGTCAACGTCGGCCGCGGCACCGTGGTCGACGAGACTGCCCTGCTCGAGGCCCTCGACAGCGGAACGGTCGGGTACGCGTGCCTGGACGTGTTCGCGGTCGAACCGCTTCCGGCAGATTCCCCGCTATGGCACCACCCGCGCGTCGTCGTCTCGCCGCACACGTCGGCACTCAGCTCGGCGGAGAACCGGCTCATCGCCGAGCGCTTCGCGGGCAATCTGCGCAAGTTCCTCGACGGCGAGCAGCTCCCGCACCGCGTGGACCCGGTTCACTTCTACTGAGCAGCCCGCTTGTCCTGAGCAGGCCCGGCCGCCGGGCCGGGCCGGACACGGGAACGGGGCTTCCGCTGCGGCGGAGGCCCCTTCATGCTGTCTGGATGCGACACCCCAGCCGCGAGCGCGGCCCGGCACATGCCGGGCCGCGCTCGTCGCTCAGGCCGCACGGCTCAGGCGCCGTCCTCGAGAGCCGTCAGGTCCCGGCCCTTCGTCTCGCGGATCGTGAACGTCGTGCCGAACGTGATGAGCGCGAGCACAAGAGAGAAGCCGGCGAGGACGACCCACGAGTTATGGGTCGACGCGAGGAGGATCGCGATGACGAACGGCACGAGGCCCGAGGCGACCATGGCGGACACCTCGCGGCTGAGCGCGACGCCCGTGAAGCGGCGGGTCGCGCCGAACATCTCCGGCAGGAGCGAGCACTGCGGGCCCAGGGTCGACTGGACGCCGATTCCCGTGCCGATGGCCACGACCACGAACACGAGCCATGGCTGGCCGAGCGTGAGCAGATAGAACGCGGGGATCGCGATGGTCGCCTGGAAGAGTGCCCCGTAGCGGTACACCTTGACTCGGCCGACGCGGTCCGAGAGAGCCCCGAAGAAGACGACGGCGAGGGCGGCGACGCCGGCGGCGATGAGCAGCGCGACGGGCCCGATGGCCTTGTCCCCCTTGAAGGCAGCGACAGTGCCGAGGAAGGACACCGTGACGGCCGAATAGATCGACGAATTGCCGTTCTCCGCCATGCGGATGCCGATGCCCTTGAGGACCGTGCGCCACGACGACTTGACGACGGCGCCGATCGGGTTCTTGACGACCTCCTGGTGCTTCTCGAGCTCCTGGAAGACAGGCGTCTCCTTGAGCCGGAGACGGATGACGACCGCCGTGGCGATCAGGATGAACGAGCAGAGGAACGGCACGCGCCACAGCCAGTCCTGGACAACCTTCTGGTTGACGAGGCCGAGGAGGGCGAATGTCCCAGCCCCCAGGAGAGTGCCAAGCTGGATGCCGACGAAGGGCAGGGCGGCAAAGAATCCGCGGCGCCGGGCCGGAGCCACCTCGGAGATGAGCGTCGTGGCACCTGCCTGCTCGGCGCCCGCGCCGAGGCCCTGGAGGATGCGCAGCGAAACCAGGAGGATCGGCGCGGCCGCGCCGATCTGGCTGTAGGTGGGCAGCACGCCGATGAGGAAACTCGCCGAGCCCATGAGCAGGATCGTGCTGAGGAGGACGACCTTGCGGCCCCAGCGGTCGCCGATGAATCCGAAGATGAAGCCGCCTAGCGGGCGCGCAACGTACGCGATGCCGAAGGCAGCGAAGCTCGCGATGATGTTGGCATCGCCGAACGGGGCGAAGAAGAGGGGCCCGAAGACGAGGGCCGTCGCAAGGCCGAAGATGTAGAAGTCGTAGTACTCGAGGGCGGATCCGATCGAGCTCGCGAGCGTCGCGCTGCGAAGCTGGACCGGATCGACAACCTCGTCGCGCCGCGGACCCGCCGGGACGGCGCGGTCGAGGGGGCTGGTGTGCATGTGTACTCCTTTGGACTCGCCGAAGCGTGACGCGGGTGAGGCATCAGCTCGGCGTGACACCGATCACTGTACTGAATAGCGTACAGAATCCTGAACGGATGTCCAGTGGAGTGAACTCAGTTCACGTCAGTGCCTCAGCCCATCGGATTGCCGAGGGCGCGCGCGAGCTCCTTGAGCTCGGCAACCATCGACGCCTTCTGCGCTTCTGTGAACGTCGCCTTGAGCGCTGTGACGCTGACGCCAAGATTGGGGCCATGGGCGCCACGCGTCGGCACGGGAACGGCGAGGCAGACCACGCCGAGCGTCGACTCCTCGTCTTCGAAGGCATATCCCTGCTCGCGCGTGCGGCGAAGCTCCTCCTTGAAGGCCTTGCCCGTGCGGATCGAGCGCGGCGTGAGCACGGGAAGCTCGGCATCGTCCGGATACATCGACTCCCAATCGCGCTCATGGAGGCGCGCGACGAGCGCCTTGCCCACCCCACACAGGGACGCCGCCATCTTGTCCCCGATCGTCGAGGTGAGGCGCACCGCAGGATGGCCCTCGTAGCGCGCGAGGTAGATCACATGGTCGCCGTCGAGGAGCGCGATGCGGACGGTCTCATGTGCGAGCGTCGGGGCCTGGGCGCAGAACTGGTAGAACTCGCGGATCTCGTCGCGGCGGTTGAGATATGACGCCCCGAGCTCCACCAGCTTCCGGCCGAGCGAGAAATCGCTCCCCTCGCGGGAGACGAGGCCCGCGTCCTCGAGCGCCTGGAGGATGTTCGACGTCGATGACTTGGGGATGCCCAGCTCCCGTGCGAGATCGCTGAGAGTCGCCCGTCCGCTCGGCGACGACGCGAGGACGTCGAGGACCGCGGCGGCTCGCGTGACGGCGGGGGCGGGAGACGACGACGGCGATTCGTCGCGCGGCCGCTCGATCTCGGACGTGACTGCTGACTTGCTCGGTGCCACTGCACTCCTTAAATCCGCGGGATGCCCGCCCGTGTTAGATCCGCGGGATGCCCGCCGTTCTGTCCAAAATACTGGACATGGAACATGATACTGTGCACAGCCGCGCCCGGCCTGTGAAGCGCACGACGACGTTAGGTCCGTCGGACTTGATCCTTCACCCAATGTTCACCTAGGATCCTCTCTCAGAGCCTCCCACCGCGGCATCCCCCCAATGGCTGCGGCGGGAGGCTCTTTCCATGCCAAAAACCCGGCCCGATCGACGCAGGGCAGGCGCCGGCCTCGCGCGCATCGATAGACAGAACTTGATAGACAGAACGGTCTGTCTACTCCTATCGTCGCAGGTATGGCCCCACATCCCGTTTCGGTTGGCCCGTTCCTCTTCGAGGACGCCATCGGCGACACCGGGACCGCGCCGCGCGCGGCCGCACGCCTCGCCGTCGAATATCTCGGCGTCGCGGACGCGCTCGCAAGCCGGTTTCACTGCCCCAATCACGATCCGGACGATCTCCGCCAAGTCGCCCGCCTCGGCCTCCTCAAGGCCGCACACCGCTATCGCACCGGCCATGGGCACGGGTTCGTGCCTTATGCCGTCCCCACCATCACGGGCGAGCTCAAGCGGTATGTACGAGACCAAGCCTGGATCGTCCGCCCGCCGCGGCGCGTCCAGGAGCTGAGGCTCCGGATCAATTCGGTCAGGCCAGGCCTGGCCCAGCGGCTCGGCCACGACCCGACCGCCCGCGAGCTCAGCGACGAGATCGGCCTGCCCATCCAGCAGGTCTCCGAGGCCCTCATCGCCGACGCGACGATGGCACCGGATCCCATCGAGTCCTCAGACGCGCCCGCTGAACCGGAAGGACGCCGCACCGCCGTCGTGCCCTCGTGGGACGAACCGGGCTTCATGCGCTTCGAGGCCCGACACGATCTCGCTGAGGCGCTCGGAGATGCCTCCGAACGGGATCGGGAACTGCTTCGGCTGCGATTCGTCGAAGAGCTGACCCAGCAGGAGATCGCGGACTCGCTGGGCGTGAGCCAAATGCAGGTCTCCCGCCTCCTCCGGCGGCTCCTCGGCCGGCTCCGCCGCCGCATGGCGGCATAGCTGGCCGCATTGACGATTCATCGAAGAGCCGTGGCAGCAGAACGCCCGCCGCTCAGAATTGGACCGAGCGGCGGGCGAATAAAGGTGGGTCCTACCGGGATCGAACCGATGACATCCACGGTGTAAGCGTGGCGCTCTACCAGCTGAGCTAAAGACCCATGCCGGGCATTCCGGCGATCCCCCACTCTACCCGAGCGCTCGGGGCGGGGCGAACCGCGGGCGAGCGGCGCCGTCGTCGTCCGTCAGCTCCGCACCCCAGCCGAGACGGCGGCGAGTGCCTCCCGGTACTCGGCCAGGCTCCGGGCCTGCCCGCGGGGATTGACGATGCTGTAGCGCACGATCCCTTCGGCGTCGAGGATGAACGTGCCGCGGAGGGCCATGCCGCTGCCCTCGTCGAAGACGCCGAACCGGCGCGCCACCTCGCCGTGCGGCCAGAAATCGGCGAGGAGGTCGAAGTCGTAGCCTTCGGCCTCGGCAAACGCCCGGAGCGCGAACTTGCTGTCTACGGACACGGCGAGGACGTGGGCATCCACGTCGGCGAACGGAGCCCAGTTGTCGCGGATCTCGCACAGCTCGGACGTGCAGATGCCCGAGAACGCGAACGGGAAGAACAGGACGACGACGGGCTTGCCCCGCAGGGACGAAAGGCGCACGGGCTCGCCGAATTGATTGGGAAGTTCGAAATCAGGGGCTTCCTGGCCCTCGGCGGGCGCTGCGTCTCCCAGCATGCTGTCACTCATTTCTTGCGCGCGAGGCGGGTCGCGTGCCAGTCCTTCGAGACGCCGGCGGTCGACGTCGAATGGAGGCCGGCGGTGGGCGCCGCCTCCTGCACCTCGACGGGCGGAACGTAGCCGTCGCGCCCCTGCTTGGGCGTGAGGAGCCACACGACGCCGTGCTCGTCGAGCGTCGTCTGGGCGTCTACCAGCATGTCGACGAGGTCGCCGTCGCCATCGCGCCACCACACCACGACGGCATCGACGACATCATGGTCATCCTCGTCGAGAAGCTCGGAGCCGACGAAGTCCTCGATCGCATCCCGGAGGTCCAAATCGACATCCTCGTCGTAACCGTACTCCTGGATCAGGTCTCCATCCTTGAAACCCAATCGCCCCGCCACATTGCTTCCCGCGGCGGTGTCGGTCTCGCCCACGTTCTTCCTCCTCGCCCAGAGCGCATGTATCCCTTGTATTTCAGCATCGTGGACCCTGTTTTGCCCCATGCTGCAGGGAATGTACCTATAAGCCAACACCGTTTGGCGCGTAGCATCAAGCGCACGCGCTGCAAGGGCGGGCGGTCGCCGCTAGAGTGACAGGGAGCGCGCCGCTGCTCCGGCCGGGGAACCCTGCCGTCGGTGAGGGCGCTTACACGAAAACGGGGCCTGAACGTTGAGCCCCAGCGACGATATTGCCCGGCGTCCGGCTGCCACCCGCTCCGGTCCAACGGGCTCGAAGAGAGGTTTGGACGTGTCTGCAGGAGAAGAGACCTCGCACATCCTGAGCGGTCTGACGAATCAGCTGCCCGACCGCGACCCCGAAGAGACCGCCGAATGGATCGAGTCTCTCGACGCCCTGATCGAACAGCATGGCACCGAGCGCGCGCAGTACATCATGCGCAGCCTGCTCCAGCGCGCCGGCTCGCGCAGCGTTGGCGTCCCCATGGTCACGACGACGGACTTCGTCAACACGATCCCTGCGGACCAGGAGCCCGAGTACCCGGGCAATGAAGAATTCGAGCGCCGTTACCGCGCGTACATGCGGTGGAACGCGGCGATCATGGTGCACCGCGCACAGCGCCCCGGCATCGGGGTCGGCGGGCACATTTCCACCTACGCAGGCGCGGCCACGCTCTACGAGGTCGGCTTCAACCACTTCTTCCGCGGCAAGGACCACCCCGGCGGCGGCGACCAGGTCTTCTTCCAGGGGCACGCCTCCCCGGGCATGTACGCGCGCGCGTACATGGAGGGCCGCCTCTCCGAGGAAGACCTCGACGGCTTCCGCCAGGAGAAGTCCCACAAGGGCCACGCGCTCTCCTCGTACCCGCACCCGCGCATGATGCCCGAGTTCTGGGAGTTCCCGACCGTCTCGATGGGCATCGGGCCCATGAACGCGATCTACCAGGCACAGGCCAACCGCTACCTGCACAACCGCGGCATCAAGGACACGTCAGACCAGCACGTGTGGGCGTTCCTCGGCGACGGCGAGATGGACGAGCCCGAAAGCCGCGGCCTGCTCCAGCTCGCCGCCAACGACAACCTGGACAACCTGACCTTCGTGGTCAACTGCAACCTCCAGCGCCTCGACGGCCCGGTGCGCGGCAACGGCAAGATCATCCAGGAGCTCGAGGCCTTCTTCCGCGGCGCGGGCTGGAACGTCATCAAGGTCATCTGGGGCCGCGAGTGGGACGCGCTCCTGAAGAAGGACGACAACGGCCAGCTCGTCAAGGTCATGAACGAGACGCTCGACGGCGACTACCAGACGTACAAGGCTGAATCCGGCGGCTTTGTCCGCGAGCACTTCTTCGGCAAGACGCCGGAGACGAAGGAGCTCGTCGCGGACTACTCGGACGAGCAGATCTGGAACCTCAAGCGCGGCGGCCACGACTATTGGAAGGTCTACGCCGCCTACAAGGCCGCGACTGAGTTCGAGGGCAAGCCGACCGTCATCCTCGCGATGACCGTCAAGGGCTACGGCCTCGGGCCGCACTTCGAGGGCCGCAACGCGACCCACCAGATGAAGAAGATGACGCTCCAGGACCTCAAGGACTTCCGCGACCATCTCCGCATCCCGATCACGGACGAGCAGCTCGAGGCCGATCCATACCAGCCGCCGTACTACCACCCGGGCGTGGACGCCCCCGAAATCCAGTACCTCATGGAACGCCGCAAGGCGCTCGGCGGCTTCCTCCCCGAGCGTCGCGACGAGAAGAAGGCCGTCGCGCTCCCGGACGAGAAGTCGTACGACGTCGCTCGGCGCGGCTCGGGCAAGCAGCAGGCCGCGACCACGATGGCCTTCGTTCGCCTGCTCAAGGACCTCATGCGGGACAAGGAGTTCGGCAAGCGCATCGTGCCCATCGTCCCCGACGAGGCGCGCACGTTCGGCATGGACGCGTTCTTCCCGACGGCGAAGATCTACAACCCCAAGGGCCAGAACTACCTCTCGGTGGACCGCGACCTCGTGCTCGCCTACAAGGAAGCACCCGAGGGCCAGATTCTGCACGCGGGCATCAACGAGGCCGGGTCGACGGCGGCGTTCACCGCCACCGGCACGTCCTACGCGACGCACGGCGAGGCGCTTGTGCCCGTCTACGTCTTCTACTCGATGTTCGGCTTCCAGCGGACCGGCGATTCGTTCTGGGCCGCGGCCGACCAGCTCACGCGCGGCTTCATCATCGGCGCCACGGCGGGCCGCACGACCCTCACGGGCGAGGGCACGCAGCACGCGGACGGCCACTCCCCCATCCTCGCCTCGACCAACCCGGCCGTGGTCTCCTACGACCCGGCGTACGGCTACGAGATTGGGCACATCGTGCGCGCGGGGCTCGAGCGCATGTATGGCGGGAACCACCCGGACCCGAACGTCATGTACTACCTCACGGTCTACAACGAGCCGATCGTCCAGCCGGCAGAGCCCGAGGAGCTCGACGTCGAGGGCCTGCTCAAGGGCATCTACCTGCTCGCCCCGGCGAAGATCGACGGGCCGCGCACACAGCTCCTCGCCTCGGGCGTCTCGGTGCCGTGGGCGCTCGAAGCCCAGCAGATCCTCGCCGAGGAATGGGGCGTCTCGGCCGACGTGTGGAGCGTCACCTCGTGGACCGAGCTCCGCCGCGACGGCCTCGCCGCCGAGCAGGAGGCGTTCCTCAACCCGGGCCAGGAACCGCGTGTCCCGTTTGTGACGCAGCAGCTCGCGGGCGCGACGGGCCCGATCGTCGCCGTCACGGACTACATGAAGGCCGTGCCGGACCAGATCCGCCAGTTCCTGCCGAACGAATTCGCGACGCTCGGCGCCGACGAGTTCGGCTTCGCCGACACGCGCGCTGCCGCCCGCCGGTACTTCCACATCGACAGCCACTCGGTCGTGGTCCGCGCGCTCCAGATGCTCGCGCGCCGCGGAGAGGTCGACGCCGATGCGCCGCGCCAGGCATTCGAGCGGTACCGGCTGCTCGACGTCAACGCCGGGACGACGGGCAACGCAGGCGGCGAGAGCTGACCTCACGTCGCCCAGGCGATCATCACGACGGCGGCGCTCCCTCCCACGCGGGGGCGCCGCCGTCGTCGTTCTCTCGGCCAGCCGATCCGGCACGTGAGGCCCGCTTGTAGCCTTCGCACAAATTCCGATCCCGGGGACGCGCATCCTATGCTCTTCACATGCAGCCCTCGCCGCCCGCCCCCGGAGGTGCCCGCAAAGGCCGCTTGAGCGTCTCCCCCGCCAAGGCCGAGACCCTCAAGAAGCTGCGCAGCAGCGTCGGCCAGCTCTCGACGACCACGACGCGGGAGCTCGAGCGTTCCCTCCCCTGGTACAGCCGCCTGAGCGCCGACGAACGCTCGGCGCTCGGCCTCGTCGCGCAGAACGGCATCGCTGCGTTCGTGACGTGGTACGAACGGCCGAGCCAGCCCTCATGGGTCCTTTCCGACGTCTTCGGCAACGCGCCGACCGAGCTCACGCGCTCGATCAGCCTCCAGAAGGCGCTCCAGCTCATCCGCATCGTGGTCGAAGTCGTCGAGGACCAGGTGCCGAACCTCGCGCTCGAGGAGGACCAGCCGGCGCTCCGCGAGGCCGTGCTCCGATACTCGCGCGAGGTCGCGTTCGCAGCCGCCGATGTCTACGCGCGCGCCGCCGAGACCCGGGGCTCGTGGGACACGCGGCTCGAGGCGCTCATCGTCGATGCGATCCTGCGCGGCGAGAACACGGACGCCCTCCGCTCGCGCATCGCCGCCCTCGGCTGGAAGGCGCAGGAGCGGTTCACGGTCATGGTCGGCAGCTCGCCGCTCGAGCCGAGTCCGAGCTACGTCGGCGAGGTGCGCCGCATCGCTGGCCGCTACGCACAGGATGCGCTCGTCGGCATCCAGGGCGACCGCCTCATCCTGATCCTCGGGGGGATCGACGAGGACGAGGCCGCCTATGCCAAGCTCAGCGAGCTCTTCGCCCCCGGCCCTGTGGTCTTCGGGCCCCAGGCCGAGAGCCTCCCGGAGATCAGCGCTTCGGCGCAGGCGGCCTTCGCGGGCCTCTCGGCGGCGCGGGCGTGGCCCAATGCGCCCCGCCCTGTCGCGGCCGACGACCTCCTGCCCGAGCGCGTGGTGGCGGGCGACGACGCCGCGCGTCGCGCGCTCGTGCAGAAGATCTACCGTCCGCTCCTCGCGGCGTCCAACGGGCTCATCGAGACGCTCGGCGCGTATCTCGAGCTTGGCCATTCGCTCGAGGCGACGGCCCGCGAGCTCTTCGTCCATGCGAACACCGTGCGGTATCGCTTGAGAAGAGTGTGCGACGTGACGGGGTGGGATCCGCTCCTTCCGCGCGAGGCCTTCGTGCTCCAGACGGCCCTCGTCGTGGGACGGCTGGCCGCGACTCCGAACGGGCGCGAACGCGCGGGCCGGCAGGGTGGATAGGGCCCGACGACGGCCGGTCGCCAAGCGGGCAAACCGCGGCGAAAGGACATTTGACACAACCGTGAAACACCGCTCGTCGCCGAGTCCACCGTTGTAGACTTCCTACAATCCGGGTTCTGGAGCTTGGTGCGCGCAGGCACCGCTGGAACCGCCTACCCTTTGGAAAGCTGGATAACGTGCTAGCAATTGTCTGCCCTGGACAGGGCTCCCAGACGCCGGGCTTCCTCGCCCCGTGGCTTGAGCTGCCATCTGCCGCAGAGCATCTCGGCGAGCTCGGCGAGGTCGTCGGCCTCGATCTCGTGGCCCACGGAACCACGTCGGACGAAGAGACGATCAAGGACACGGCTGTCGCCCAGCCCCTCATCGTTGCCGCGGGCCTCGTCGCCGCCCGCTCGCTGTTCGACGTCGAACTCTCGACGCTTCCCGTCGTCCTCGCCGGGCACTCTGTCGGCGAGATCACGGCATCGGCCCTGGCCGGCGTCCTGAGCGAATCCGACGCCATGACGTTCGTCGGCCTGCGCGCGCGGGAGATGGCCAAGGCGGCCGCCGCGACCCCGACCGGCATGAGCGCCGTCGTCGGCGGCGACCCAGACGAGGTCCTCGCGGCGATCAAGGCCAGCGGCGCCACCCCGGCCAATGTCAATGGCGGAGGGCAGATCGTGGCCGCGGGCACCCTCGAGCAGCTGGCCGTCCTCGCCGAGAACCCGCCGGCGAAGGCTCGCGTGATCCCGCTCAAGGTCGCGGGCGCGTTCCACACCCAGCACATGGCCCCCGCGGTCTCGGCGCTCGAGGAGCTCCGGCCCAAGCTCACGGTCGCAGACCCCGAGGTTCCGCTCCTCTCCAACTACGATGGCCAGAGGGTCACCCAGGGGCCCGCCGCCGTCGAGAGCCTCGTCGCCCAGGTCTCGCGGCCGGTCCGCTGGGACCTCTGCATGGAGACCATGCAGTCCCTCGGCGTCACGGGCCTCATCGAGCTCGCCCCCGCGGGCGCCCTCACGGGCCTCGCCAAGCGCGGGCTCACCGGCGTCAAGACCGTCGCCGTCAAGACCCCGGCCGACCTCACGGCCGCCCTCGAGCTGTTCGCTGCGGACGCCGAGCAGAACCCGTCGACGGAAGAGGAACCCGTATGACCACGACCGAGCTGCGGCAGGCTCCCACCCGCGCCTATTCGCGGATTCTGGGCATCGGCGCGTACCGGCCCTCCGTCGTCGTCACGAACGACGACGTGTGCCAGTGGATCGACTCGTCCGACGAGTGGATCCGCCAGCGTACGGGCATCGTGACGCGCCACCGCGCCCCGGCCGAGGTCGAGCTCATCGACATGGCCGAAGGAGCTGCGCGCGAGGCCCTCGAGAAGGCCGGCATCGAGGGCTCCCAGCTCGGCGCCGTCATCGTCTCGACCGTCACCCACCCGTACGCGACGCCGTCCGCCGCCGCCCTGTTGTGCGACCGGCTCGGCGCGACGCCCGCCCCGGCCTATGACATCTCGGCGGCGTGCGCCGGCTACTGCTACGGCGTCGCGCAGGCCGATGCCCTCGTCCGCTCGGGTGCCGCCGAGTACGTGCTCGTGGTCGGTGCGGAGAAACTCAGCGACTTCATCGACAACAGCGAGCGGAGCATCTCGTTCCTGCTCGGCGACGGCGCGGGTGCCGTCGTCGTCGGCCCGTCGGAGACTCCCGGCATCGGCCCCTCGGTGTGGGGCTCCGACGGCAGCAAGTGGAACACGATCGGCATGACCCACTCGCTCCTCGACGTGCGCGACCTCTCAGAAGAGGCCGAGCGCGACGGCGCGGGCAACGCGGCCGCCGTCCTCGGCACCGAGGCGAAGATCTGGCCCACACTGCGCCAGGACGGACAGTCCGTGTTCCGCTGGGCGGTCTGGGAGATGGCCAAGGTCGCCAAGCAGGCCCTCGACGCCGCGGGAATCCAGGCCTCGGACCTCGGAGCGTTCGTGCCGCATCAGGCCAACATGCGTATCATCGACGAGATGGTCAAGCAGCTCAAGCTGCCTGAGAGCGTCGTCGTCGCCCGCGACATCGCGGATGCCGGCAACACCTCGGCGGCGTCGATCCCGCTTGCCGCCCACCGGCTCCTCGCGGAGAACCCCGATCTGAGCGGCAAGCTCGCGCTCCAGATCGGTTTCGGGGCCGGGCTCGTGTTCGGCGCCCAGGTCATCGCCCTCCCCTAATCCCCCCAGCGGACCGGGCAAACCGCCCGTTGCGCTTGAGCCAAGCCGCACAAGCGGCTTGCACAGCGAGCCCGGCGCAAGCCGGCCAACCGAGAAAAGGAGCCGACATGGCTAGCAACGAAGAGATCCTCGCCGGTCTGGCCGAGATCATCAACGAGGAGACCGGCCTGGCCCCCGAGGCCGTGCAGCTCGAGAAGTCCTTCACCGACGACCTCGACATCGACTCGATCTCCATGATGACCATCGTGGTCAACGCCGAGGAGAAGTTCGGCGTGCGCATCCCCGACGAGGAGGTCAAGAACCTCTCGACCGTGGGCGACGCCGTGGACTTCATCGCCAAGGCCCAGGCCTGACCCACCTCCTGCGACGGCCGGTACCGAACGGTGCCGGCCGTCTGCTCCATCCAGACAGCCGTCACCGGCTCCTACTCGCGAAAGAGTGAAGCATGGCCCGCAAAGTTGTCATCACCGGACTGGGCGCCACCACCCCCATCGGCGGCGACGTTCCCACCCTGTGGCAGAACGCGCTCAAGGGCGTCTCCGGCGTCCGTCGGCTCACTGACGACTGGGTCGAGGAGTTCGATCTGCCGGTCAAGATCGCGGCGAAGCTCTCCGTGCCCGCGGAGGAAGTCCTCGGTCGCGTCGAGATGAAGCGCATGGATCCCTCGACGCAGTACGGCGTCATCGCGGCACGCGAGGCGTGGAAGGACTCGGGCATCGAGGAGATCGACCACGATCGCCTCGCCGTCGCCTTCGCGACCGGCATCGGCGGCGTCTGGACCCTCCTCAACGGATGGGACACCCTCAAGGAGAAGGGGCCGCGCCGCGTCCTGCCGATGACGGTCCCCATGCTCATGCCCAACGGCGTGGCCGCGGCCGTGAGCCTCGACTTGGGCGCCCGGGCCGGGGCGCACACCCCAGTGTCGGCGTGCGCCTCGGGCACCGAGGCGATGGCTGTGGGACAGGAACTCATCCGCGCGGGCAAGGCCGATGTCGTCATGGTCGGCGGCGCCGAGGCGGCGATCCATCCGATGCCGATCGCTGCCTTCGCGTCGATGCAGGCCCTGTCCAAGCGCAACGATGACCCCGAGCGCGCGTCGCGGCCCTACGACCTCGACCGAGACGGCTTCGTCATGGGCGAAGGCGCCGGCGCGCTTGTGCTCGAGGCCGAAGAGCACGCGCTTGCTCGTGGGGCCCGCATCTACGCCGAGCTCGCGGGCACGTCCGTCACGGCGGACGCGTACCACATCACGGCACCCGATCCCGAGGGCCTGGGCGCCACGCGTGCGCTCAAGGCCGCGATGTTCGACGCGCGGATCCAGGCCGAGGACATCGTGCACGTCAACGCACATGCCACGTCGACGCCCGTGGGCGACAAGCCGGAGTACACGGCGCTCAAGGCGGCGCTCGGCTCTCACGTCGACAGCGTGGCCGTCTCGGCCACGAAGTCGCAGATGGGCCACCTGCTTGGGGCCTCCGGCGCCGTCGAGGCCGTGCTCACCGTTCTCGCGGTGCGCGACCGCAAGGCCCCGGCCACGATCAATCTCGATCACCAGGACCCCGAGATCCCGCTCGACGTCGTCACGACCGCGCGTGATCTCCCCCAAGGCGACATCGTGGCACTGAGCAACTCGTTCGGCTTCGGCGGCCACAACGCGGTCATCGTCGTGCGCAATCACTGACGCGACGTTCTGACGAGACACGTGTGGGGCCCGCCGTTGGCGGGCCCCACACGTGTCTGCGACGGAGTCCTCTGGGTCGGCTGCGGTCGCCTGCCCGACCACGGGCCTGCTCAGCCGACCTGATGGAGCCAGCGGACCGGAGCGCCCTCGGCCGCGTGGCGGAAGGGCTCGAGTTCCTCGTCCCATGCCTCGCCGAGGGCGAGGGACAGCTCGTGGAAGACCACCGCGGGGTCGCCGGCACCGGATTCGTACGCGTACCGGATGCGATCCTCCGAGACCATGATGTTGCCGTGGACATCTGTGGTCGCATGGAAGATTCCAAGCTCGGGCGTATGGGACCAGCGGGCCCCGTCGACGCCCGGGCTGGGCTCCTCGGTGATCTCGTAGCGCAGATGCGCCCATCCCCTCAGGGACGACGCGAGCTGCGCGCCGGTTCCAGGAGAACCGACCCACGAGAGCTCAGCGCGGAACATTCCGGGCGCGGCAGGCTGAGCCGTCCACTCAAGATCCGTCCGCTTCTCCACGACGGATCCGATGGCCCACTCGACGTGCGGGCATAGCGCACTCGGTGACGAGTGCACGAACAGCAGACCACGAGTCATCACTGCAGACATTCGATCCTCCATCGCTGTCGGTACGTCTTCCCCTACGACCGTCAGCGCACGGAGTGCGTGACCAATGGTTGTTTCAGTTATCGGCAGCCGCTCGACGCAAGGCACCGGGCGAGGCCGCCATCGGCACCCATTCTGCCGGACCATCGCACATTCCGCCAGCAGCGCGCCGCGACGCGCCGAGAGGATGGCCAAACGTTGCCTTCTCGTCATGCAGCGGAGGCGCGGGGATGCCGTGGCCCAGACCGCCAGGGCTAGGAAAGCCGGGTCGGAAGGTCAGGGCCCGGAAAAGTCAGGGCTCGGGCGCGCGACGCGGGCTAGGCACGCGGATGCGCTTGGACGTAGCTCGAGCGGAGTCGCTCGACGGAGACGTGTGTATAGAGCTGGGTTGTCGCGAGGCTCGAGTGGCCCAGCAATTCCTGAACCGAGCGGAGGTCCGCCCCGCCGTCGAGAAGGTGCGTCGCGGCGGTGTGACGGAGGGCGTGCGGCCCGCTCGCGGCAGTGTCCCCGAGACCATGAAGCGCCGAGTCGACGGTCTCCCTCGCTTGCCGCTGGCCCAGCCGACCGCCGCGCCGCCCGAGGAACAGGGCAGAGCCACTGTTCGCGATCACAAGCGCACGGCGAGCGCCGAGCCATCGGACCAGGGCATTCGCCGCGGGGAGGCCGAAGGGCACGGTGCGCTCCTTGTTGCCCTTTCCGAGGACGCGGATCGTCAGGGCTCCAAGATCGACGTCGTCGATGTCGAGGCCCACGAGTTCGGAGACCCGGATCCCTGTCGCGTAGAGCAACTCGACGAGCGCCACGTCGCGGACGGCCACGGGGTCTCCGCCGTCCGCCGCCTCGGCGAGCCCCGAGAGCATGCGGCGCGTCTGCTCCGCGTGCAGAACCTCGGGAAGATGCTGATGGCGTTTCGGAGATCCAAGCCGAAGCGCCGGATCCGTTTCGAGGAGCCCTTCGCGGACGGCCCACGCGGTGAAGGACCGCACCGCCGCAGTGCGGCGAGCAAGCGTCGACCGCGACAGGCCGGACTCGCTTTGGCGCCCTAGCCAGCGTCGGAGCTTCGCGAGATCGATGTCCTTCAATGCGCCGGCCCCGTCCTGTTCGGCGGCTCCGAGCATCGAAACCAGGTCGCCCTCATAGGCCCGAACCGTGTGCGGAGAACGTCCTCGCCCCAATTCGAGATGACGGAGGAAGCCCTCAAGAGGTTCTCTCAGTCCCGGAGCGAGGGGCGATTCTTCGTGCACAACCCCACTTTCGTGGCCCGGCCCGCCGAGTACAAGGCGACACTCCCGTTGCCTGCCGAACCGACGTGACTCCGCTCCACGACGGATCTGGCCCGGGTCATTCGTCCTCCTTCGCACGCCTCCAGCCATCCCCTGACCTTGCACACAGGCCCTCAAGCTGAAGCCTGCCCAGACCGGCCCTCACCTGCCCCGGACTCAGCCCCGCAACAGTGGCGATGCTGTCCACGGACGCCCCGCTGCGCAATGGGAGTGAATCGAGCACGAGGACATCTTCGATGGACAGCCCATCGTGGACAGCCTTCCTGCCTCGATCGTCGTCGGGAAGCCCCTCGCCCATGGGCGCAACGAGTTCCCACACCTCCTTCGCGTCTGTCACGCAGACCGCCGCGCCGTTGCGCAGGAGACGGTGGCAGCCCACCGAGTTCACGCTGTATACCGGACCGGGCACGGCCCCGATGAGGCGACCGATTTCCGCGGCGTGATTCACCGTGCTGAGCGCTCCGGATCGGGCCTGTGCCTCGACCACAATGGTGACGCCGCCGAGCGCCGCGATGAGCCGATTCCTGCGCAGGAACCGGTGCCTGGTCGGGGCGCCGCCCGGCGGCACTTCAGACACCATGAGCCCGCGGCGGGCCACGGCCCGCAGGAGCTCCTCGTTCCCCGACGGGTAGTAGCGATCGGCACCTCCGGCCATGACCGCGATCGTCGGGAGAGCCGAACCCGTCGAGGCCAGCGCCGCCCGATGGGCTTGCGCGTCGATGCCGTACGTTCACCGCCCCTCTCAGGCGTGTTGCGTCTCCTTGGCAGAGTCCGCCGGACATCATTGGGCCCATGACGGATGGCCGGACGACCTGGCAGGTCTTCTTTGCACCAGATCGCATCGATTGGGCTGGTGATGAGCTTCTAAGCCGGGCGCTGTTGTCGTTAGCCGATGATGAGGACTCGTCGAGTGCGTGGCTGCCGTGGGCCGGGCGTCCTTTCTTCTTGAACGATGCTGGCGGTCCTCACGTTGCCTTGAACGGCTTCTTCGGTGGCGCGAAGATGCGCAACCGCGCCGCGTCGACGAACCGCCGATATGCGTACACGCTGTCCGTGTGGGTGAACTTCCTCGCAGCGCGGGGCAAGGGCTGGGATTCGGCGATCGAGGACGATGTCATGGACTTCAAGTTCTGGCGCCGCAGCGACCCTCGCAACCCGCGCCGCGTGTCCGGGTCGGCATGGGCGAGCGATCTGGCCGCGCTGGCCATGTTCCATGACTGGGCCCGCCGGGTAGTGGATGGTCCTCCGTTGTTTGCGACTGCCGACGCAGGCGGCCGGTTCCGGATGCCGTTTGCCGGAAGCCGCGTTCGCGGAGCGGACCTGCGGCCTTCGACGATTCGCGGGGCGGACGTCAAATGGCTTTCCCCGCGGGCATATCGCCGCTGGCGGGATGTCGGCATTCACGGCTTGACCCCGTCGGGGACAGAGCGCACGAGGTGGCGTCCCCGTTCCCAGTCGCGGGACGCGGCGTTCGTCGATGGCCTGTACGGCAGCGGGCTTCGCCTTCAGGAGTGGAGCAGCGTCCTGACGCTCGAGCTGGACCGCGAGGTTTCGAGCGGTCAATACGCGTCGTTCCGGCTGGCGGATGCCTGCGCCAAGGGGCTGCACGGGCACGGCTATTGGCTGCGGGGCGATGTGCTGGAGCAGGTGGCCACCTACAAGGAGACGGAGCGTGCAGCCGCTGTGCGCTCGGCCCGCGAGAGCGGCCTGTACGAGGGGATGCGCGGGCGCATGGTCATCGAGGAGGCCCGGGGCGGGGTGCTTCGGGTGAGCACCCTGCGTGGCGGGACGTCCTTCCTGTCCACTGTCCAGGTGAACGATCTGTCCCCAGCCGAGAGGCTTCGGCTGTTGGTGCGCACTACAGACGGACTCGAACCGGCCGTGCTGTGGCTGAACGAGGACGGCAGCCCGCGGCCGAAGGACGCGTGGTACAAGGCGTTCGCTCGCGCGAACGCGCGAGTGAGGAACGCCGGCATCGACCGGCTCGAGTGCCGTCCCCACACCTTAAGGCACAGTTTCGCGCTTCGCTGGTTCGCCGTGGGCCGGCTGATCTGGTCCCGGCAGATCGAGGGCATGGACGCCGAGCACCAACGCGACTTGCGCGAGCAGTTCGGCGATACATGGTCGCTGGTGCAGACGATGCTTGGGCACTCGGACGTGAACACGACGAAGAACATCTACCTTGAGCCGTTCCGAGGGCTGGAGACCCGACTGTTGTTGGAGTACGGCAAATCGGTCCTCGACGCGGAGCCGTTGCTGGCCGTCCTCTCCGGCGACCCCAGGGTGCGGCTGCTCGATGAGACCGAAAGGGGACTCTGACGTTGCGCGCCTCGCTGCCGGAGAGACCATATGCTCGGCCCGATGCCGTCATCGACACAGGCGAACGGCTCCTTGTCCGGTTTGTGCCCGAGGCCGGCGGACCGGGGAAGGACTTCGAATTCCGCAGGCTCGGCCTCGCACCTGAGATCGAGTCGGCCATCGTGCACGGTTTTGCTCGCGCCTGCGGCCCGGCCGGCTCCCGCAGGACGCTGGAGTCGGTGAAGACCCTGTACGCCGGGGCCCGAGTCTTCGCCCGGACGCTGAACGAGCTCCCATCCCCACCAGGGTCGCTCAACGCGCTGGCCCCTTCTCACATCGCACCGTTCAGGCTCCGGCACACCCGGTACACGAACTCGCTGCTTCAGGTCTTCCGGGTACTGTTCCGCCCGGTCGAAGGCCTTCCCACGGCGTTCCGGGAGGCACTCTACGCACCCCACGGGCCGGCGGCCCAGTCCGGGACGGTGTCCGCGTACACGGATTCCGAGGTACGCCGCATCCAACGGGCCGCACGCACCGAGGTCCGAAGCGCGCTGGCCCGGATCCGCAAGGCCGAAGCCGAGCTCACGGAATGGGAGACCGCCGGTCAGGGCGCCGACCCGGAGGCTGGACGGCGCGGCGCGCTCCTCGCGCAGGTGGCGCGCACCGGGGACGTGCCCCGGTGCCGCGACGGCCGGATCAATGAATCCAAGGCCCACCGCGGGGCCCTTGATCTGCTCCGCAGCATCTTCCCGAGCTCCTCGGAGGTGACGGCACTGGCGGTACTGCTGGTCTGCGTGAGCGGGCACAACCTGAGCACGGTGTGCAATATGACCGCCTCGCACCTGCGCGTCGACGACCAGCTCGAGGAAGAGCCTCTTGTCTTGACTCGCGCGTCCAAGCCGCGCCGCGGCCGCTACGGCGCAGAGATGGACCTAGCCCTGACGCAGGATGGTTTCCCAGCTGGCGGCCCGGACGACTACGCCTCAGCCGCCGGCGTGTACCGCCTCGCGGTCGAACTGTGCGCCCGTGCCCGGGCCGTGGCCGGCACCGATGCGCTCCTAGTGTTCCACGGCACTGGCCCGGCCGACCGCACTCCAGGCGGGGCCAGGATCCGGCCGCTGCCCACCCACGCACTTGAGTGGTGGCACGGGAAGACTCCCGACGGGGGCCTCCTGCCCCGCGTGGACTCCCGCCGTCTCAGGCTGGCATTCGTCCAGCGCCACCAGCGCCCGGTCGCCCACACGGCGGCGACGCTCGCCACAGAGTACCTGGCCAAAGACGCCGCAGCACTCCCCGAATACCAGGCCATCGTCGGCAACGTGCTGGACAACGAGGTGGAGCGCATCCGCCTCGGCCACAGGATCCTCACCCTCACCGACACAGAAGTGCGGGAAGCGGCCATCGACCCCGAACCGCTTGCCCAGAGGCTTGGAACCACCGTGGAGCGGCTGAAGCTCCTGCTGGAGGGCCGGCTTGACACGGTGGCCACCGCCTGCATCGACCACACCAACAGCCCACACTCTCCAGCCGGAACCGCGTGCACCGCCTCCTTCCTGCTGTGCCTGGGCTGCCCGAACGCGCGCTCCGAACCCAGGCACATCCCCATCCAGACCGCGATGCTCGAAAGCATCACCCGTCGCCGCGCCGAGATCCCAGCCGTGGAATGGGAGGAACGCTTCTCCGTCGCACACGAGCAGCTGACCGACCTGCTCGACCGGCAGCACGCGGGCCCCAGGTCCGCAGACGAAGGGGCCAGCGACGAGGACCGGGCCCTGGTAGAGCTGGTGCTGGACCGCGGATTGGACCTGCGATGACCGCCCAACTGCCGCAGAGGACTAGCCCGTTCGACGACGACACCGTGGTGCTCGCTCATCGCCCTCTCCGCCCGGATACGCCCAGGGCAGTGCTGTCCCGCTTCGGAGATGCCGTGTGGGACCTCACCCCGGGGATCTTCGAAGACCACTCGCAGAAATACAGCATCAACTTCGGCCACTTCCCACCCGCCTGGGAGCAGTCCGTGAAGGCCTACGTCTGGATTCTCATCAACAATGAGACGCCTCGGCCAGTGCAGGGCGGGCCGAGCAGTCCCAAGCCCCTGGCCCTGTCCAGCATCGCACGGCTGCCGACCCACCTGCGCCGCCTGGTCTCCTGGTTCGACGAGCGCGGCTACGACTCCCTCCAAGGCGCCAGCCCCAGCGTGCTCGACCGGCTCCTGGCCGAAGTGGGCGAAACGGGTCTCGGGTTCACCCAGAAGAGGCAGATCATCACCGAGACCAGACGCCTGTGGGTCTACCGGGACATCGTGCCGCAGCAGCTGCGCCTGCCGGACGCTTCACCGTGGCAGGAAGAAACGGCAGGGGACCTGCTTGCCCACCGCCACAGAAGACCCGGCAACCTCACCCCGCGCATCGGCGACGAGACCCTCGTCCCGTTGCTGGCCTGGGCCTTCCGCTTCATCGAGGACTTCGCCCCCGACATCACCGCCGCCTACCGCGAGTACTGCGCACTGCTCAGTCGCGGGCACAGGCACACCCCGGCGGGAGCCCGCGAAACCCCGGCCCCGGGCTCCCGAAAACCGATCCTGCACGCCGTCCTCGAGCGACTCCGGGACCTCGGGCTGGGCCTACCGGGGCAGCCCGGACCCGACGGGGACCCGGTGATCAACTGGTGCCATCTGGCCAGGCTCACCGGATTCCTGGGCGCCACCCACGCCCTCTACGACCGGGACGTCGTCGTCGGCAGCGGCTTGGGCGTGGACACCGACAGCTACCTCACGACCAGATGCACAGCCCAGCTGGACGGACGCCTCTGGCACGGGCCCTTCATCGCCTGGGAGGAAGCCATCCCGCTGGCCGTGCACCTGCAGACCGCCTGCTTCATCGTCATCGCCTACTTGTCCGGCATGCGTCCCGGAGAGGTGCTGAACCTGCAACGAGGCTGCCACAACGAGAACCCCCGCACCGACATGCATGAGCTCCATGGCACAAGGTGGAAGAGCGCACGCAACCGTGAAGGCGCAAAGATCCCCGAGGGGCAGATCCGGCAGAACCCCTGGATCGTCCACCCCATGGCTGCCCGGGCCGTGGACGTGCTCGAAGACCTCCATTCGATGGATCTGCTCTTCCCGCGCACCCTTCGCCCCCAGGCCGTGCGGTGGTACACGCCGCGCGCCGACGGGCGTGCCGGCAACGGCCAGACCACCCCGAAGACCACCGGCGACATCGCCTCCTTCATCCGCTGGGTCAACGAGTACTGCGCGCGCCGCCAGCACAGCGACAGCATCCCCGACGACCCCGACGGCCGCATCACCCCCAGCCGCTTCCGCCGCACCCTGGCCTGGCACATCGTCCGGCGCCCCCGCGGGCTGGTGGCCGCTGCCATCCAGTACGGCCATATCGCCGACCTCGTAACCCAGGGATACTCCGGCAGCTACGACTCCGGCTTTCCGAACGAGCTGGCCATGGAAAGATGGCTCGAGCGCATCGAGCGGATCACCGACATCGACCACTACCTCGAGGCCGGCGGGCACGTCAGCGGCCCCGCGGCCGAGAAGCTGCGCGAACGCACCGGCCTAGCCACCGCCAAGTTCGCCGGCCGAACCCTGCCCACCCGACGACAGGCCGACAAGCTACTCCAGGACCCCTCGCTGCAGATCTTCAAAGGCGACGGGCTGCACTGTGTCTTCGATCAGGCAACAGCCCTCTGCGCGCGGGACACGGACCGCCCCAACCTCGGCCAGTGCCGCAGCGCCTGCTCCAACATCGCCCGCACCGACGCCGACGTCCTCGAAGTCCAAACCGCCCGAGACCGGCTCTCCCAAGACCACCTCGCGCCCCCCATCCGGCACGAGCGCACCCGCAAGGTTTCCGATCGCCTCACCGAAATCATCATCGACCACGAGCAAGGACTACCATGACGGACCCTGATCCCGAGACGATCCGCAAGGCACTCCGGAAGGCCGCGGACGACCTTTTGGAAGGCCGCGCAGCCGGGCCCCTGACCGGCGTCCGCTTGGCCGAGCTGGCAGGAGTCAAACGGCACCGCCTGACCCACGACAACCCAGACATCAACACAGCCTTCCAACAGCGTGCGCGGGAGATCAACCTCAGCAAGCCCGAAGTCGACCGCCTTCGCAGCCAGCTCGCCCATGAGCGCGAGCGCGGCGGCCGCCTCGCCCTGGAACGCGACACGCTGGCACGGCAGCTGCGCAACTACGCCGTCGCGCTCCTCGCGGTCACCGAAGAACGCGATCGGCTCCTGGATCGGCTGCGGGCCTCCAGCAAGGTCACGCCCCTTCGCCGCACGGACGAGCTGAGCGAATGAGCAACTTCCCCTGCAGCCAGCTACGAGGTCCGGGACAGGGCCTCTGCAGAGAGGCAGGCAACCCGTCTGCACTGACCGCGACAGCGTTTGTATCGCATAGCGATACAAACGCTGTGGCGGTGCTTGGCTGAGACGTTCCGAACGCCCGGCTTCGTTCTCATGGTGACGGTCGCGCCGCGCGAAGATGTTGATTGTCCAGGCAGCCGTCTAGGGCTGGGAAGCCGGCCGATCTGTTTGGCCAGGACGGAGTCTCCATTGGTTTTGACGGCTTTGGCCCCGTGCCGCGGTGAACTCGCCAAGGCCCGGGCCGTAGAGCTCCGTGCGACCGCAGCCAAGTACGGGCGATATGTGAATCCGTGAAGGGTCCGGCGCGAGACCCTGATCCACCGAACGCGAACCAGTTCGAGGCTCCTATCGGTGTTGTCGGAGTTGAGGTGCGGCTGTATAACAACGAGGGACCGGGTACGACGTCGCCAACCTGAGCGTTGCCCACAGAGCTTGACTGATTCGTACAGAGCCTGACTGATTCGTGGCCGGGTCTGCGGGGTCTGCTCAGAGCGGCAGTGGGCGGTTGTCGACGATGTTCTTCATGACGAGGGTGGAGCTGAGGCGCTGGACGCCGGGCAGGGTGGCGAGGTGGTCGTCGTAGATCTTCTGGAAGGCCGTGCGGTCGCGGGCGATGACGCGCAGGAGGTAGTCGGGGTCGCCGAAGAGCCGCTGGGCCTGGAGCACGTAGGGGATGGCGGCGACGGCGTCCTCGAAGGCGTCGAGCGTGCCCCTGACAGCCTCGCGCATGGTGACGAAGACGAGGGCTTCGAAGGTGAGGCCGAGCACGTCGGCGTCCAAGTGCGCGCGGTAGCCGCTGATGGCTCCGGACTGCTCCAGGGCCCGCAGGCGGCGGTGGCAGGGGGAGACGCTGAGGCGGACGCGCTCGGCGAGTTCGGTGAGGGTCAGGCGCCCGTCCTGCTGCAGCTCCGCGAGGATTTTCCGGTCTATCGCGTCCATGGCAAGAATCTTTCCACGCTTCGAGGCTCCAGCGGAAAAAGTTGGAAGCACTTCCCGGCCGTTCCACCCTAACCTTCCTAAAGGGGCTTCTGGGGAAGGGAAGTGAGGCCATGGCAATAGCGAGCATCGCGGCGTTCTGGGCGGTGTCGTTCCTGTTCGTGGTGACGCCGGGGGCGGACTGGGCGTACGCGATCGCGGCAGGACTCCGGCACCGGTCGGTCCTTCCCTCGGTGGGTGGTCTCCTCGCCGGGCATCTCGCGGCCACCGCGGTCGTCGCCGCAGGGCTGGGTGCTGTCGTGGGCGGCACCCCGTGGCTGCTGACCGCCCTGACCATCGCGGGCTCAGCCTATCTGGTATGGCTGGGGATCCAGACGCTGGCCCGCCCCTCGGCCCCGCACGCGGCAACCGAGCAGGAAGCTGCTGGCTCGTGGGTGCGGCAGGCGGTCAAGGGTGCAGGGATCAGCGGGCTCAATCCGAAGATGTTCCTGCTGTTCCTCGCGCTGTTGCCGCAGTTCGTCGACCGCGGGGCCGTGTGGGCGCCTGCGGCGCAGATCGCGATGCTCGGGCTGGTGCACGTGGCCAGCTGCGCGGTCGTCTACACCGGGGTGGGCACGGGAGCCAGGGTGGTGCTGCGGGTACGTCCGACGGCGGCGCGCACCGTGGCACGCTTCTCCGGCGTCGCCATGGTCGGCATCGGAGCGCTGCTGCTGGTCGAACGGCTCATGCAGTGAGTTGGCACCCCTTGAGGGCACTGGGAACCGCGGCCCTTCCCGGACGCCAACCTGCTCCTGCTCCACGGCACCAGGCCCGTCGTCGTGGACAGCGGCTTCGTCGGCCACGCACGCGAAACCGCGGACTCGGTCCACGCCCACAGGCCCGCGGCCTCGAGCTGGTCGTGAACACCCGCTGGCATTCCGACCATGTCGGCAGGAACGCGCTCCTGCAGGCCGCGGGTGCCGGGATCGCCGCCAGCACCCCGGACGCCTGTGCGTGGTCAGCGGCTGCCGAGGACTCCGGCGGCGACGAGGTCGTCGCGGGCGTTCCGCCATGGCTTGATCCAAGTCATCTGCTCGGGCACGAGAGGCTCCCCGCACACGCTGCACACCTCGCCCCGGGTGGTCTCGTTCCCGCAGGCCCGGTGCACCATCGGCATGTGCCCGCCGTTCGCGGGCATGGCGGTGTGCCTCTCTCCCCAGAGGGCGAGCTGCTGGAGCACGGGCAGGAGCTCGGCGGCGGCCTCGGTCGCCGCGTACCCCTGCCGGGTACGGCCGCTGTCCTGGTAGTCGACGCGCTCCAGGAGCCCGGCATCGACCATTCCCCGCAGGCGCCGGCTGAGCACCGCTTCCGAGATGCCGAGGTTGGCGTGCAGCGAGTCGAATTTCCCGCGGCCGTGGAGCACGTCCCGGATTATCACAAGCACCCATGGGTCCCCGAGCACGTCCAACGCGCGGCGGATCGGACACAGGTCCTCGGACCAATCGGATCGCAGCGGCATCGCTTTACCATCCCCTCCCGCCTCGGGTAGAGTCCCCCTGGACCCATGACTTCGTTCAAGAAAGTTTACTCCATGCCATCGTCTCCGCCCACTGCCACCCGCCGCCGCCGTGTCCACCCGGCATGGTGGGTTGCCGGCGTCGCGTTCCTCGCGCTGTTCGGGGCGGCCGGGTTCCGCGGCGCCCCGGGTGCGCTGATGATGCCGCTGCAGATGGAGTTCGGCTGGTCGATGAGCGTGATGTCGCTGGCGGTCAGCGTGAACCTGGTCCTGTACGGCCTCGCCGCCCCGTTCGCGGCCGCGCTGATGGACCGCTTCGGGATCCGCCGCGTCGTCTCGATCGCCCTGCTCCTGGTCGCCTGGGGGGCCGCAGGCAGCGTCTTCATGACGGCATCGTGGCAGCTGCTGGTGTTCTGGGGCGTGCTCATCGGCGCAGGCACCGGATCGATGGCGCTGGTCCTGGCGGCCACCGTCGCCGAACGGTGGTTCACAGCCCGCCGCGGCCTGGTCATGGGTGCGCTCACCGCCGGGCAGGCGACCGGGCAGCTGCTGATCCTGCCCCCGGTGGCGAGCATCGCCGAGGGCGTGGGCTGGCGCCCCGCATCGCTCCTGATCGGGGGTGTGGCGCTGGCCGTGGTCCCTCTGGCGCTGTGGATCCTGCGCGACTACCCGGAAGACCGCGGCGTCCAGCCCTATGGGGCGGACCCGAAGTCCTATGAGGCGCCGGAACGGGCCGCGGGCGGGGCATTGAAGCGCGCGATCGACGGGCTGGCGTTCGCGGCAAGACGCAAGGCGTTCTGGGCGCTGGCGATCGCCTTCGCCGTGTGCGGCGCCACCACGAACGGGCTCGTGGGGATCGATTTCATCCCCTCCGCTCACGACCACGGAATGCCCGAAGTGACCGCCGCCGGCCTCCTCGCAGCCGTCGGGGTGTTCGACATCTTCGGCACGATCGCCTCGGGCTGGCTGACCGACCGCTTCGACCCGCGCAAGCTCCTGGCCGTCTACTACACCTTCCGCGGGATCAGCCTGCTCGTGCTGCCGTGGCTGCTCTCCGACCGGGTGCATGTGAACATGATCGTCTTCATCGTCGTCTACGGCCTCGACTGGGTCGCCACCGTCCCGCCGACCGAGACCCTGTGCCAGTCGATCTTCGGCGACCGCGGCACGATCGTGTTCGGCTGGGTGTTCGCGGCCCACCAGGTCGGGGCCGCCCTCGCCGCGCTCGGCGGCGGCATCGTCCGCGACGTCTTCGGCGAGTACACCTACGCCTGGTGGGCAGGAGCCATCATCTGCGTTCTCGCCGCCGTCCTGTCGATGCTCGCCAAGAAGTCGTCCGGCGCCCAACGCGAGCCCCAGCCCGTCCCGGCCTCGGCGACGGGAACCCTCGACTGATTCAAAGCCCACGCGGGCGCGTCCTTCGCCCTGAAGCCACCGCGGGCTCGCGAGACTCCCCTTACGTGCGCACCGGTCCTGGCTCGCCGACGCCACGCCGCTCCTGAGCCGGTCACCCGAGGTGCTCCCGGCCGACCTGCTCGAGACTGTGGTGCTGGCGGCGGCGCCATAGAAGACGCGACCGGCCACGCGGACCGGCACGCCCCAGGGCTCCCGCCCGACCCCCGACCACGACCACCAACCGTTCAAGGAACCCTCATGATTGATTTAGCGTTCGCCCAGGTCGACGTATTCTCCGCCACTCCCTATCTCGGCAACCCTGTGGCAGTCGTGCTGGACGCCGACGGGGTGAACGACGAGGCGATGCAGCGTCTGGCGCGGTGGACGAACCTGTCCGAGACGACCTTCGTCCTGCAGCCCACGACCCCCGCGGCTGACTATCGGCTGCGCATCTTCACCCCGGGCGGCGAGCTGCCCTTCGCCGGGCACCCGACCCTCGGCTCCGCGCACGCCTGGCTGGAGCAGGGCGGCCGCCCGCAGTCAGAGCAGCGGATCGTCCAGGAATGCGGTGCGGGCCTGGTCGAGGTGCGCCGGAACGACGGCGCCCTGTCCTTCGCGGCCCCGCCGACCATCCGCTCCGGGCCGCTCGAGGAGGCCTACCTCACGGACATCGCCTCCGCCTTCGGCATCGGCCGTAACCGAGTCCTGGCCCACCAGTGGGTCGACAACGGCCCCGGCTGGGCCGTCGTGCAGCTCGCCACCGCGGAGGAAGTCCTCGCGCTGGAGCCCGAGCTGTCCGCGATCCCCAATGCTATGGTCGGTGCGATCGGCGCCTACCCTGAGGGCTCCGAGCACGCGTTCGAGATGCGCACCTTCGCGCCCGGAGTCGGCGTCGCGGAGGACCCCGTGTGCGGCAGCATGAACGCCAGCGTCGCCCAATGGCTCGCCAGCCGGGCGAACAGCCCCGCCGCCTACCGCGTCTCCCAGGGCGCGCGCGTCGGACGGGCCGGGACCATCGAGGTCAGCAGTGACGCCGCAGGCAACGTCTGGATCGGCGGGAAGACCACCACCTGCATCCATGGAACCATCACGCTCTAGAAGCAGCGCGATCTCCTGAACGTTCAACCCAAGGTCGGCGCCTCGAATCCGTTCGTTCGCGCGACCCCCGGAACCTAGTCAGCTTCTTTGGATCCGCCGAGGACATTGTGTAACGAGACCGGGCCCGACGGGGAAGCGGGCGTACACGGTGGCGCAGATCGCCGCCGGGTTCGGTGTCAGCCGGCCCACCATCCACTGGTACCTCAGTCAGGTCCTGAACTGACCCGTGGCTGCGCGGAAGCCACCCCGCTGGCCTGGCTCAGGACGCGAGGAAGCCTGTCTTCACGCCGGATGACGTTGTGATTCACACAGGCGGCTACCCCATTTGCACATGCGTTCGAAACCCAAGGGCCGTCTAACGCCGCTCACCATTGCCGAAGAGTCAGGCCCAGTCCCTCGTGTGGGAATGCGCCCTCAGGATCGCGGCGAAACGCCAACGGGATGGGGGTCGGATCGGGCGTCTAGTATGTCAAGTGGATTCAGAAAGGCCTCCGGTGGCAGCCGGTGATGGGAAACGCATTCGAGATGACGCGCTGATGCTCCAGGATCGGGATCGGGCCCCTACCCGTCGCGTGACCTTGGAGGATGTTGCCAAGCGGGCCGGTGTGTCGCGTGCGATGGCCTCCTTGGTGATCAGGGAAGAGCCGGGTCCCACATCCATGACGCGCTCGAGGGTCTTGGCCGCGGCGCGTGCGCTCGGCTATCGGCCGGACCGTCGGGCAAGGTCCTTGGCCAGTCCGACATCTCGTTTGATCGGTGTGACGTTCGGTGGAGGCGGTCGCTTCCATTTCGACCTGCTCGAGGGTCTCTATGCCGCCGCGGCCGACCACGGGTACGACCTGATTCTCAGTGCTGTGACCCCTGACAGGGGTGAACAGCAGGCGCTGGAGTCCCTTGCCGACTTCAGATTCGATGGACTCGTGATGCTCGGTCCGCCCGTGGCGGAGCCGGGGATGGCGGGGAGCCTTCCCGTGGCCGTGATGGGGTGGAGCGTCGAGGACGATTCCGTCGATGTCGTCCGGACCTCTGACGTGCACGGCATGTCCTTGGCCGTAGACCATCTGGTTCAGCTTGGCCACCGGCGGATCGCCCATCTGGACGGTGGCAGCGGTCTGGTGGCCGTTGCGCGACGGGAGGCCTATATCAAGGCAATGGCAGAACGAGGGCTCGGAGACGATGTCCTCATCGTCTCCGGCGGCGAGGACTCCTTGGCCGGACTCCGAGCAGCGGGAAAGCTGATTGCCGCGGCCGAATTGCCCACGGCGGTGGTCGCGTTCAATGACGATACGGCCGCGGCGGCGGTGAGCCTCTTCGCTCAAGAAGGGATCGATGTTCCCGGCAGGATTTCGGTGATCGGATGGGACGACAGCCATCTCGCGCAGAATCCCGACTTCGATCTCACCAGCGTCGCCCAGCGTCCACACGAGATGGCACGGGTCGCGATCGAGCGGATCGTCGCGCGATGCGACGGGTCTGAGATCGGAGAACGTGAAGTCGTCCTTGAGCCGACGCTCGTTGTCCGATCCAGCACGGCCCCGCCGTCCGCGGACGTTCTCTAGCCCTAGCGGTAACGCTGAGTTTCGAGTGCGCCTCCGTGCTGTGGCGGGCTCAGCTCAGGCGAGACGCGACGCCCGCATCATGCCGCGAAGGTGCCGGGTGTGGTTCCCAGGACTCGTCGGAAATGCCGTGTGAGATGTGCCTGGTCGTGGAATCCCGCCTCTGCGGCTGCTTCCGCGGGCGCGCGGCCTGCGAGCAGGAGCCGTCTTGCCAGGTCCACCCGGCGTCCTATCACATAGCGGTGGGGGGCTATGCCGTAGGCCTGGGAGAACGCGCGCACCAGGTGGCTCGGATGGGTGCCCAGGATCCGCGCTGCCTCCGTGATCGTGAACGATTCGTCGAGCCTGTCGTCGAGCATCTGGCGCAGCCGTCGTGCGAGCGGCACGTCCCGCGGTGGCGACGACGCTGTGCCGAGGTGCCCTTGGACGATCTCCTGGAGAGAGAGGATGCCGTACTCGGCCGCCATCATCTCCCCCGGGGAGCGGAGCGCTGCGTGGATCCCCGCCACCGTGGCGGCCGCGGCGTTGCCTTGGAGTGTCGGCCGGGCGACGGTGGCGTCCGCGAGGCGCGCCGGCAGCCAGCCCTCGTCGAGATAGATGACGCGCTTGCGGTATGTCTCTCCGCCGACGGCGGAACGCCCGTTGTGCGGCACGTGCGGGGGAAGGAGCGTGACCGAATCCGGCACGGCAAAATGTCCGGTGCGGTCGAGATCGTAGGCGACCGCGCCGTCGTCGACCATGAGCACTGCCCACGCGTCGTGGGTGTGCGCCGGGTAGACATGGTGCTCGAAGGTCGCATGCAGCACCTCGCGCACGAACGGCACCGTAGGATGCCACACCCGCACGGAATCATCCATGCAAGAAATGTACAAGACAGGCGCAGACGGCGGCGCCGAAGCTGGAAGCATGCACGAGAAGACGATCGCCGCAAAACCCTCCCGCGACGAAGTCCCCGTACGCTTCGACACGAAGGTTGCCGTGGTGTTGAGGGACGATCTGCTGCCCTGGCAGGAGCTCAACGTC
This sequence comes from Sinomonas terricola, assembly GCF_034931225.1. NCBI lineage: Bacteria > Bacillati > Actinomycetota > Actinomycetes > Micrococcales > Micrococcaceae > Sinomonas > Sinomonas terricola. Next base: position 53,277 of record NZ_JAYGGQ010000015.1, read on the forward strand.
ACGGCCTTCCTCATGAGCGGCATTGCGACCAGCGCGCCGGATCTCACGGGAGATCCATACCGCGACCTTGACGGCAACGCATACCTGTCGATGCTGCGCCAGCCCGTGCTGGTGCTCTGTGGCGGGGCCGAGATGCTGGCAACCGCTCGCGCGAAGGCGCTCGGCCGCGGGATCACCCCCGCCGTGTATACGAGAGAGCTCTTCGCCACCGGTCACGATGAGGCCAACCGGGCGGCAGTCGCGGAGGTTCCCGCCGGCGAACTCGACCTTGTGGGCATTGCCCTTCGCGGGCCGCGCAACGTTATCGACCGCATCATCAAGGGCGCACGAATGCATGACTGACGGCGAATTCAGCGAGACCAGAACTAGAGCAGCTGAGGAGACAATCCGTGAACACCACCCAGGCACGCCGAGTGCGCGACCTCGTCTACGAGACATTCGCGCGTGAGGGGCGGGCGCCGTCGATCGCCGAACTCGCGCGCACCACGGACAGCTCTGTCGAGGACATCCGGAGCGTCCTGCACAGTCTGGCCGACGACCACGCGCTCGTCATGAATGGCGACGGCGATGCGGTGCGCATGGCGCACCCATTCACCTCTGCGCCGATGGCATTCGTCGTCACCCCGTCGGACGGGCACGACGACCGCCGCTGGTGGGGCGGATGCGCCTGGGACTCGTTCGGCATCAGCGCGGCCCTGCATCTGGAGGTCCGCGTGGACACCGCGTGCCCGCAGTGCGGAGCCCACATCAGCTTCCGCACCGGACCAGACACGCCGCCGCCCTCGGATCTCGCGGTCCGGTTTCCCCGACCCGCGCGAGAGTGGTGGGACGATGTCGTGGCCACCTGCACGATGATCCGCATGTTCTGCGACCGCAGCCACGCCGAGCAGTGGACCGAGGCCAATGCCCCAGGCAGTGGATACATCGCCGACGCGAGATCCGTCTGGCGGCTAGCCGGCCCATGGTACGGTGACCGCCTGCACCCAGATTTCCAACCGCACAGCCGCGAGCACAACCAGGGGCTCCTCGACGACTGCGGCCTCACCGGCCCCTTCTGGCGCCTTCCCTGACCAATGCGCGACAGCGGCTCCTCGGCCGCAGTCCGACCGTCGCTCCTGCGGGCCAGGGACCCTTGCAGGAGCGACGGCTCAAGCTAGGCCTCGGCGAGGACCCCGACGGAGCGAGCCGCGTCGAGGAGGACCTTGGAGGCGACCTCGAGGCCCTCGATGCGGCCGAGGGAGGTGTCCTCGTGCTCGATGTTGACCATCATCTCCGAGTCCACCTCGTACAGCGCCTTGAGGAACTCGGCCCAGTAGGCGGTGTCGTGCCCGCGGCCCAGGGCCACGAAGTCCCACGCGGAATCCTTGGGCCACTCGTTGGCCCACTCGTCGCCGCCGAGGTTGGTGCGGTTCTCCTCCGGGCGCAGGCGGCGGAAGCGGTTGTCCAGGACGCCGTAGAGCTTGGCGTTCTCGGTGTTGATGCGGACGTCCTTCGCGGCCGCGTGGAATACGAGCGGTCCAAGTTCGCGGACGACGGCGACGGGGTCCATCTGCTGCCAGAACAGATGGGACGCGTCCAGCTCGACGCCCACGTTCGTCGCCCCGGTGAGCTCGATGAGCTTGTAGACGTCCGCGGTGTTGAACACGATGTTCTGCGGGTGCAGCTCGAGGGCGACCTTGACCCCGTGGTCGGCGGCCAGGCGGTCGGTCTCGCGCCAGAACTCCGCGGCGATGCCCCACTGGTAGTCCAGGACGTCCAGCGCCGCGGAGTTCCAGGCGTTCACGATCCAGTTCGTCACCGTCGCCCCGGGCTCGCCCCCGGGCAGCCCGGACATCGTCACGACCCGGTTCTGGCCCAGGCGCTGCGCTAGCCGGATCGAGCGGCGGACGTCCTCGGCGTGCTTCTCGCCGATCTCCGGCTTGGGGTGCAGCGGGTTGCCGTTGCAGTTCAGGCCAGCGATCGAGACACCGGTTCCCTCGAAGATGCCGAGGTAGTCATCCCGGGCCGCGTCCGAGACCAGGATCTGGTCCATGGTCGGCACGTGCACGGCCGGGAGGAACCCGCCCGTGTTGAGCTCGATCCCGCTCAGGCCGAGGCCCGCGATGACCTTGAGCGCCTCCGGAAGCGAACGGTCGTGCAGGATCGCGTTGTAGACGCCAAGCTTCACAGGGAGACTCGCTTTCCGTTGTTCTGCGCCGACGCCGCCACGGCGTCGAGGATCTCCATGTTGCGCACGCCCTCGTCGAACGTCGCGCAGCGCGGCAGGGACTCGGACTCGGGCAGGCCCGCCACCTCTTCGAGGAAGGCGCGCGCCTGGTAGCCGAAAGCATCATTCTGGCCGAAACCGACGCTGGGCGCGTCCATGGCCAGGCCGCCCGCGATGTACGGGTGGTCCGGGCCGAGGATGACCTGGCGGTAGCCGTTCTCCGAGGCCGAGCCCTCGGAGAGAAACAGACCGATCTCGGACGGGCGGCGCTGGTCGAAGAGCGCTGCGCCCTTCTCGCAGAACACCTCGAACATGAGCGAGTTGGCGTGGCCCGCAGCCACACGGGAGACGGAGAGCGAGCCGATGCACTGGGCAAACTCGGCAGAGAAGGAGGCAACGTCGTCGTTCTCGACGGGCTCGAACGTTTCGCTCACCGCCGCGTGGTCGTGGCCCATGACGGCGCCGAGCGGGAGCGGGCGCTTCGTGATCGCGGTGGAGAGCTGGCCGCCCGAAACAGCCTGGATGTCGCCGCAGAGGAACTCGCCCACATAGGCGAGGTGGCTGCCGACATCCGCCAGCGCTCCGGAGCCCGGGGCGCCCTTGTAGCGCCAGCTCATCGGGGCCTGGGGGCTGCATCCGTAGTCGGTCCAGTACCGGCCGCTGAAGTGCAGCGGGCGGCCGAGCGTGCCGTTCTGGATGAGCTCGCGGATGGCCGCGATGCCGGGCGTGCGGCGGAAGGTGAAGCCGATGCGGGCGAGGGTGCCGCGGGCCTCGGCGGAGCGCGCTGCGTCGGCCATGGCGCGGGCGTCAGCGAGCGTGTCGGAAAGCGGCTTCTCGCACAGGACGTGCTTGCCGGCCGCGAGCAGGCCCTCGACGACCTCGCGGTGCAGGGAGTTGGCGATGACGATGCTCACGACGTCGATGTCGTCCGCCTCCGCGATCGCCTGCCACGAGGCGTCGTGGCGCTCGTAGCCGAAGCGACGCGCGGCGGCCTGGCCGAACTCGGGGTTGACGTCGCCGATCGAGACGAGGCGGATCTGGGGGAGGGTGGGGCGGTAGAGGGTGCTCGCAGTGCGGTAGGCGGCGGCGTGGGCCTTGCCAGCCATGCCGGCGCCGATGACGGCGACGCCGAGGGACTCGGACATGCTCTCTCCTTTGAGGCGGGAAGGGACGGAAGTCTTGTGCGGAGGATGTCTTGGAGCGCTCCAGCAATGAGATTACGAACACAGGTTTGTCCTGTCAATATCCGAAATATGGCGGGGTGTCTCGCCCCGGCGAGTGCCATGATGATCGCGTGCCAGCCCGCCCGACCCCTGCATCCGCCATCACCCGCCCGACGATCTACGACGTCGCCCGCCGGGCCGGCGTCTCGAAGTCCCTCGTCTCGCTCGTGCTGCGCGGCGAGCCCCATGTGAGCGATGCACGCCGTCAGGCGGTGCTCGAGGCGATCGAGGAGCTCGGCTACCGTCCGAGCCGGGCAGCGAGCGCCCTTGCGAGCCAGCAGACCCGCTCTGTCGGGGTGCTGATCGACGACTTCCACAACCCCTGGTTCGTCGAGCTCCTTGCAGGCCTGCGCTCCGTCCTGGACCCGGCCGGGTACTCCGCGAGCGTCGCCGACCTCCAGCTCGAGGCGGCCTCGGGCCGGAACCCGGTGGACGGCTTCCTCGCCCAGCACGTCGATGCGCTCGTCATCGCCGCCGAGCCCGATCCGGGCCTGCTGCAGGGCGTTCGTGTGCCGGTGGTTGTGGCGGGTGTCCGCGAGCTTGGACCGGCGGTGCTGCCCGGGGCGGACGTGGTCGCGGGCGATGACGAGCGCGGAGGCGAGCTCGCCACTGCCCACCTGCTCGACCTGGGCCACCGGAACGTGGGGCACCTGACCGGCCGCGGCGGCCCCGCCGCCCACCGCCGGCGCGGCTACGAGAAGGCGATGGCGGCAGCCGGCCTGGAGCCCCTCGTCGTCGGAGCGGGCGGGGGGACCTCGGAGCAGGACGGCTACTCGGGCGCGCTCGAACTTCTGGACTGCCGTCCGCCGGTCACGGCGATTATTGCTGCGAATGATGTCATGGCCGTCGGTGCCCTGGCCGCCCTGCGGGAACGGGGGCTGAGGGCACCGGCGGACGTCGCCGTCGTCGGCTACGACAACTCCCCGCTGGCCGCCTACCACTACCTGGCCCTCACAAGCGTTGACCCCCGCAGCCGGGAGATCGGCGCCGAGGCCGCCCGCACGCTGCTCGCCCGCCTGCAGAACCCGGACGCGCCGAGACGCCATGCCCTCATCGAGCCCACGCTCGTGACCCGTCCGAGCACGGCAGGGACCCGGCGCAGACAACTCCACGAGCCCTAGCACGCCCCGCCCACCGCCCCAGGCGAACCCTCAAGCGGCGGACCCCCCACCACCCCCGCCCTTGCACAGGCCCGGCCCTCCGGCCGCCCACCCACGACCCCTTGCACCCCATCTGCACGCCTCTTTCTCAGAGCGCTCCAAATTGTATGGACAAAGTATTGACATCCAGCCGCCGCTTAGGTCATCGTGTGAGTGGCATCACACCGATGGCCATGATGTGGACCGCTCCATATCGGTGCGGTCGGCTCTGAGAAAAGGAAGTTGCTGATGACGATGAAGTCAATTGCCCGTGCGGCGCGGAACCGCCGGGTCCTGGCCGTGGCCGGGGTCCTCGCCGTGCTGGCGACGAGCGCGTGCTCCCAGTCCGGGAACTCCTCGGGCTCGACCAGCGGCGCCGCCGCCGGCGGCAGTGGCAAGGCCAAGATCTTCGTCATCGGCGGCAAGTCCGATGACCCGTTCTGGTCCAAGGTCAAGCGCGGCGTCGACGACGCGGCCAAGGTGGTCCAGGCCCAGGGCGGGTCGGTGACGTTCCTGGGCCCGCAGAACTACGACAACCTCGGCCCCGACGCGGCCAAGCTGATCGACTCGACGCTGAGCCAGGGCGCGACCGCGGTCATCGCCCCCGACTGGGTGCCCGACGCCGAGGACTCGGCCCTCAAGCACGTGACCGGCCAGAAGGTTCCGCTCTTCATCTACAACGCCGGGGGCCTCCCGGCCGCCGACAAGGTCGGGGCCGTCAACTACGTCGGCAGCGAGGAGTACACCGCCGGCAAGGCCGGCGGCACATACCTCGGGCAGCACGGCGCGAAGCACTCCCTGTGCGTGAACACCCTGCCCGGCTCGACGAACACCGAGGACCGCTGCCGCGGCATCGACGACGGCATCAAGGCCAACGGCGGGTCATCGACCGAGCTCCCGCTTCCCTCGTCCCAGTTCGGCAACCAGACCGCCGTGGCCCAGGCGATCAAGGCGGCGCTGCTGAAGGACTCGAGCATCGACTCGGTGGTCACGATCAGCACCTCCGACGCCGGCAGCGCGGTCAGCGCCGTCCAGCAGGCGAACCTCACGGGCAAGGTCAAGCCCGCGACCTTCGACATGGACACGGCAACCCTTAACAACATCAAGAACGGCACCACGCTGTTCGCGATCGACCAGCAGCCCTACATGCAGGGCTACCTCTCGGTGTCCATGGCCAACTCCTACGTCGCCTACGGCCTGAACCTCCCGCAGCGCCCGATCCTGACCGGCCCCGCGATCATCGACTCGCAGAACGTCGACCAGGCCCTCTCAGGCGAGCAGGCCGGCGTCCGCTAACGACGACGAGCCGGGCCCCGGAATGCCCCAGGGGCCCGGCTCCCGACCCCCGGACGCGTCAAAGCCGTCGCGTCCCCTGTACTTAAGGTGGTAGTCCAAACCATGGCAGTGAATACGACCCACGGCCCATCCGGGGTCTCCGCGAACCGCAAGACGCGGACCGCGTCGTCGCCGACCTCGCTCGGCTCGCTCCTCCGCCGGCCCGAGACCGGCGCGCTGATCGGGACCGTGGCAGTCTTCGTCTTCTTCGCCATCTTCGGCGGCGGACAGTTCCTCTCCAGCGGCGGCGCGGCCAGCTGGCTCAACGTCGCCGCCGAGCTCGGCATCGTCGCCATCCCTGTCGGGCTGCTGATGATCGCCGGCGAACTCGACCTCTCCGTCGGCTCGGTCATCGCCACGAGCTCGATGACCACGGCCATCGTCTCCGGCTACTGGGGCCTGCCCACCGCCGTCGGCATCATCGCCGCCCTCATCGTCGGAGGCGTCATCGGCTTCGTCAACGGGCTCCTGGTCACCCGCACCAACGTGCCCTCCTTCGTCGTGACCCTCGCGACCAACTTCGGCCTCGCCGGCACCACCCTCGGCTTCTCCCGCGTCATCACCGGCACCACGAGCGTCTCGCTCGCCCCCGAAGACTGGGCCAAGAGCATCTTCGGCACCCTCATCGCGGGCCAGTTCGAAGTCGCCATCTTCTGGTGGATCGCCGTCATCCTGGGCGTCGGATGGTTCCTGCACTTCGCCCCCCGCGGCAACTGGATCCTCGCCGTCGGCGGGGACACGATCAGCGCCCGCTCCACCGGCATCCCCGTGGAGAAGGTCAAGATCGGCCTCTACATGAGCTCCGCCCTCGGGGCCTCGCTCGTGGGCGTGATCCAGACCATCCTCTACAACGGAGCCCAGGTCGCCAACGGCCAGGCCTTCGTCTTCAACTCGATCATCGCAGTCGTCGTCGGCGGCGTCCTGCTCACCGGCGGCTACGGCTCGGTCGTCGGCGTCCTCCTCGGAACCCTCACCTTCGCCATCGTCAGCCAGGGCATCTACTACACCGGCTGGAACTCCGACTGGGCGGCCCTCATCCTGGGCATCCTTCTGCTCGTGGCGGTCCTGATGAACAACACCTTCCGGAAGATGGCCCTGTCCTCCGGCACCCCGAAGAAGAAGGCCTGACCCCCCATGACCGTTCCGTTCCTCAAGCTGACCGACATCTGCAAGTCCTTCGGCTCCACCCAGGTCCTCAACGACATCTCCCTCGAGGTCAAGCCCGGCGAGGTGCTCTGCCTCCTCGGCGACAACGGCGCCGGAAAGTCCACCCTCATCAAGGTCCTCTCCGGCTTCCACGAACCCACCTCCGGCACCATGGAGGTCGAGGGCGAGCCGGTGAAGTTCAAGAGCCCTCGGGACGCCAGCGACCGCGGCATCGCCACCGTGCACCAGTTCGGCGGCACCTTCCCCCTGATGAGCATCGGCCGATCCTTCTTCGTCGGCGCCGAGCCCAAGAGGGGTTGGGGTCCGTTCAAGCGCTTCGACAACAAGTTCGCCGGCGAGGTCGCCGTGCACGAGATGCGCAGCCTGGGCATCACCCGCATCACCGACGGCAACCGCCTCGTCGGCGGCCTCTCCGGCGGCGAGCGTCAGGCCCTGGCGATCGGGCGCGCGGTCTACTTCGGCGCCAAGCTGCTCATCCTCGACGAGCCCACCGCGGCGCTCGGGGTCAAGGAGGCCACCCACGTCCTGCGCATCATCATGCAGGCACGCCAGAAGGGCCTCGCCGTCATCCTCGTCACCCACAACGTCCTGCACGCGATGAAGGTCGGGGACCACTTCGCCGTCCTCATCCACGGCGCCCTCGCCGCCGACTTCCGCAAGGGCGAGCGCACCCGCGAGGAGATCACCGACCTCATGGCCGGCGGCGAGGCCATGGCCGAACTCGAAGCCGAAATCGCAGCCTACGAGACCGCCCACGAGGGCCACGCCCCCGAAGCCGGAGACCTCGAGAGGATGCTCAACGAGAAGTGAGCCGGCCCGTCCCGGAGCCGGGCCGGCAAACAGTCGGGCCCGGCTCCGAGAGACGGCCGCCGCAGAGGACGAGCCTGCAGCCATGAACCCCTTCCAGGACTCCGTAGGCCCCCGAAGAGGCAACCGGCCCAAACCCAGACTCCGGGTGACTACCCGTGGGCACGATGCAAGGAAGGAAGGCCGGATGCCCATTCTCGACCCGAGTCTGCTGGCCAGTCCCGCGAAGCTTCACCTGCTAGCCCTTCTCCTGGAGAGGATGGACACGGTCGGCGATCTGGCATCGGCGCTGGAGATCTCCCCGTCCAGTGTCTACCAGCACCTTGCCTGGCTCCACGGGCGGGGCTTTGTGACCAGCTCTGTCCAAGGGCGGAGGAAGACATTCGTCCTCGCCCCCACAGTCGATGAGAGAGCACTGCGGCACGCGCTGCTCAACGCAGCCCTGCAAGGCACCGCGATTCGCAGCGGCGGGGCCCATCTGGACCACCTCCGCGAGTGGGCATCGACTCCGAAGGCCTCCTGAGCGAGCCCCGACTGCGCACTTCGGCATTTCGCCCCATCCTCCGCGGCGCACGATCGGAAGCGCCGAGGCGGGGGCGGCGTATACCACTGCAACGAAGGCGATCGCCGAGGAAGGAGAATCGTGGATCCGACGCCGTCCGAAGCGACCAAGAGATCTCTGTACACACTGGAAGCGCTCATTCGCGTCGCGTCGACGGTCCATCGCGCCGCGGCTGCCGACCTCGAGCAGGCCCTGGCTCTCGGAAATCAGGACGAGGCCATCCCGGTGCTGCTCACTGGTGCCTCCATCCTGGCCCGGGCCGAGTTCGAAGACCGCCCAGAAGGCCTGAGCCTCGCAATCCTCGACCGCGCAGAGCAGATCCTGCACGACACCCTCCGACTTCCCCGAGACCGTACCGGATCCTTCGCTCCCGCATCCACCCTCGCCCCTCGTGGCCGGCCGGATGCAGCCGTCCCTCGGCGACCGCTAGCCATGCTGATGAAGCAACAACAGATTTGAGGTAAGTGAATGTTGACTCCCCCGCTCACGACCGTGATCCCGCGGTCCACGAGGCCCTTCGAGATCTCCCCGGCCACTTCGAGGCCGTACGCGGTGGCAGCCCGCGACCCAACCACGGCCACACTGCGCCTCAGCGCTGCGACGCGTTCTTCCCCGCGGACCCAGAGCGCGATCGGGGCTTGGACACCGAGGTCGTCGAATCCCTCCGGCCATTCCGCGTCCTCAGGGATGATGAGCCGACCTCCGAAGCGGGCGATGGTCTCGAGGTCGCGCTCCGGCGCGAGTTGGGGAACCCGACCTCGCCACCGCTCCTGAGCTGCCGAGACTCCTTCCCAGCGCTTGGCGCCGCACTCGACGGCCAGCTGCCCGATCTCGGCATCTCGGCCGGCCTCAAGGCGCGATCGGCCGGTCGCCACAGCAAAGGCGGCACCCGGACCGATCGTCGCCACGAGGGCGGCCCCGGTGACATCCCCCGGTTCGATGAGCCGGGTCAGCGCGGCGCGTGCGATCCGCACGTCCTCCAGTCCTTCGTCGATCGGAACCCCGAGGCCAGCTCCCCTGAACTGAACGCCTCCCATCAGCGACTCCCCTCGGTCGTCCGGAACAGCAATGCTTGGCCCACGTCGTCTCCGTCCGGCACGTCATGCCCAGCAAGGTCGGCGATAGTCCATGCGAGGCGAAGCACCCTGTCGTATCCTCGCGCCGTCAGAGTGCACCGCTCGAGCGCCTCCTCGAGCGTGCGGACGACCGATCGGGACGGCAGAAACGGCCCGCGGAGAAGGCGGCCGGGAATCTCGGAATTGGTGTGGAGGCCGTAGGGAGCGAGCCGTTCGGCCTGCCGCGCACGAGCCGTCTTCACGCGGGCCGCGACCACCGCTGAAGATTCGTGAGGTTCGTTCGCGGCCAGATCGTAAGGCGACGGCGGCCGCACGCCCACCTGGATGTCGACGCGGTCGAGGAGCGGCCCCGAGAGCCGGGCAAGATAGCGACGACGCACCTGCGGCGGACACGTGCAGAGAAGGCCCTTGCCCGACGACTGGCCGCACGGACAGGGGTTGGCGGCGAGCACGAGCTGAAATCGCGCGGGGTACGTCGCATGACCTGCTGATCGGTGTATCGAGACCTCACCGCTTTCGAGCGGCTGACGGAGCGAGTCTAGGGTGCGCCCCCCGAATTCGGGCGCCTCGTCAAGGAAGAGGACTCCCCGGTGGGCTCGCGAGGCCGCGCCGGGCCGCGGGATTCCCGAGCCGCCGCCGATGACGGCGACCTGGCTCGCGGTGTGGTGGGGGCTCTCGAATGGCGGTCGGCGCACGAGTTCCCTCGTCGCGCTCGGGAGCTTCGACAGCGAATGAATCGCAGTCACCTCCATCGCAGCCTCGTCGTCCAGGTCGGGCAGGATCCCCGGCAACCGCTCGGCCAGCATGGTCTTCCCCACTCCGGGTGGGCCGAGCATGAACAGGTGATGCCCACCCGCCGCAGCGACCTCGAGCGCAGCACGGGCGTCTGACTGGCCGGCAACGTCGCGGAGGTCGGGGCTCCCGCTCCCTGGGACCACCCCACCCTCGCTTTCGGAACCCTCGCGGCGTAGCCCGCCCTCGGCCCGATCCGAGTCTGGAACGGGCTCGGGAAGAACCACCTTGAGCGGATCCGCCCCGAGATCGAGTGCGAGCCCGCCGAGGCTCTCGTACTCATGGACCCTCGCCCCGGGGACAAGCCTGGCCTCGGGGCCGTTGGCGGCAGCCACGATCACATCGGGGTACCCGGCACGCACGGCCGCCATGACCGCCGGCAGGATGCCCTGAACTGGCCGCAGCCGCCCGTCGAGGCCGAGCTCGGCGATGAATACCGTATCGGCCGGCGCGCGAATGTCCCCCGCAGCGGCGAGGGCCGCGACCGTGATCGCGAGGTCGAACGCGGTACCCCGCTTCGGCAGGGCCGCAGGCAGGAGATTGACCGTGATCTTCCTCCGGCTCAACGGCACGCCCGAGTTCTGCGCCGCCGATCGGACCCGCTCCTTCGCCTCGGTCAACGCCGAATCCGGCAGCCCCAGCAGCACGAAGGCCGGAAGCGTCTGGCCGATATCTGCCTCGACCTCGACGAGATAGCCGTTGAGCCCTACGAGACCGACCCCGAGCGCCCGTCCGAACCCGCTCACGTGCACCGCCCATCCCACGCGGAACCGTGCCCCCGGTCTGGCACGATCTCCCCGAACCAACCCGCCCCCGGCGGTCTTGCGCCCTCGAATTCCCCCATGAATCCACCCTGCCTGACCGCACGCAGGGCCGTCGCGCCATGCAAGCCGCATGTGGACGACGCCCCGGAAATACCTCTGTGGAGGAACACAGGGAGCGCGCCGAACCCAGCGAGATTCGACAGCAAGCATCCAGTAGGCCGACGTTTTCGGTCACGTCCATGGGCCCTCTTGATATTTGTCCATCGAAGCGCGTTAATCGTCGCCATGAACCCCAAAGCCATCCTCGCGAGCATCTTCACGCCTTGGACGGCCGCCCGGTGCCCCGGTCCCGCCGACACCCGTCACATCATCGGGTCCTGGGCCGCGCGGAGCCTCCTGCTGTACTTCGTCATCGAGCGCGTCGCGGCCGTGGCATGGGTGGACCCGACGAAACCGCCGCCCTCCAACTACGTGACCTACGACTACGCGCAGTACTTCATCAGCGACCTCGGGGCGCGCGGCTGCCAGCCTCGGGATACAGGCAGCATCTACGCGCGCAACATCTGCTCGCCCCTCTTTCCCGTAATGGACCTCTCGCTTATCTTCCTGGGGATTGGGATCGTCATCGCTGCCGCTCTCATCACGTCCACGGTGCTCCGCGTCGGCGGCCACCATGAGCGGTTCAGGGAAGCGACCGCCCGCCCCGTCGGGGACGGCGCAGGCGGAGTCAGCGAGCTGCGGAGTATTGGCCGGCACGTCTTGGGCGAGCATTTCGGCCACCGGGTGGGCTGGCGTCATCACCTCACCAACGCCACTCGGTGCTTCATGGGCCTCGCCGGCGTTTCCCTCGTCGGGGTCGGCGCCTTCCCTGAGGACTACAACACCCCGATGCACGTGTACAGCACGGAGGCCTTCCTCGCCTGCTCGGTGCTCACGGTGCTGTTCGTCGCAGTCCTGTGGTGGACGCCGCGGCCGGTCGTCTCGCTCGCGATGATCGTTTCGGCAGGCTGGGCGACCTACGGAGGCGCCATGCTCCTGGCGCTCAGCTGGGGGTGGCTCGACCCCAACCATGCGTACCCCCGCGGATGGTTCGAGCGGTGCGTCGTCTACGGCTTCATCGTCGGGATGAGCATCCTCGGGCTCACTCTCGGCAGCGGCGCGAAAGCAGAGCGCCGTGCGAGAAGAGCCGGCCGCCACGCCCACGTGGCTACTGCCCCAGACGGGAACCTCGTGCTCTTCAGCAGTGGCGAAGGCGAGGGCAGCGAGCCAGCCTCGGAAACCGGGAGTCCCCCAGCTCCTCTGCCCGTCCCAGTCCTCGAAGGGTCCGACGCACGGGGCGTGTGATCCGGAACCCCGCAGCCCACTCGGCGGCGCAGTCGGCTGTACCCTCTCATGCAACGCCCCGCAGATGCTCGACGAGGGGCGTGTCAGCTCGCCCAATGCCGGTCACGGCGATGACGTCCACGCGCCGTCGCCGGTTCAGCAGGTCGCGCTCGCGCGCCCAGGCCGCGGCGAGCCTGACGATCCGGGCGAGCTTGCCGCCGTCGACCGCTTCAAACGGGTGACCGAACGCCCACGAGGACCTCGCCTTGACCTCGACGGCGACCAGGACGTCGCCGTCGAGCGCCACGAGATCCAGTTCGCCGCCGGTTCCGCGCCAGTTCCGGTCCAGCACCGTGAAGCCGATCGTCTCGAGATACGCCTCGGCGAGACGTTCGCCGCGCTGGCCCACCCAGTCCTTTGCCCTCATAGGGCCACAGTGCCAGCGTCGGCGCCCCGTTGCACCGGGCGATCAGCGCTATGTGGACGAACCGCCGCCCGGACGGCTGTGGAGGGCTATCGCGAGAAGGCAGCCTGGGTTACGTGCCCAGGCCTTCCTTCGGGAGGGCCAGGTCCTCGACCTTGGGCAGCTCCTCGACGTTCACGTCCTTGAACGTGATCACGCGAACGCTCTTGACGAAGCGCGCGCTCCGGTAGACATCCCAGACCCACGCATCCTGAAGGGTCAGGTCGAAATACACTTCACCGTCCGCGGACCGCGCCTGGAGGTCCACGTGGTTGGCGAGGTAGAACCGACGTTCGGTCTCCACGACGTAGCTGAAGAGCGAGACGACATCGCGGTACTCCCGGTAGAGCTGAAGCTCCATGTCAGTCTCATAGTTCTCGAGGTCTTCTGCGCTCATAGTCCTATCATCCATCACCGTCGAGGGCCTCGACCGCGGCCCGGTCGAGGTTCCAGCTCCGCCGGTGCCACACCGTGGGCCCGAAGGAGTGGAGGGCCGCGCGATGCTCAGGCGTCGCGTAGCCCTTGTTGACGGCCCAGCCGAAGCGGGGCTCCTGCACGCCGAGATCCACCATGATCGCGTCGCGCTCGACCTTCGCGAGAATGCTCGCGGCCGCGACGGCCTGGCACTTGAGGTCGGCCTTGATCATCGTGCGCACCGGGACGGTGGGCATGGGCGTCGCGTCACCGAAAAGGGAACCCTGCCCCCCGCGCCCGAGCCAGTCGTAGTTGCCGTCGAGGTGGACGACGTCGGGCACGATCCCCGCAGCTTCGATCTGACCCAGGGCACGCATGCCGGCAAGCCTCAGCGCCTCCATCAGCCCGACGTCGTCGATCTCATCGGCGCTCGCATGGCCCACGGCGCTCGCGAGCGCCCACGAGCGGACCATCGGGACGAGCTCGACCCGCCGCTCGGGCGCGAGCAGCTTGCTGTCGCGCAGCACGGTCCGCGTCCGCGCCGAGCGCACGTCGATCACGACGACCCCCACGCTCACCGGACCCGCGAGGGCTCCGCGGCCGACCTCGTCGCAGCCCGCGACGAGCGGCCCGAACTCAGTGGCGAGCCGCCGCACGTAACGGAGGGTCGGTACGGCCGGTGCGCGTCTTGGAGCGTCTCGCCGGTCGGGGGTGGCCTGGTCTAGCGCGGTCATGTTACTTGGGGCTCGGGACGGAGGAGAACGTGCTCGGGTAGTTGCCGAGCGCGCCGAGGCGGTTGAGCGGCCACGCGATGACGACGGCCTGGCCTTCGACGTCGCCTAGGTCGATGAATCCGTTGCCGGGTTCCTGCGCGTTGTGGTAGCGGGAGTCCGAGGAGTGGTTGCGGTTGTCTCCCATCACCCACACCTTGCCCGCCGGAACGGTCACATCGAAGGGGACGGGGCGCGGGATCTCCGCCGGGTTGACGTAGGGCTCGCTGAGCGCGACCCCGTTGACCGTGATGCGCTGCTGGGCGTCGCAGCACACGACGTGGTCTCCGGGGAGCCCGACGAGTCGCTTGATGAGGTGCTGCTGTGACGTGTCCGGGAGCAGGCCGATGAACTCGAGGCTCTCCTGGAACCAGTTCTGCCCTCCTTCAGAGGACGGCGGGAGCCAGCCCTTCGTGTCCTTGAACACGACGACGTCGCCGCGCTCGAGCGCGAAGTTCCTCGGGACCATGAGGTTCACGAAGATCCGGTCGTTCTCCTCGAGCGTCGGCACCATCGACTCGGACGGGATGTAGAACGCCTTGAAGAAGAACGTCTTGATGACGAACGAGAGCACGATGGAGATCACGAGGATGAGCGCGATCTCACGGAGGAGAGCGAGGAATCCGTTGCGCTTCTGCCTGCCCGCATACTCCGAAGTGTCTTCGTGGTGAGGAGCGGCGGAATCCGCGGCGTCCGATCCTGTTCCGGCCCCGTGCGTCACTGATGTCCCTCCATGGTGCTCATTTCCCCCAATCTATCAAGCGGCCACAGAATGGCGACCGGTTCGCCGATGACGCGGTCCGTGCGGATGAGCCCGCCGCCGGGCGCCCCGAGGAGCGAGCGGGAGTCGACCGAGTCCGAGCGGTGGTCGCCCAGGAGCCACAGCCTGCCCTGCGGGACGACGACGTCGAACGTGACCGTGCTCGGCGCGTCGCCCGGATAGACATACCGCTCGGCGAGCGGGGCCCCGTTGACGGTCAGATGCCCATCTGGCGTGCAGCACGCGACATGGTCTCCCGCGACGCCGACGACCCGCTTGACGTACACGGTTTCGTTGGGGACGACGCCGAGCCACTCGCCCACGCCCCACACGGCGTCCCCGAGCCAGCCTCGGCCGCTTTCGAGGGGCGCGAGCGAGCCGCGCCCATCGAAGACGACGACATCGCCGCGCGCCACCGAGCGCCCGGCGAACGCCGTGCGCGAGACGGCGATGCGGTCACCCGGCTTGAGGAGGGGCTCCATCGAACCGGAGGGAATGTAGTAGACGTCCACGATGAGTGCGCGGACGATCCCCCACACGAGGACGGCCGCGAGCACCCCGAGAAACGCCGAGCGCCAGCCCAGAAGCCTGGGCCGGCGCTCGGTCCGGGTGCCGCGTTCGGAGTCTGCTTGAGAAGTCACGAAACGTCTGCGGCTGAAGCGGTAAGGCCTGAGCGGCGATGCAATCGCCAGGTCTTACTTCGCGGCCGTGTAGTCGCGCTTCTCCTTGATCTTCGCGGCCTTGCCGCGGAGCTCGCGCATGTAGTAGAGCTTCGCGCGGCGGACGTCGCCCTTGGTCACAACCTCGATCTTGTCGATGATCGGGGAGTGCACCGGGAACGTGCGCTCGACGCCCACGCCGAAGGAGACCTTGCGGACGGTGAACGTCTCGCGGACGCCGTGGCCCTGGCGGCCGACGACGAAGCCCTGGAAGACCTGGATACGCGAGTTCTTGCCTTCGATGATGTTGACGTGCACCTTGATGGTGTCGCCCGGCGCGAAGGACGGAATGTCGGACCGCAGGGACGCGGCGTCAACCGAGTCGAGATTGTGCATTGTGCTTCTCCTGGCGACTGCCACAGGTCAATCGCTTCAGTCACGGGCCGCGGAGGCCCGGGGCTCTCACCCGCGGGCCGGCTGACCCGGCCGCGGGCCGCCCAGTCCGTTGACCGGCTCCCCTGTGGCAGAGTCCGGGCCCGGCGGGCGCAACGCTCTATTCTGCCATGCCGAGCCCCCGCCGGGCGAATCACGCGGCAATTCAGGGGCGCGCGAGGCGACCTTCGACGACGTCGTACCCGAGTTCGGCGAGCACCGCGCGCTCCTCACGGCCGAACTCGGACGGATCGGCCCCCTCGAGGAGCTCGGGGCGCCGCGCGGCCGTGCGACGCAGCTGCTGCTCGCGGCGCCACCGGGCGATGAGCCCGTGGTTGCCGCTCAAGAGGACCTCGGGCACGTCGTGGCCTCGCCACGAGGACGGCTTCGTGTACACGGGATACTCAAGGAGCCCGTCGGCGTGCGATTCCTCGACAAGCGATTCGGGGTTGCCGACGACTCCCGGAAGGAGACGGCCGATGGCTTCGACCATCGCCATGACGGCTACCTCCCCGCCGTTGAGCACATAGTCGCCGAGGCTCACGGGCCGCACCCGGAAGTGCCCACGCGCCCACTCGAGCACGCGTTCGTCGATGCCTTCGTAGCGGCCGCACGCGAACGTGAGGCTCGGTTCCTCGGCGAGCTCGTAGGCGAGCCGCTGCGTGAAGACCTCGCCCGCGGGCGAGGGCACGATGAGGGTGGGCAGGTCCGCGGCGGGAGTCTGCGCGGCAAGCTCAGCAAGCTCGGCAAGCACGGACTCGAGGGCCAGCGCCCACGGTTCGGCCTTCATGACCATGCCCGCGCCGCCGCCGTACGGCGTGTCGTCGACGGTCCGGTGCCGATCGAACGCGAAGTCGCGGAGGTCGTGGACCTCCAGGTCGAGGAGGCCCCCCTCCTGGGCGCGGCCGAGGAGGGAGAGGCGCAGGGGAGCGAGGTACTCGGGGAAGATGCTGACGACGTCGACGCGCACCTAGGCGTCGCCTCCGCGAGTCTCGCCCGGCGAGTCGTCGCCGCCGGCTTCGCGGTTGAGCTCGAACAGGCCGGTGGGCGGCAGGACGACGACGAAGCCGCCCTCGACGTCGACTTCCGGCACGATCTCCTCAACGAAGGGGACGAGGACCTCGCCGTCCGGTGTGTCCACCACGAGCAGGTCCTGGGCGGGCATGACCTGCAATGCGGCGACGGTGCCGACCGCGCGGCCGTCGACGCGCACCTCGAGCCCGACGAGCTCGTGCTCGTACCAGCCCTCCTCGCTCTCGTCGTCGAGCTCCTCGGTGTCCACGTACAGGGTGGTCCCCCGGAGCTCCTCGGCGCGGTTGCGGTCCGGCACCTCCTCGAACCCGAGCACGAGGATGTCCTTGTTCCACCGCGCCGAGCGCACGGTGAGCGTCCGCACGGCGAGGGAGCCAGGTGTGGCCGCCTCGACGTCGTACGCCAGCACCGCGCCCCGGTCGAAGCGCTCCTCGGGCGAGTCGGTCAGAACCTGGACCGTGACCTCGCCGCGGATCCCGTGCGGCTTGCCGATGCGTGCGACGCGCAGCTGCATCGATTCCCTTCCTCGTGCGGTGTGCTCGTGCAATTCCTGTTGCGGCCAGCCCTCCCGCGAGGGCGTGCCTTGAGGCCAAAAAGCTCCGGCCCCTCAGCCCTCCAATCGGGCGAGGGGCCGGAGCCTCATGATGGTGGGCAGCTGCTGCGGCCCGCGGGCGCTAGCGGCGGCGGTCGGTGTCGACGACGTCCACTCGGACGGCGTCCCCGTCCGCAAGCGCCGCCACGACGGTCCGCAGCGCACGTGCCGTGCGGCCCTGGCGGCCGATCACCCGGCCCAGGTCGTCCTGATGGACGCGGACCTCGAGAACGTCGCCGCGACGGCTGTTCTTCGCCTCCACCTGGACGTCGTCCGGATTGTCCACGATCCCCCGGACGAGGTGCTCGAGCGCGTCGGCCAGCAAGCTACTCAGCCTCGGTCGTCTCGGCCTCGGCCGGAGCCTCGTCGGCAGCCTTCTCGGCCTTAGGGGCCTCGGGGACGATCACGGAGCCCTTCTCGGGAGCCACGAACGGCTCCTTGCCCTTCGGGTACTTGAGGGTACCCTCCTGGCCCGGGAGGCCCTTGAACTTCTGCCAGTCACCCGTGACCTTGAAGATCGCGAGGACCTGCTCGGTCGGCTGGGCGCCGACGGAGAGCCAGTACTGCGCCCGCTCCGAGTTGACCTCGATGAACGAGGGCTCCTCGATCGGGTGGTACTTGCCGATCTCCTCGATCGCACGGCCATCGCGCTTGGTGCGCGAGTCGGCGACGACAATGCGGTAGTACGGCGCGCGCATCTTGCCGAAGCGCTTGAGTCGAATCTTAACGGCCACTTTTGTGGTCACTCCTGTTTCTGCACACGGATCGAGCCCACGCTTTCCGCTCCCGTGGGGCGGGCCGTACTCGGATGGGCTCTATTCGGACACGACGCGCGCGGAGAGAGGGGCCACGCGGATCGGGTACCCGACTATTGTGCCAGACTCGGCGACCGAATCGCGATTCCTCCGGGGAATTCGGATCACGAGCCCGCCCAGACGAAAAGCTCCTGGCGATCCGAGTCGTCGACGTCGGCCGCGAGCTTCGCGAGCTGCTCGACGTAGCCGTAGGCCTCCTGCGCGTCGAAGGGCAGGTCCTCCTGATCGACCCACGCCGCGGCCACGCGTTCGACCGCGTCCCCCTCGCCCTCGTCGGATTCGTAGGCGAGCAGTTCGGCGAGCGCGCGAATCATCGCGGGAGGGACAGCCAGGAGGGTATCGCTCGAGACGTCGACCATCGTGAGCTCGTAGTCGGCGCCCGCCGCGTGGACGGCGGATCCGACGAGCGTTCCGAGCTGCTCGATCTCATAGTCGGACACTCCGGGGATGCGGACGCCTTCTCCGTCCAGATTGGACGCCGACCCGGAGTCGAGCGCCAAAGCCCTCTGCAGGGCGTCGGCATGGGTCGAAACGAAGACTTCGGCGAATGGGCTGGGAGCTGACACGGTATCCCCCTTGAAAGGCGGGTGCCGATCGCCGGGCAGGCCCGGCGGCATCGGCGGCGAGACGGACAACGTGCCCGCGAATCCGCGGACACGTCGAGCGTAGCGCAGGAGCGGTCAGGCTGCACGAACCTGCTGGGGTCAGAGCGCCATGCGGATGGAATTGCGCCAGGGGTCCTCGAAGCGGAGCTCGAGGCCGGTGTGGTGTGTCGCAATGCCCGCGGCCTTGAGGCGGTCGGCGGCCGCGAGGATGTCATCGTGGGCGGGTACGTGGATGAGCACTTCCCCGAGGCCCAGCGTGTCCTTGCGCGGGCCCGCCCCGCGGCTGTTCCACACGTTCATGGCCATGTGGTGGTGATATTTGCCAGCAGAGACGAAGAGAGCCTGGCCGTGCCATCCAGCGGTCTGCTCGAAGCCGAGCGTCTCGACGTAGAAGCGATGCGCCGTGGGGATGTCGCCGACCTGGAGGTGCACGTGGCCGATGCCGGCCGCGGACTCGTGCTGGCCGTCGAGAGCCTGTTCCGTGAGGTTGGCGTTGAGGTAGGCCTGCGGCGGCAGCGGGAGGCTGTCCATGACGACCCGGCTCCCCTGCCACTCCCACGTGCTGCGCGGCTTGTCGAAGTAGAGCTCGACGCCGTTGCCCTCGGGGTCGGTGAAGTAGAAGGCCTCCGAGACGAGGTGGTCGGCGCTGCCTGCGAAGAGTCGCGGATCGTACCGGGCGGCCGTCGCAATCGCGGCTGCGAGGTCGGCTCGGCTCTCGAACAGGATCGCCGTGTGGAACAGGCCGGCCTCGCCGCGGCCCGGGATCTGGAGCCCCGCGGCGGGGCTCAGATGGATGATCGGGAGGCCATTGCGCCCGAGGAAGACTCCGCCCAGGGACTCCGAGATCGGCACGAGGCCGATCGCGCGCTCGTAGTAGTCGAGCATGAGGTTCATGTTGCCCACCTTGAGCATGACAGTGCCCATGCTCAGGTCCGCGGGCAGGAGGTCTTGGGCGCTGGCGGCAGGGACGGGGGCGGGCGTCGTCATGGGGGCTCCTCGGGTGGACTGACAACTTCAAGACTACATTTACTTGAAGCTTCAATCAAGGATTTCTATTCCCCGCCCCGGAGCGCTCGTCCCGCGCGCAGCACGCCACGCGGGCGGGAGAGCGTCGTCACGTCCCAGCGGGGGTCGGCGTCGAGCACGACGAGGTCCGCGGGCTCGCCCTCGCCGAGCGCCGGGGCGCCGAGCCACGACCGCGCTCCCCAGCACGCGGCGTCGACCGCTGCCTCGGCTCCCAGCGCCTCGGCGAGGAGCGCGATCTCCTCGGGAAGCCGGCCGTGCGCGATCACCGAGCCCGCATCGGTTCCCGCGTAGATTCGAACACCCGCTGCGTGGGCCTCGGCGATGCGCTCGAAGCGCCGCGCCCACAGGGCGCGCATCCGCGCGGCGTACGCGGGGAACTTCCCGTCGGCGCGCGCCGCGATGTCCGGAAAGGTCGCGACGTTGACGAGCGTCGGGACAATCGGGACGCCCAGCTCGGCGAGCCTCGGGAGATGGCGCGGCTGAAGGCCCGTCGCATGCTCGATGCAGTCGATCCCGGCGTCCAGCAGATCGTCGATCGTCGCCTCGGCGAAGGAATGCGCCGTCACGCGGGCCCCCTCGTCGTGCGCCGCACGGACGGCTTCGCGGACGACGGCGGCCGGGAACGCGGGGGCCAGATCGCCGGCCGAGCGGTCGATCCAGTCCGCGACGAGCTTGACCCAGCCGTCGCCGGCCTTGGCTTCGCGGCGCACCGCCTCGACAAGATCCTCGGGCTCGACCTCGACCGCGAGCCCGCGGAGGTAGCGTCGGCTGCGCGCGAGGTGCCGCCCGGAGCGGACGACGCGGGGAACGTCGCTGCGCGCGTCGAGCCACCGCGTGTCCGCGGGGCTCCCGCAGTCGCGCACGAGGAGCGTGCCGGCGGCGGCGTCGGTCCGCGCTTGCCGCAGGGTCTCGCCGTCGTCCGCCGCTCCCCCGGCCACGAGCCCGAGGTGACAGTGCGCGTCGACGAGACCCGGAACGACCCATCCCGCGAGCACGTTCGTGACGGGCCGCCCGGGCCGGACGTACGTCATGCGCCCGTCCACGATCCACCCCTCGGGGCGCGACTCTCCGCGCGCCGTGAGGATCGGCCCCATCAGGTGGACGACGTCATGAGCAGCATCCGTCATACCGCCCAGAGTAGCGGCCGTGCTAGCCTCCCTTTCGTCCACACGGGTGCCCTCGCAAGGGCTGAGATCAGGCTGGCGCGGCCTGCGACCGTCGAACCTGTCCGGGTCATGCCGGCGTAGGAAGTGAGGGCTCACACCTTGAGCACACCGGAAATGCAAGAACAGCACCCCGCCCACTCGCTCGCATTCCTCGAGGACGCCGAGCACGGCCTGCGGGTCCCCGTCACCGAGATCGCGCTCGACGACTCCCCCAACGGGCAGCCCAACGCGCCGCTGCGGGTCTACCGCACCGCGGGGCCGGGCAGCGACCCGGTCGTGGGGCTCCCGGCGTACCGCGCGTCGTGGATCGCGGAGCGCGACGACACGGAGGCATACGAGGGGCGCGAGCGGAACCTGCTCGACGACGGCCGCTCGGCCGTGCGGCGCGGCGCCGCCTCGGCCGAATGGAAGGGCGCGAAGCCCGTCCCAAGGCGGGCCAAGGACGGCCGCCGGGTGACGCAGATGCATTACGCGCGCCAGGGCGTGATCACGCCGGAGATGCGCTACGTCGCGCTCCGGGAGAGCTGCGACGTCGAGCTCGTCCGCAGCGAGGTCGCCGCGGGCCGTGCCATCATCCCGAACAACATCAACCACCCCGAGTCGGAGCCGATGATCATCGGCAAGGCGTTCCTCGTGAAGATCAACGCCAACATCGGCAACTCCGCCGTGACCTCCTCGATCGCCGAGGAGGTCGACAAGCTCCAGTGGGCCACCAAGTGGGGCGCGGACACGGTCATGGACCTCTCGACCGGTGACGACATCCACACGACGCGCGAATGGATCATCCGCAACTCCCCCGTGCCGATCGGTACTGTGCCGATCTACCAGGCGCTCGAGAAGGTCAATGGCGACGCCTCGAAGCTCACGTGGGAGATCTTCCGCGACACGGTCATCGAGCAGTGCGAGCAGGGCGTCGACTACATGACGATCCACGCGGGCGTGCTCCTGCGCTACGTGCCGCTCACCGCGAACCGCGTCACGGGAATCGTCTCGCGCGGCGGATCGATCATGGCTGGCTGGTGCCTCGCGCACCACGAGGAGAACTTCCTCTACACGCATTTCGACGAGCTGTGCGAGATCTTCGCGCAGTACGACGTCGCGTTCTCCCTCGGCGACGGCCTGCGCCCGGGCTCCACGGCGGACGCGAACGACGCCGCTCAGTTCGCCGAGCTCGACACGCTCGCCGAGCTCACCAAGCGGGCATGGACGTACGACGTGCAGGTCATGGTCGAGGGGCCGGGCCACATTCCATTCCACCTCGTCCGCGAGAACGTCGAGCGGCAGCAGGAGCTGTGTGACGGCGCGCCGTTCTACACGCTCGGCCCGCTCGTGACCGACGTGGCGCCGGGCTACGACCACATCACGTCCGCGATCGGCGCGACCGAAATCGCTCGGTACGGCACCGCGATGCTGTGCTACGTGACGCCGAAGGAGCACCTCGGGCTCCCGAACAAGGACGACGTCAAGACGGGCGTCATCACGTACAAGATCGCGGCGCACTCGGCCGACCTCGCGAAGGGTCACCCGGGCGCGCACGAGCGCGACGACGCCCTCTCGAAGGCCCGCTTCGAGTTCCGGTGGAAGGACCAGTTCTCGCTCTCGCTCGACCCCGCGACGGCCGAGGCGTTCCACGACGAAACGCTGCCCGCAGAGCCGGCCAAGACGGCTCACTTCTGCTCGATGTGCGGCCCGAAGTTCTGCTCTATGCGCATCTCGCAGGACATCCGGAACGAGTTCGGCTCGAAGGAAGCGCAGGAAGCCATCGTCGAGGTCACCGAGGGCATGAAGCAGAAGTCGGCTGAGTTCCTCGCCCAGGGCGGCAAGGTCTACCTGCCCGAGACAATCTCGGTCGGTTCGCCGGAGTAGACGTGCAATAGCCTGAACAGCACGAAGGGCCCGGTTCGCGCCGGGCCCTTCGTGCTCTGCGGGGCTCTAATTCCCGAGGAACTTCTCGAAGCCCTTCGGAAGATTGAGCGCGGCCGGATCGAAGTCCGGCTGGGCCTGCTGGCCGAAGGCCGAGCCTCCCTGAAGGGCGTTCGCGGCGCCCGCGGCGCGCTTCTGCTCCGCCTCTCGGAGCTGCTGGGCTGCCTTGGCGGGGTTACCCGAGCGCGCCTTCTTCTTGTTGTTCTTGCCCGTGGGCTTGCGAGACCCTCCGCCGGCTCCCGGAACGCCCGGCATGCCGGGGATCCCGCCGCCTTGCGCCATGCGACGCATCATCTTCTGCGCCTGGCCAAAGCGCTCGAGAAGCCCATTGACCTCGGAGACGTGCACGCCCGAGCCCTTGGCGATGCGGGAACGGCGCGAGCCGTTGATGATCTTCGGCGCAACGCGTTCGTGGGGCGTCATCGAGCGCACGATCGCCTCGACGCGGTCGATTTCGCGCTCGTCGAACTGTTCGAGCTGCTGCCGGAACTGCGCGGCCCCCGGCATCATCATGAGCAGCTTCTTCATCGAGCCCATCTTGCGGATCTGCTGCATCTGGGCGAGGAAGTCCTCAAGCGTGAAGTCCTCCTGGTCGGCGAACTTCTTCGCCATCCGGGCGGCTTCGCCCTTGTCCCAGTTCGCTTCGGCCTGCTCGATGAGCGTGAGGACGTCGCCCATGTCGAGGATGCGCGAGGCCATGCGGTCCGGGTGGAAGAGCTCGAAGTCGTCGAGGCCCTCGCCCGTCGACGCGAACATGACCGGGCGGCCGGTGACGGACGCGACGGACAGCGCGGCGCCGCCGCGTGCATCGCCGTCGAGCTTCGTGAGCACGACGCCAGTGAAGTCGACGCCCTCTTCGAACGCCTTCGCCGTGTTGACGGCGTCCTGGCCGATCATCGCGTCGATGACGAAGAGGACCTCGTCGGGATTCACAGCGGCGCGGATGTCTGCGGCCTGCTGCATCATCTCGGCGTCGATGCCAAGGCGGCCGGCGGTGTCCACGATCACGACGTCGTGGAGCTTCTGGCGCGCCTGCTCGACGCCGCCCCGGGCGACGCCGACCGGGTCGCCCGTGGGGGCCTCGAACTCGGACTGGACGCCGGGGTGCGGCGCGTAGACGGCGACGCCCGCGCGCTGGCCGACGACCTGGAGCTGGGTCACGGCATTGGGGCGCTGGAGGTCGGCAGCGACGAGGATGGGCGAGTGCCCCTGGCCCTTGAGCCACTTCGCGAGCTTGCCCGCGAGCGTCGTCTTGCCGGCACCCTGGAGGCCAGCGAGCATAATGACGGTCGGGGGATTCTTCGCGAGGCGGACACGACGGGTCTCGCCGCCGAGAATCGTCACGAGCTCATCGTTGACGATCTTGACGATCTGCTGGCTCGGGTTGAGCGCCGCGGCGACCTCGGCCCCGAGCGCGCGCTCGCGCACGCGTGCGGCGAAGTCGCGCACGACCGGCACGGCAACGTCGGCGTCGAGCAGCGCGCGACGGATCTCGCGGACGGTGGCGTCAACGTCGGCCTCGCTCAGGCGCCCCTTGCCGCGGAGGTTCTTGAACGTCGCAGTCAGTCGGTCCGAGAGGGAGTTGAACACGTGACGGAGTCGCTTTCGGTGATGGGAATCGGCCGCCCGGGGGCGGTTCTGCCGTTTCAAGGGTATCAATGGCATGCTTGGCACCGTGACGACGCAGACATCTGACCAGCAGCACGTCCGCCAGCCCCAGCCCGCGCCGTCGGCCGCCCCGGGAAACCCGCAGCCCGTGAGGAGCCTCCTCATCCTCGGCGCCTCGGGCGACCTCACAGGCCGCCTTCTCTTCCCAGGGCTCGCGCGCCTCATCGCAACCGGCCGCCATGAGGGCCTGACGATCGTGGGCGCGGGCCACGAGGACTGGAGCGCGGAGCAATGGTCCGAGCGGGTCCACGACGCGACTGCGGCCGCACTCGCGGAGTCGACGCCCGAAGGGCGGGCAGAGCTCGAGCGCATCCGGCAGGAGTCGCGCTATGTCCAGCTCGACGTCACGGCACCCGGCGCTCTCGCGGGTATCATCGCGGAACTCCCCGCACCCGCCGCGGTGTATTTCGCGCTTCCGCCCCAGATCGCCCAGAAGGCCTGCGAGACGCTGAACCCGCACGACCTGCCCGAGGGGACGCGCCTAGCCCTCGAGAAGCCCTTCGGCTCATCGGCCGCTTCAGCCGCAGCCCTCAACGAGACGCTCAGGGCGCTCCTGCCCGAGCAGCAGATCCACCGCGTGGACCACTTCCTCGGCAAGGGAACGGTCCTCAACATCCTCGGCCTGCGCTTCGCCAACAACTTCCTCGAACCCGTCTGGAACCGCGACCACATCGAGAAGGTCGAGATCTTCTTCGACGAGGACCTCGCGCTCGAGGGGCGCGCCGGGTACTACGATCGCGCAGGAGCCCTGCGCGACATGATCCAGAGCCACCTCCTGCACGTCATGGCGATCCTCGCGATGGACGCCCCGGCCCGACTCGACGAGCGCGATCTCCGCGACGCGATCAGCTCGGTGCTGCGCGCCGCGCGCGTCGAAAAGCCGTTCGATGCGACCACCCGCCGCGCCCGCTACGCCGCTGGGAGCATCGCGGGCCGCAGCATCCCGGACTACACCGCGGAGGAGGGCGTCGACGCGACCCGCGGAACCGAGACGCTCGCCGAGATCACCGTGACCCTCGCGAGCTGGCGCTGGGCTGGCGTGCCGTTCATCCTCCGCTCCGGGAAGGCCCTCGGGATGCGCCGCAAGGAGGCCATCGTCACGTTCAAGCCCGTCCCGCACCTCCCTGAAGGGTTCACAGGCGTCGACGAGCCGAATCGGCTGCGCATCGGCTTCGGCCCCGACGTCCTCCAGCTCGACGTCGACATCAATGGTCCCGGGGACGTCATGACGCTCAACCGCGTGACCCTCGACGCGGACCTCAGCGAGACCGACCTTCTCCCCTATGGCGAAGTGCTCGAGGGGATCCTCAACGCCGATCCGCTCCTCTCGGTGCGCGGTGACACGGCCGAGAACTGCTGGAGCATCGTCGACCCCGTTCTCGCCGCGTGGGCGGCCGACGAAGTGCCCATGGACACATATCCGGCCGGGAGCGCGGGACCGTCCGGGTGGGCCACGTCGGCGCCCGGCGAGGACGGGGCCGGCGGGCGCCTGAGCGGCCCGGAAACGGCGGGAGACGCGTGATCTGATCGTGCCCTGCCCGCAGCGCGAGCCCTGCCCGCAGCGCGGACCGGACTAGATCGCGTCGCGTCCGCGCTCGCCCGTGCGGACGCGGATCGCATCGTCCACTCGAACGGTCCAGACTTTCCCGTCTCCCGCGCGGCCGGTGTTCGCGGCGGTGATGATGGCGTCGAGGATATCGTCGGACTGCTCGTCCGTGGCGAGCACCTCGACGCGGACCTTGGGCACGAGGTCCACGCTGTATTGCGCGCCGCGGTAGACCTCGGTGTATCCCCGCTGCTGGCCGTAGCCGCTCGCGGTGCTGACCGTGAGCCCCTGGACTCCGTAGGATTCGAGGCTTTCCCGGACGGCGTCAAGTTTTTCGGGGCGGACAATCGCGGTAATGAGCTTCACGGACTCACTGTAGCCGCGCTGCCCGCGGTGACGAGCTCCGGCTCGCGCACGGATTCCCCACGAGGCTCGATGGGGGCCGGGCGGGCACCGCCGCCGGCCTTCGTCCCCAGCGGATGGAACGCGCGGCCCGCCTCCGCGTCCGAGTGGTACGCCGTCTCGGCGTGGATCGCGAGGTCGACACCGGCCTCCTCGACGTCTTTCGAGACGCGGAAGCCCAGAGTCGCCTTGACGGCGAGGCCGATAGCGAGGGCCACGGCGAACGAGTACCCGAGCACGGCACCGGTTCCGAGGGCCTGCTTGCCGAGAAGGTCGAAGCCGCCGCCATAGAACAGGCCCTGGCCCGGAACCGGCGCCCCCGGACTCGCCGCGAGGCCGATGAAGAGCGTCCCGACGATGCCGCCCACGAGGTGCACGCCGACGACGTCGAGCGAATCGTCGTAGCCGAACCGGTACTTGAGGCCGACCGCGAGCGCGCAGACGGCGCCCGCTACAAGGCCGAGGACGATCGACCAGAGCGGCGAGAGCGATGCACACGACGGCGTGATCGCCACGAGGCCGGCGACGGCGCCCGACGCCGCGCCGAACGAGGTCGCGTGGCCGTCGCGGAACTTCTCCACGACGAGCCAGCTCAGGACGGCGGCGCACGGCGCCACGAGCGTGTTGATCCATGCAAACGCCGCCTCGCCGTTCGCGCCCAGGGCCGAGCCCGCGTTGAAGCCGAACCACCCGAACCACAGGAGGCCGCAGCCGAGCATGACGAGGGGGAGGCTGTGCGGGCGGTGATTCGGATCCTTGCCGAAGCCGAGGCGCTTGCCGAGCACGAGCGCGAGGGCGAGGCCCGCAGCACCCGCGTTGACCTCGACGGCGGTGCCGCCCGCGAAGTCGATGAGGCCCAGGTGGTTGAGCCAGCCGCCCACAAACGTTCCGTCGGCGGCCTTCTTCCCGTCGAAGACCCAATGCGCCACGGGGAAGTACACGAGCACGGCCCAGAGCGCGGCGAACACCATCCACGAGCCGAACTTCGCCCGGTCCGCGATGGCCCCCGAGATGAGCGCGACCGTGACGGTCGCGAAGACGCCTTGGAAGCCGACGAACGCGAGCTCGGGGACCGTCCCGACAAGCGGCAGGTCAGTGCCGGTCGAGAGCAGGCCGTGGAGTCCGAACAGCTGGAACGGATTGCCCACGAGACCGCCGAACGCGTCCGGGCCGAACGACATCGAGTACCCGACGGTGATCCACAGGACACCCACGATCGCGAGCGCGCCGAAGCTCATCATCATCATGTTGAGCATCGACTTCACGCGGGTCATGCCGCCATAGAAGATCGCGAGGCCCGGAGACATGAGGAGGACGAGGGCCGCGGAGATGAGGACCCAGGCGGTGTCGCCAGCATTCATGTGTCGTTGCGCCTTCCGGGGGCAGAGTTGCTTTCTGCCGTCCAGATTCCCGGGGCGGTGTTTCAGACTTCAGGCGGCGATGTTGCTCTCGTGTTACAAGATTCCCACCGATGTAAAGAGCACGTCACCGAAACGTTAACACGATGTTTCATCCGCTTGTTTCCGGGGTTTTCGCGAGGTGCGCACACGCCGCACAAAACAGCGGACGACGGCGGGGAGTCCCGCCGTCGTCCGCTTGCCTCTTGTGCCTGACAGCTTCGCTGCCACGCGGTGATCTTCGTCAGATCGCGGCTGCCCCTCGCTCGCCGGTCCTGACCCTGATCGCCTCGTGGACGTCTACCGTCCACACTTTGCCGTCTCCGGCACGGCCCGTGTTGGCCGTCGTGATGAGCACATCCAGGATGTCGTCAGTCTGCTCGTCGGTCGCGAGGATCTCGACCCGAACCTTCGGGAGGAGATCGACGCTGTACTCGGCGCCGCGGTACACCTCGGTGTAGCCGCGCTGCTGGCCGTAGCCGCTCGCCGTGCTGACCGTCAGTCCCTGCACCCCATAGGACTCGAGGCCCTCCCTGATGGCCTCAAGCTTCTCAGGCCGGACGATCGCCGTGATGAGCTTCATGAAGTAACCTTTCCTGCCTTGGAGGACTCGGTCAGCAGATCGTCCGCGTTGAACCCGGAGATCTCGTCCGCGGCGGCCTTCGAGCCGAGCGGGTGGAACGCGCTCCCGGAGGACGTCGAGGAGTAGGCGGTCTCGGCGTGGATCGCGATGTCGACGCCCGCCTCTTCCGCCTCGCTCGTGACGCGGAACCCGATCGTCACCTTGATGAGGAGGCCGATGAGGAGCGAGACGATGAACGAGTAGCCGAGCACCGAGCCGGCACCGATGGCCTGCTTGCCGAGGAGGTCGAAGCCGCCGCCGTAGAAGAGGCCCGTGCCGGCCGACGGGGCGCCCGGGCTGGCCGCAAGGCCGATGAAGAGCGTGCCGATGACGCCGCCGACGAGGTGGACGCCCACGACGTCGAGCGAGTCGTCGTAGCCGAACTTGTACTTGAGGCCCACCGCGAGGGCGCACACCGCACCGGCGAGGACGCCGAGGATGATGGCGTACAGCGGGGAGATCGCGGCACAGGCCGGCGTGATGGCGACAAGGCCGGCCACGGCGCCCGATGCGGCGCCGAGCGAGGTCGCGTGGCCGTCGCGGAGCTTCTCGACGATAAGCCAGCCGAGGGTCGCGGCGCACGGGGCGACGAGGGTGTTGATCCACGCGAACGCAGCCGTGCCGTTCGCGGCGAGGGCCGAGCCGGCGTTGAAGCCGAACCAGCCGAACCACAGGAGGCCGGCGCCGAGCATGACGAACGGGAGGTTGTGCGGGCGGTGGTTCGGGTCCTTGCCGAAGCCGCGGCGCTTGCCGAGCACGAGGGCCAGAGCAAGGCCTGCCGCACCCGCGTTGATGTGGACCGCGGTGCCGCCGGCGAAGTCGATCACGCCCATGCCATTGAGCCAGCCGCCGATGAAGTTGCCGTTCGCGTCCTTGTTGTTGTCGAAGACCCAGTGCGCAACCGGGAAGTAGACGAGGACCGCGAAGAACGCCGCGAAGACCATCCACGAGCCGAACTTCGCACGGTCGGCGATCGAGCCCGAGATGAGCGCGACCGTGATGATCGCGAAGACCGCCTGGAAGCCGACGAACGCGAGCTCGGGGATCGTCCCCGAGAGCGGCATGTCCGAGCCGGTCGAGAGAACGTGGTGCAGGCCGAACTTGTCAAGGTTGCCGACGAGGCCGCCGAACGCGTCCACGCCGAACGACATCGAGTATCCGATGGTCGCCCACAGGACCCCGACAAGGGCGATGGCGCCGAAGCTCATCATCATCATGTTCAGGACGGACTTCGCGCGGGTCATGCCGCCGTAGAAAAACGCAAGCCCGGGCGTCATCAGCAGCACGAGGGCTGCCGAGGCGAGCACCCAAGCGGTGTCGCCCGCGTTGAGGGTGGGGGTCATGGAGTTGCCTTTCGAGGGGGGAACGGGATCCTCAGGCCCGTCGGCGCCACATCGCGGCCGCCGTCCGAACCACTGACATCAGATTGCGCCCCGGGTGTTTCATCCGCTCGCGACCAAAATTGCCCTCGTGTTACAACTTCATCCCGCGCGTTAAGCACTCGTCACCGACGTGTTAACGCGGTGTTTCGTAGAGTTGATCTGTGCCCGTTCGTGCCTTCCGCGGCGCAGCCTCCCGTTCGCTGTCCGTACGCCCTGCCGTTCCCCGCGACGTCTGGGTGCTCGTTGTCGCCGCCTTCGCGATCGCGATCGGCTTCGGCATCGTGGCTCCGGTCCTCCCCCAGTTCGCGACGAGTTTCGGCGTCGGTGCGACGGCGGCGTCCGTGATCGTGAGCGTGTTCGCGTTCGCCCGGCTCGTGCTCGCGCCGACGGCCGGAGCGCTCGTCGACCGGCTCGGCGAGCGCCCCGTCTACGTCATCGGGGTCCTCACCGTCGCCGTCTTCACGGGCTCATGCGCGTTCGCGGGCGACTATTGGCAGCTGCTCCTCTTCCGCGGCCTGGCGGGAATCGGCTCGACCATGTTCACGATCTCTGCCTCCGGCCTGATCGTCCGGCTCGCTCCGCCCGAGGCACGCGGGCGCGTGAGCGGGCTCTATGCCTCCTCGTTCCTCCTCGGCAGCATCGCAGGGCCGCTCGTGGGCGGCCTCCTCGCGGGCTGGGGCCTCCGGGTGCCGTTCCTGGTCTACGCGGGCACGCTCGTCGTCGCGGCGTCCATCGTCGGGCTCCTCCTCGGTCGCGGCCGAGCGGCACGGACCGAGAGCAGGCTCCCACCGCTGCGGCTCGGGGAGGCGCTCGCGCTCCCGCCCTATCGGGCCTCCATTGTGGCGAACTTCGCGAACGGCTGGGCCACCTTCGGCATCCGCATGGCGCTCGTCCCCCTCTTCGCGGCCGCGGCGCTCCGCGCGTCGCCTGCGACTGCGGGGCTCGCGCTCACGCTCTTCGCGCTCGGCACCGCATTGGCCCTCACGTTCTCCGGCCGGCTCGTCGACTCGTGGGGCCGCAGGCCGCTCGCCCTCGCGGGCCTCGTGGTAGCCGCCGCTGGGACGGGCTTCATGGGCCTGAGCGACTCCGACGTGGTTCTCTACGCGCTCTCCGCCGTCGCCGGGTTTGGCTCGGGCCTCCTGAGCCCCGCCCTGCAGGCCACGGTCGCCGACGCGATTGGGCGCGACCGCAGCGGCGGCGCCCCGCTCGCCGTGTTCCAGATGGTCTCCGACGTGGGGAGCATCGTCGGGCCCCTGCTCGCGGGGCTCCTCGCGGACAGCGTGGGCTACGGCTGGGCGTTCGCGGTCTCCGGTGCGTGCCTCGTCGCCGCGATGCCCGCGTGGGCCGCGTACCGCCGTCGCCCGCTCAACTAGGAAGGCACGTCACCCCTCGCTGAGGATCGCGTCGACGAAGCCCTCGACGTCGAACGGAGCGAGGTCGTCCGGGCCCTCGCCGAGGCCTACGAGCTTGACCGGAACGCCGAGCTGCTTCTGGATCGCGACGACAATGCCGCCCTTCGCGGTGCCGTCGAGCTTCGTGAGCACGATGCCCGTGATGTCGACCACCTCGGAGAAGACGCGCGCCTGGTTGAGGCCGTTCTGTCCCGTCGTCGCGTCGAGGACGAGGAGCACCTCGTCGACCTCGGCCTGCTTCTCGATGACGCGCTTGACCTTGCCGAGCTCGTCCATGAGGCCGACCTTGTTCTGGAGGCGGCCCGCCGTATCGACCATGACGACGTCGGCCTCCTGCTCGATGCCGGCCTTGACCGCCTCGAACGCGACGGACGCGGGATCGGCGCCGTCGACGTCGGACTTGACGGTGGGGACCCCGACGCGGGCGCCCCACGTCGCGAGCTGCTCGGCGGCCGCGGCCCGGAACGTATCCGCGGCGCCCAGGATGACGTCCTTGTCTTCGGCGACGAGCACGCGCGCGAGCTTGCCGACCGTGGTCGTCTTGCCCACGCCGTTGACGCCCACGACGAGGACGACGGCGGGCTTCCCGGCCTTGCGGTCGATGCTGAGCGAGCGTTCGAGAGTCGGATCGACGAGCTTGATGAGCTCTTCGCGGAGCATCGCGCGGACCTCGTCCGGCTTGCGGCTGCCCATGACCTTGACGCGGTCCTTGAGGGTGTCGACGAGCTCGAGGCTCGGCTCCGTGCCGATGTCCGCGAGGAGGAGCGTCTCCTCGACCTCGTCCCAGACGGCATCGTCGATGCTATCGCTCGCGAGGAGCGCGAGGAGTCCCTTGCCGAACACGTTGTTGCTCTTGACGAGCCGCTCGCGGAGGCGCTGGAGGCGGCCGGCAACGGGGGCCGGCGTCTCGGTCGGGACCGCCTCGACGACCACGTCGTCGTGGATCTCCGCGGGGGCCTCGGCGGGTTCGGCGAGAGAGCCGGGCGCCTCGGCGAGCGCGACCGGCGCCCCCGAGTCCTCTCCCGCGGGCCCGCCCTGAGCGGGCGCGAGGTCGTTGGCGTCCCGGGTCCCCGGGTAGCGGACCTTCGAGCGGCGTCCGCGTACGAGCCCGATGATGGAGCCGGCGACAACGAGGAGCACGATCACGGCGATGGCGAATGGCAGCAGGGCGGAGAGGTCTGTCACGAGACCTAGTCTGTCATGACGCGCTTTCGGCCCGCTCGAGCTTCTGGCTCACGACCGTCGAGACGCCGTCGCCGCGCATCGAGACGCCGTACAGCGCGTCGGCAACCTCCATCGTGCGCTTCTGGTGCGTGATGACGATGAGCTGGCTCGATTCCCGCAGCTCCTCGAAGATCGTGATGAGCCGCCCGAGGTTGGTGTCGTCGAGGGCGGCCTCGACCTCGTCCATGACGTAGAACGGCGACGGTCGGGCCTTGAAAATCGCCACGAGCAGGGCGACGGCCGTGAGCGAGCGCTCTCCGCCGGAGAGGAGCGAAAGCCGCTTGATCTTCTTTCCCGCGGGCCGCGCCTCGACCTCGATGCCGGTCGTGAGCATGTCCTCGGGGTCCGTGAGGACGAGGCGCCCTTCGCCGCCCGGGAAGAGCCGCCCGAAGACGCGCTCGAACTGCGCGGCCGTGTCGGCGTATGCCTCGGCGAAGACCCGCTGGACGCGGTCGTCGACGTCCTTGATGATCGCGAGGAGGTCGCGGCGGCTCGCCTTGAGGTCCTCGAGCTGCTCGTTGAGGAAGCGGTGCCGTTCCTCGAGCGCCGCGAATTCCTCGAGCGCGAGCGGATTGACCTTGCCGAGCGCGGCGAGATCCCGCTCCGCTTTCTTGAGCCGTTTCTCCTGCTCGGCCCGCACGAACGGCGCCCCGCCTACGGGCTTGCCGTCGTCGTCGACCTCGACGCGGAGCGCGGCCCACTTGTCGCCTGCGTCGTCGGCGACGGGGATCGGGAGGTGGGGGCCGAATTCGTCGACGAGCTGCTGGGCCGAGAGGCCGAGCTCCTCGATCGTGCGGTCTTCGAGCGCCTCGAGGCGCAGGCCGAGTTCGGCGCGGGCGAGCTCGTCGCGGTGGGCTGCGTCGCTCAGCTCCCCGAGCTCCTTCGCGAGCACGTCCGTCGACGTCCGCAGCGCCGAGAGGCGCTCGTCGAGCGCCGCGCGGCGCTCCTCGGCGGCATCGCGTTCCTCGGCGGCCTCCTCGACGGCTCGGTCCATCGCGGCGACGCCAAGCAGGGCCGCGCGCGCGACGGCTTCGGCCCGCTCTGCCCTCCGCGACCGCTCTGCGGCCCGGCGCTCGGCCTCGGCGGCGGCGAGGCGTTCGGCGGCGGCGGCTCGTTCGAGCGATTCCGCGCGTGCCTCGAGCGCGCGGTGCTGCTCCTCGGCCGTGCGCAGTGCGAGGCGGGCCTCGAGCTCGGCCGCACGCGCCGACGTCGCCCGCTGCCCGAGCCGATCCCGCTCGTCAGCCGAGGGCTCATCGTGCTCGTCCTCCATCTCGTCCGCCTCCTCGGCGGAGTCGAGCCGCTCAGCGGCCGTCGCAAGCGCTTCCTGCTCGGCCTCGAGCTGCGCCTGAGCGGCTGCGAGCGAGGCCGAGAGACGCTCGTCCTCCGCCGCGGCCCCCCGCAGCTGCGCGCCGAGGCCCGCGAGCCGTTCGGCGACTGCGGCGAACCTCGCGTCCGAGTCGTGGAGCGCGGCCAGGGCGGCATCGGCCCGCTGGGTCGCCTCGCGCACGCGGTCGCGTGCGCCCGCGAGCTCGAAGCCGGCCCGCTCGTGCTCGGCGTGCGCGGCGGCGAGGGCACCCTCGGCCTCGGCGACCTGGGCTTGGAGTTCGAGGGTGGACGGCGCCCCGGGCGAACCCCCGCGCACCACTGCGGCGCTGAAGACGTCGCCGCGGCGCGTCGCAACCGTGAGCTCGGGGTGGTCGGCGAGGATGGCGCGCGCCTGCGCTGCGTCCGCGGCGCCGACCGCTCGGGAGAGGAGACGCCCGACGGCGCCGCGCACCCGCGCGTCGGGCCTCACGACCGCGTCGAGCCAGCATGCGCCCACCGGAAGCTCGGGCCGATCGGCGAGGGCGCTCTCGGGCGCTGGAGCTCCCGCGATGAGGAGCGCGGCCTGCCCCGCGTCGTCCGCGCGGAGCCTCTCGAGCGCGCGGTGCGCCGCGCCGTCGTCGTCCATCGCGAGCCCCTCGGCGACGGAGCCGAGCACGGCCGCGACGGCCGCCTCGAAGCCCGGCTCGACGGCGACGAGTGCCGGCACGGGGCCCAGAACCCCTTCGCCGAAGTCGCGGACCGCGCCGCTCCCGTCGCGGCCACGGAGCCCGGCCCGCAGGGCGTCGAGGCGGGCCTCGAGCGAGCGGCGGGCCGTCTCGGCATCCCGGCGGCGTTCTTCGATCGCCGCGAGCTCGGCCTCGGCGGCCTCCTGGGCCTCGGCCGCCTCCTCGTAGTCGGCGTCGAGGCCCTCCTCGCCTGCCTCGACACCCGCGACCTGGGACTCGAGGCCCGTGAACTCGAGTTCGGCCTCGCGCCGGCGTTCTGCCGCGGACGCGAGCGAGGCGCGAAGGCGCCCGATCTCACCCTCAGCCGCCTCGACCCGGCTTCGCGCGGCACCGACCGCGCCCGCGAGCCGCGCGAGGCCTTCGCGCCGGTCCGCGGAGGCCTTGAGGCGCGCTGTGTGCCGGCGATCCTCGGCAGCAGCCGCCTCTTCGGCCTCGGCGCGGGCGTCGGAAGCCGCCTCGAGCGCCTCGGCCCTGACCTCGAGGGCCTCCGCGAGCACCGCCAGTTCGTCGCGGGCCTCTTCCGCCTGCCGCTCAAGGTGTTCGGGGTCGCGCCCGGACGGCACGGGCTCCGACGTCCCGAGCAGGCGCCGCCGTTCCTCGGCGACGTTCGCGAGCGAGCGCAGGCGCTCGCGCCCCGAAGACAGCCTGTACCACAGGTCGCGCGCCGCGTTGAGCCTGGGCGTCGCGATGGCGGCGGCGCGTTCCGCCTCGGCCTGCTCGCGCCGGGCCGATTCGAGCTCGCGCTCCACGTCGGCGCGGCGGGTCGTGAGCGCCGACTGGTCGGCGCGGTCCTGCTCGAGCGCGTCGCGAAGCCGCACGACGTCGTCGGCCAGGAGCCGCGCCCGCGCATCGCGCACGTCCGCCTGGATTGTCTGGGCGCGCCGCGCCACTTGGGCCTGGCGGCCGAGGGGGCCCAGCTGACGCCGGATCTCTCCCGTGAGATCGGCGAGGCGCTGGAGGTTGCCCTGCATCGCGTCGAGCTTGCGGACCGTCCGCTCCTTGCGGCGGCGGTGTTTGAGGATGCCGGCGGCCTCCTCGATGAACCCGCGGCGGTCCTCCGGGGTCGCGTGGAGGATCCGGTCGAGCTGCCCCTGGCCCACGATGACGTGCATCTCGCGGCCGAGCCCCGAATCGCTCAGAAGCTCCTGGATGTCGAGGAGGCGGCACGGATCGCCGTTGATCGCGTACTCGGAACCGCCGGTCCGAAAGAGGGTGCGCGAGATCGTGACCTCGCTGTAGTCGATCGGGAGGGCGCCGTCCGCGTTGTCGATCGTGAGCGAGACGTGTGCCCTGCCGAGCGGCGGCCGGCCCGACGTCCCCGCGAAGATGACGTCCTCCATCTTGCCGCCGCGCAGCGTCTTCGCGCCCTGCTCGCCCATGACCCAGGAGAGCGCGTCCACGACGTTCGACTTGCCCGAGCCGTTCGGACCGACCACGGCGGTCACGCCCGGCTCGAACTCGAACGTCGTCGCCGAGGCAAACGACTTGAAGCCTCGGATCGTCAGCGTCTTGAGGTGCACGGGCTCAGCAATCTCCTCTTGGCAGTCATGCGGGTTCCGCGGCTTTCCGCCATTCTGCCACCCCTCGGCGACGGTTCCCGGCTACCATCGGGCGTTGCGCGGGGCCCGCTGGCAGTGCGGGCAGCGGTACGACGAGCGGTTCATGAACGATTCGCGGACGATGATGCTCGTCCGCCCCTCGGCCGCGCAGCGCGGGCACGCGCGGCCGGCCTGGCCGTAGGCAGCGAGGGATCGGTCGAAGTAGCCGGACGCGCCGTTCACGTTGACATAGAGGGAGTCGAAGCTAGTGCCCCCCGCGTCGAGCGCGCGTTCCATGACCTCGACGACGGCGCGCACGAGCCTGGCCGTCTGCGGGCGGGTGAGGGTCTCCGTGGGACGCGCGTAGTGCAGCCGCGCGGCCCACAGGGCCTCGTCCGCGTAGATGTTGCCGATGCCCGAGACGAGCCGCTGATCGAGGAGCGCGCGCTTGAGCCCCGTCCGCCGGGCCCGGAGGCGCTCGTGGAACGCCTCGACCGAGAAGAGCGGATCGAGCGGATCCCGCGCAATGTGGGCCGCCTCCCGAGGGATGAGCGGAAGGAGGACGGCGCCGCTGCCGCCCGGCCCGCCGTCGTCCGTCGGCACGAGAGGCACGACGGCGAGGCCCCCGAAGATGCGCTGGTCGACGAAGCGGAGCTCGGGCGGGAGCCCGTGGGCTTCCGCGAGGGTGAGGCGCACCTTGAGGTGCTTCTCGTCAGGCTGGTCGGAGTCCTCGATGAGGAGCTGGCCACTCATGCCGAGGTGAGCCATGAGGGCCGTGTGGGGAGGCTGGGAGGATGGGGCTCCGCCGTCCGACCCGTCCGCCAGGGGCAGCCAGAGGAACTTGCCGCGGCGCACCGCGGCGAGCACGACGGCGCCCTCGAGCTGCCCGCTGAAATCCTCCGGACCGAGCCCGTGACGGCGCACCGACCGCGCGTCGAGCACCTGGGCCGATTCGATGCGCCGGCCCACGACCCACGTCTCGAGGCCGCGGCGGACAACCTCGACCTCGGGCAGCTCTGGCACGCCTACGCAGCCCCGTTGGCGCCCTCGGCGCCTCCGACCATGCCGTTCCCGTCCGGGCAGAGGACCTTCCACGCGTCGGCGGCCGAGTGCTGCTCGGCTTCCTTCTTCGAGTTCCCCGTGCCTGAGCCGTACGCGATTCCGCCGATGAGGAGCGTGGCCGTGTAGCTGCGCGCATGGTCCGGGCCCTCGCCCACCACGGCGTAGTGGATGTTCCCGAGCTGGCGGTTGGCCGCGAGCTCCTGGATGTGCGTCTTCCAGTCGGTCCCGGCGCCGAGGACAGCCGCGTCCTCGAGGAGCGGGCCGACGAGGCGCACGACGAGGCGACGCGCCTCCTCGAGGCCGCTCGACATGTAGGTGGCCCCGATGAGGGCCTCCATCGTGTCGGCCAGGATGGAGGACTTGTTCTTCCCGTTCGTGACCTTCTCGCCATGGCCGAGGTAGATGCACTCGCCAACGCCGAGGCGGCGCGCAATGCCGGCGAGGGCCCGCGTGCTCACGACGGCGGCGCGCCGCTTGGCGAGCTCGCCCTCTGAGAGGTCGGGGTACGTCCGGAAGAGGTGGTCGGTGACGGAGAAGCCGAGGATCGAGTCGCCGAGGAACTCGAGGCGCTCGTTCGTCGGGATCCCGCCGTTCTCGTACGCGTATGAGCGATGCGTGAGGGCAAGACGAAGCGTCTCGGCGTCGATGTCGACGCCGAGACGCTTCAGAAGCTCCTCGCGAGCACGCATATCGAGCGGTCCGGTATTCGGCCGATCAGACGTCGGCGACCTTGCGGCCCTTGTACTCAAGGAAGAGCTCGGTGCCGGCAGAGTCGGTGACAACCTTGGCCTGGTGCGGGAGGCTGTACGTCACTCGACCGTTCTCGACGGTCTTGATCAGGTTGGGTGCAGTCGCCTTCCACTGGGAGCGGCGGGCGCGGGTGTTCGAGCGGGACATCTTCCGCTTGGGAACTGCCACGGCTAACTCATTTCTCTCTTAGGGCCAACACTTATTCATCGCTGTGCCGGTCGGGCCTGATCAGCTCGGCCAGAGCCGACCACCGCGGGTCCAGGACCTCGTGATGGTGGCCAGGCTCGTCTGCCAGGCGGATGCCGCATTCGGGGCAGAGCCCCGGGCAGTCCTCCCGGCACACCGGCTGGAACGGCAGCATGGTCACTACTGCGTCCCGCAACACCGGCTCAAGATCGATGGAATCGTGCTCGACTCGACGTTGCTCTTCATCGTCTTCTCCCTCCAAGGGCTCCGCGCCCTCGTAGGAGAAAAGCTCTTGCACATCGACCTCGAGGCCGTACTCGATGGGATCCAGGCACCGCCCGCACTCGCCGACCACGTCGACGCGTGCGGATCCCGATACCAGGATCCCCTCGTGGACCGCCTCGAGCCTCAGATCGAGGTCCACGGGGGACCCCTCTCTGACGCCGATGAGCGCCACACCGAGATCACTCGGTGCGGGCACATGCTCCTTCAGTGTCCGCATCGTGCCCGGGCTGCGCCCGAGGTCCTTGACGTCAATAGCCAAGGGCGAACGTCCTTCGCGCTTAATGAGAACTCCTGTAGAACATAGACCGACAAACAATCCTAGCCTGTGGCGCGCGGAGTCCCAAACCCGGCGCGCCCCGCGTCGCGCGCACCGGACCGGCTACGGCGAGCGACGCGGCGTGGTCGCGTCGAGCCTCGCGAGTACCGAACGTGGCACGAATTCGGAGACGTCTCCCCCGAGGTCGTGGACCTCCTTGATGAGCGTCGAGGACAAGTGGACGTAGTGGGCCTCGGCCGGAAGGAACACGGTCTCGACCCCGGTCAGCTGGCGGTTCATGATGGCCATCGGCAGCTCGTAGTCGAAATCCGAGGACGAGCGGAGCCCCTTGACGATCGCCGATGCGCCGCGCTGGCGGCAGTATTCGGCCAAGAGCCCCTCGCCCATCGGCTCGACGATGATCCCGCTGATCGCTCCGAGCGTGCGTCGGGCCATCTCGATGCGCTCATCGATGCTGAAGCGATACCTCTTGGCATAGTTGGTCGAGACGGCCACGACCACCTCGTCGAACTGATTCGCGGCACGGGCGATGACTTCGAGGTGGCCGTTGTGGATCGGGTCGAAGGAGCCTGGGCAGACGGCGCGTCTCATGCTGCCAACATACTGCAACGGCGCGGCCTGACAGCTGGATAGCATGGGCGAATGACTTCCCCCTGGCAGCGCACGGCGGCGGGCGCGAACCTCTTGGGCGCGGACGGGCGCCTCGGCGTGACGATCTTCGAGGAGATGACGGGACTCGCGGTGAGCCGCGGCGCGATCAACCTCGGCCAGGGCTTTCCCGACGAGGACGGCCCCGAGGAGATGAAGGAGGCCGCGCGGCGCGCGATCTCCGAGGGCTCGAACCAGTATGCGCCGGGCAAGGGGCTCCCGATCCTGCGGACTGCGATCGCGGCGCACCAGAGTCGGTTCTACGGGCTCGAGCCGGACCCCGAGACCGAGGTCCTCGTCACGACGGGCGCCACCGAGGCGATTGCCGCGGCGATCCTGGCCTTCGCCGAGCCGGGCGACGACGTCCTCACGTTCGAGCCGTTCTACGACTCCTACGGGGCGATGATCGGGCTCGCGGGCGCCAACCATGTCACGGTCCCGCTGCACGCCCCGCACTTCCAGCCCGACCCCGCAGAGCTCGAGGCCGCCTTCAGCCCAGCGACGCGCATCGTCGTCCTCAACAACCCCCACAATCCGACGGGTGCGGTCTTCGGCCGCGACGTCCTCGAGCAGATCGTGCGCCTCGCGGCGCGTCACGATGCGATCATCGTCTCCGACGAGGTCTACGAGCACCTCGTGTTCGGCGAGCCGCACGTACCGATCGCGACGATTCCGGCCGCCGCCGAGCGGACCCTCACGATCTCCTCGGCCGGCAAGACGTTTTCGTTCACAGGCTGGAAGGTCGGCTGGGTGTCGGGGCCCGAGGAGCTCGTCGCGCGGGTGAGGACGGTCAAGCAGTTCACGACGTATAGCTCGGGGACGCCGTTCCAGACGGCTGTCGCGCTCGGCCTCGGCCTGCCCGACGCGTTCTTCGCCGGCGCGGCCTCGACCCTTCGGCACAAGCGCGACATCCTCGCCGACGGCCTGCGCGCGGCGGGACTCACGGTCTACGTGCCCGACGGAACGTACTTCATCACGACGGACACCGCCGCGCTCGGCTTCGACGACGCCCTCGACCTCGCGCGCCGGCTCCCCGAGCTCGTGGGCGTGGCCGCGATCCCGGTCTCCGTGTTCTGCCACGACGAGGGCGCGAAGCGGACCCGGTCCCTCCTGCGCTTCGCGTTCTGCAAGCGCGAGGACGTGCTCGAGGAGGCCGCGGGCAGGCTCGCGCGGCTCGGCGGGCTCGTGTGAGCCCCCTCCGCACGGGGGCCGCGGGCGACGGCGGCACGAGGGCGAGCGCGTCGCGCTACCTCGCGGGGGCGGGAACCCACGCCGAGATCGCGCCGGACCCGCTCATCGACGGCGCATTCGTCCTTTCGATCGGCGGCGCGGAGCAGTCCCACGTCGACCTGGCCCGGCCCGATCACGTGTTCTACGCGTACCTCCGGCGCATGGCCAACGTCCTCGACCTTCTGGCCCCTCCCGGCGCTCCGCTGCGCGTGCTCCATCTCGGGGCAGGCGCTCTCACGCTCGTGCGGTATGTCGAGGCGACGCGCCCCGGATCGCGCCAGGCCGCCGTCGAGCTCGAACGCGAGCTCCTCGGCTTCGTACTCGAACGGCTGCCGCTTCCCATCGGCACCCAGCTCGCGGTGCGCATCGGCGACGCGCGCGGCGAGCTGCCCGCATTCAGCGGAGAGCCCCGGTTCGACGCCGTCGTCCTCGACGTCTTCTCGGGCCCCGAAGCACCCGCGCACATTGCGCATCGGGACTTCTACGCCGAGTGCGCGGCCCTCCTCTCCCCACGCGGGGCCATGCTCGTGAACATCGGCGACGATCCGCCGCTCACGCTTGTCCGGTCCCAGCTCGCCGCGATGCGCACGGTCTTCCGCGAGGTCGCGGCCCTGAGCGAACCGGAGATGTTCGAGGCGCGGTACCCGGGGAACATTGTCGCGGTCGGCCTCAGCGCCCCTTGGCCCGACGGCTGGTCAGAAGCCCTCGCCGCGGCCGGCCCACACCCCACCGCCCTCCGGCGCGGTGTCGATCTGGACGGCCTCGCCGGGGGCACGGGCGGGAGCTAACTCGGCGAACCACAAGTGCGTCTCGCCGTATTTCCGGTCGGCGAAGTGGGCGAGGGCCGCCGGCCACGCGGGCTCGGGCGAACGCGCAGAGCGTTCGACGACGACGAGGGCGTCCGGCGCGAGACGCGGCGCAACCGCGGCGAGCACCGAGGCGAGCTGCTCCTCGCTGAGCGGGTACGGCGGGTCCATGAGGACAAGGTCCCAGTGCTCCCCAGGAGGAACGCGCTCGAGGAACGCGCTCACTTTGGCCCGGCGCACGGTCACGGCCCTGCGGTTGAGGGCATCGTTGATCGTGCGGGCGTTCCGCTCGCACACGTGCGCCGCCTTCGCCTCGGACTCGACGAGCTCAACTGTCGAGGCCCCGCGGCTCGCGGCCTCGACCCCGAGCGCCCCTGAGCCCGCGTAGAGGTCGAGCACGCGCGCACGGCTCAGCATGCCCAGCGAGTCAAGCCTCGAGAAGAGCGCCTCCTTGACGCGGTCCGTCGTCGGCCGCGTGGCAGAGCCGGGGACGGCCACGAGCGGCACGCCGCCCGCGATCCCCGAAATGATCCTGCTCATGCTGCCCCTCTCCGCGTGGTCCCCCGCATGCCATGCCCCGTCCGATCAGCCACGTTCGAGGAACACCTCCCTCTCAGGGTCGAGATAGTCCTCGATCGCGGAGGCGAGCGCAGGATGCCGCTCGAGGTCGGGATCGTCGGCCACGATCTCGATCGCGTCCTCCCGCGCGCTCGCGATGACTTCGGCGTCACGGAGCACGCGCAGGAGCCGGAGAGTCGAGCGCCGGCCCGACTGGCTCGCACCCAGGATGTCCC
Source organism: Sinomonas terricola (assembly GCF_034931225.1). NCBI lineage: Bacteria > Bacillati > Actinomycetota > Actinomycetes > Micrococcales > Micrococcaceae > Sinomonas > Sinomonas terricola. The sequence goes on from NZ_JAYGGQ010000015.1 coordinate 95,608, forward strand.
CCTCGCGGCGGAACTCGAGGTCCTTCTGGGCCAGCTCGAACCCGTCGGTGCTTGCGGCCACCGCCGCGAGGCGCTCGCGGCTCGGATGCCCGGGCTCGAGCCGGGTCACGAGGAGGCACGTGCCCGGGTGGCCGCCGCGGCCGACGCGCCCGCGGAGCTGGTGCAGCTGGGCGATGCCGAAGCGGTCTGCGTCGAGGATCACCATGAGGGTCGCGTTCGGGACGTCGACCCCGACCTCGACGACGGTCGTCGCGACAAGCACTCCTGTCTGCCCCGTCGCGAAGGCCCGCATCGCGGCGGTCTTCGCGTCGGCGTCGAGCCGCCCATGGAGCACGCCGATGGCCACGCCCTCGAGCGCGGGCTCGGCTTCGAGCTGTGCGGTGATGTCCGCGACCGAGACGGCCTGCTGCTCGGGAGCCGCGAGGGCCGTGCCGCCCCACGTCGCAGCGTCGAGCGCTTCGAGATCGCCCTCATCCCCGGCTCCCGCGCCGATCGTGGGGCACACGACGTAGACCTGCCGACCGGCGTCGACCTCTTCACGCGCGCGCTGCCAGACCCGGCGTTCCCACGACGGGTTCTCGACGAGCCCCACCGTGTGGGTCGCGATCGGCGAGCGTCCCCGCGGAAGCTCGCGCAGGACGGACGTCTCGAGGTCGCCGAACACGGTCATCGCGACCGTGCGCGGGATCGGCGTGGCGGTCATGACGAGCAGATGGGGCGTCGCGAGGCTCTTTGCTCGCAGGGCGTCGCGCTGTTCGACGCCGAAGCGGTGCTGTTCGTCGACGACGACGAGGCCGAGGTCCGCGAACTGGACGTTCTCCGAGAGGAGCGCGTGGGTCCCGACGACGATGCCGGCCTGCCCGCTCGCAGCGGCGAGGAGGCTGCGCTTCTTCTCCCCCGCCGACTGTGATCCGGTCAGGAGCGCGACCTCGACGCCGAGATCATCGGCGCCGCCGAGCAGCCCGTCCCGCACGAGGGGGCCGAGCGTCGCGCGGATCGACGCGTAGTGCTGGGCAGCGAGCACCTCGGTCGGGGCAAGCAGCGCCGCCTGGCCGCCGTCGTCCACCACCTGGAGCATCGCGCGGAGGGCGACGACCGTCTTGCCCGAGCCGACCTCGCCCTGGAGGAGGCGGTTCATCGGGTGGCTCGCCGCGAGCTCGCGGGCGAGCAGATCGCCGACTTCGCGCTGCCCGGCCGTGAGCTCGAAGGGAAGGCCGCGGTCGAACGCGTCCAGCAGCCCGCCGCGCCGCGCGGGGCTCGGCCGGGACGGAAGCGCGGCGTGCTGGGCGCGTCGGCGCGCGAGCGCGGTCTGGAGCACGAGCGCCTCCTCGAACCGGAACCGCCGCTGCGCCGAGCGCCACGCGGCGTCGGACTCGGGCTCGTGGATCATGCGGTACGCGTCGGCGACGGGCGGGAGGCGGTACTTCTCGCGGAGCGGCGCGGGAAGGGCCTCGGGGAGCGACGCGAGGTCGATCTGCCCGAGGAGCGTCCCGACGGCCTTCGCGATCGTCCAGCTCGGCACGGACGCCGTGGCCGGATACACGGGAATGGGGCACCCCGCGAGCCGGGCGGCGGCCTCGGGATCGAGATCCTCGGGATCGAGGAGGTCGTAGATCGGGTTCGTGAGCTGGAGGCGGCCGCGGTAGACGCTCACACGGCCCGAGAACATCGCGACGACGCCGCGCGTGAGCTGCTTCGAGGCCTTGAAGCCATTGAAGAACGTGAGCGAGAGCGTGCTGGGACCATTCGTCTGGCCCGGGCGGTCGCTCACGAGAACCTCCGTGATGCTCCCCTTGCGCGTGGCCATGCGCCGGTTCGACGACGAGACGACCTGTGCGACGAGCGTCACGTCCTCGTCGAACGGGAGCTCCTGGATCGGCGTGAGCTCGCCCCGCGCCATGTAGCGCCGGGGAAAGTAGCCGAGGAGGTCGCCCGCCGTCGCGAGGCCGAGCTGATCCGCGAACTTCTTCGCGCCCTTCGCACCGATGAGCCGATCGAGTCGCGTGGTGCGGTCAGCTCGCATGGTCGGAATGGAGCTCGGTGAACGAGACGCGTTCGGGCTCGCCCCGACGCTTGATCTCGGCGAGCACCGTCTCGGGGTCCCGCACGTGGACGTGGACCCGCCACCGGACGCAACCCGAGTCCTCGTCGAGCGGGCCGAGCGGGCTCATGATCACGGAGTCGCCGAGCTCGTCGAGCCGATGCCGCAGGCCAGCCGCATCGAGGGGGCTCAGCGTGATCGTGCACATGAGCTCAACGCCCTCCGCGGGGGGCTGGGTCTCGTGGATGTGCGGATCCTCGACGCGGTAGCCGTGAAGCTGGTCGAGGAGCTGGTCGGTGAGGCCGACGCCGAGCACGGCCGAGCGGAGGGCGCCGAGGACGAGCAGGAGCCCCACGGCCCCGGCGTCGACGACCCGCGCTTCGTGCAGCATCGCCAGCTGCCCTTCCGTGCTGACGACGGCGGCGAGAGCGGCTTCGACGACCGCGTCGAGGGTCTGCGCGAGCGCCGCGTTGCTGTGGCTCGCCTCGTGCTGCCCGTCGGGCCCCGAACTCGCGCCGGCCGCGGCGTCGGCGGCCGCGGCGAGGACCGAGAGCATCGTCCCCTCGACGGGCTCGCTCAGCGCGGACCATGCCCGGATCTGGCTCCGGTGGAGGGCTTCGGCGAGGAGGGGCCCGCTGAGCCGGGACTGGCCGGCAAGCGGAACGGAGAACGCATCGAGGAAGACGGCGAACAGGGTGCCGGAGTTGCCGCGCGCCTCCTCCATGGCCGCGTGCCCTGCGGCGCCGATGACGGCCCCGAGATCGGAGCTGTCGCATTCCTGCGCCGCCTCGGCCGCGGCGCGCGCCGTGAGGTAGAGGTTCGTGCCGGTGTCGCCGTCGGGCACGGGAAAGATGTTGATCGCGTTGAGCCGGTCGCTGTGGTTGGCCAGCACGGTCTCCGCCATGCCGAGCCAACGGCGCATGGCCGCAGCGTTGGACGCCGTCTTCGCGGCGTTGCTACCAGGCAAAGTGGTCCCATCCCCTCGAGGCCGCCGGGTGCCCTCCCACGAACACGCCGGGCGTCCCGCCGTCGGCAGGCAAAACCGAGCCTATCGCAGCGAAGCCGTGCGGAAGCTGTGCGTCGGCGGGGAAGGCCGCGAGCAGGCCGTGGTCCTCTCCGCCGCCGAGCACCCACGCGAGCGGGTCGGCGCCGAGGAGGGCGGCCGCGGAACGCAGGGGCTCGGCCCGTGCTCGGAGCGCGTCCAGGTCGAAGTCGAGACGTACTCGGCTCGCCTGGGCGAGGCGCAGCGAGTCCCGCTCGAGCCCGTCCGAGAGGTCCATGAGCGCGGTCGCGCCGGCGAGCGCCGCGGCCGGGCCGGCGTTGAGGGGCGGGACTGGCCGGCACTGGAGCTCGACGAGCCCGCGGAGCGCGCCGTCGAGCGTTTCGTAGGCTGGTCCCTCGTCGAGGAGCGCGAGCCCCGCTGCCGCGTGTCCGAGCGAACCGGCGACGGCGAGCACGTCCCCGGGGTGCGCTCCGCTGCGCAGCACGGGGCTGCGCCCGTCGAGGCTCCCGAGCACAGTGGCCGTGATTGAGAGCTCGCCTCCGCGGCCGAGATCGCCGCCCGCGAGGGCGCAGCGCGTCGCGCCGAGCCCGCGCACGCCCGCCGCGAGCCCATCCGCGAGATCCTCGACCCACCCGACGGGCGTCGCGGGCGGGAGCGTGAGGCTCACGACGATGCCCGTCGCGACGGCGCCCATCGCGTTGATGTCGCTCAGGTTCTGGGCCGCGGCCTTCCACCCGACGTCGAATCCCGTGTGCCGATACCCGTTCGGCCAGACGAGGCGGAAGTCGGCGTCCTGCGTCTGTGTGTCCGTCGAGACGACGACCCGGCCGTCGGGGGCGGCGAGGACGGCGGCGTCGTCGCCCGGGCCGAGCAGCGCCGCGGCACCCCCCGCGAGCCGCGGGAGGATCCGGTCGAGGAGTTCGCCCTCGCTCAGCTCTCCGACGGTCAGGGGCAGGGGGGACGTGCGCACGCCACCAGCCTAGTAGGCTGGAGAGGACCCCCGTACGTGTCCCGAAGGATCAGCATGCCCCGCGCCGCCGTGTTCCTGCGCGCCTCGGCCGTCGGTTCCGCCGCTGCCCTCGCCGCGTCGCTTGCGGCATGCAGCGCTCCCGTCGCGGTCGATCCGGCGCCCGACGCCGCCAATCCGGCGTGCGCCCCCGAGATGATCGCCCTCCCCGACTCGCTCGGCACCGCGGCTCTCCGCAAGACGACGAGCCAGGCCACGGCCGCGTGGGGGGACCCGGCCGCCGTCGTCCTTCGGTGCGGCGTGCCGACCCCCGGGCCGACGACCGACCGCTGCGTGACCGTCAACGGCGTCGACTGGGTCATCCGGGACGCGTCGACGCCCTCGACGGCGCCGTCGCCGCGCCCCAGCGCCTCGGGCCAGCCCAGCGCCTCGGCCTCCGCGCCTGCCGGGGGCACGGGCGCGGAGAACGGCACCTACATCCTCACGACCTTCGGGCGGAAGCCCGCGACCGAGCTGCTCCTCGACTCGTCGAAGATCAGCTCGGCCACCGTCCTCGCGACGCTTTCGGGGGCCGTCTCGAAGGTCCCGCAGACCGCGAAATGCGTGGGCCAGGCCGAGGTCGCCCAGCTCCCGAACGGCTGACCGCCCGCGCCCGGCCGAGGCCCGGGAAGCGGGTCAGCGCAGGCCGGTCGGCCGCTCGAGCGCGAGCTGGATGAGCTCGTCGATGAGGTCGTGGTACGAGAGCCCGCTCGCCGCCCACATCTGCGGGTACATGCTGATGGGCGTGAAGCCCGGCATCGTGTTGATCTCGTTGATCACCAGCTCGCCGTCCGGCGTGTAGAAGAAGTCGACACGGGAGAGCCCCTCGGCGGACACGGCGTCGAACGCACGGGCGGCCTGCTCGCGCACGCGCGCGATCACGTCCTCGGGAAGGTCCGCTGGGCAGCTGAGCGCGGCGGCGTCGTCCTCGACGTACTTGGCCTCGAAGTCATAGAACGCGTGCTCGGCGCCCTGGACGACGATTTCGCCGGGGAGGGACGTGCGCGGGGCCCCTGACCCGCGGCCTTCGAGCACGCCGCACTCGATCTCGCGGCCGGCGATCGAGGCCTCGATGACGATCCTGAGGTCGTGCCGGCGCGCCTCGGCGACGGCGGCGTCGAGGTCCTCGGGACGCTCGACGCGCGTGATCCCGACCGAGGAGCCCGCGCGGCAGGGCTTGACGAAGACCGGGTAGCCGAGGCGCGCGACGGCGTCACGCACCGACTGCTGGTCGCGGCGCCATTCCTTGTCGGTCACCGCAACGTAAGGCCCGACGGCGAGGCCCGCGGCCTCGAACGCGATCTTCATGAAGTGCTTGTCCATGCCGACGGCGGACGCGAGGACGCCCGCGCCGACGTACCGGACGTCGGCGAGCTCGAGCAGGCCCTGGACCGTGCCGTCCTCGCCGAACGCGCCGTGCAGGAGCGGGAAGACGACGTCGACCTCTCCCAGCTCGCGCGGGACCTCGTTGGGCTTCGTGACGACGAGGCCCGCGCGGCCGGGGCTGCTCGTGAGCCGCACGGTCTCGCTCCCGGGACGGACCTCGGGCATCTCCCCCGCGTTGAGGGCCCACTGCTGCCAGTCGCCGTTCGAGAGGACCCACTGGCCGTCCTTGGATATGCCAATGGGAAGGACCTCGTACTTGTCGGGATCGATCGCGTTCATGACGCCCGCCGCCGTCACGCAGCTCACGGCATGCTCGCTCGAGCGGCCGCCGAAGAGGAGCGCGACGCGGATCTTGCGCCCCGCGTCCGCGGGCGTCACAGGGATCGGCTCGGGAGTTGCAGGCTGGGACACGCTATTCGCCTTCCGACTTGAGCTCCCGCGCGAGCAGGGCTGTTTGAAGCTGGTCAATGCCGATGCGGCCTGCGAGCACGCCGACGACGGCCTCGGTGATGGGCATGTCGACGCCGACGCGGCGCGCGAGATCACGGACCGCGGGCGCGGACTTGATGCCCTCGGCGATCTGGGTCATGCGGGCCCCCACTTCCTCGACGCTCAGGCCCTGCCCGAGGAGGGTTCCGGCGGTGTGGTTGCGGGAGAGCTTCGACGCGCAGGTCGCCACGAGGTCGCCGAGGCCTGCGAGGCCCGCGAGGGTCTGGGGGTCCGCGCCGAGGGCGACGGCGAGGCGCGTTGTCTCCGCGAGACCGCGGGTGATGACGGAGGCCTTCGTGTTGTCCCCCATGCCCTTGCCGTCGCAGATCCCGACACACAGGGCGATGACGTTCTTGACGATGCCGCCGATCTCGGCCCCCACGACGTCGGTGGACGTGTACGGGCGGAAATAGGGCGCGGTCGAGGCCCGGGCGATCTGCTGAGCGAGCGCCTCGTCGGCGCACGCGATGACGGACGCAGTCGGCTCCCTGCGCGCGATCTCCATCGCGAGGTTCGGGCCCGACAGGACGGCGATGCGCTCCGGCGGCACCCCCGTGACCTCGGCGATGACCTCGCTCATCCGCAGATCGGTGCCGACCTCGAGGCCCTTCATGAGGGACACGACGGCGGCGTCTCGCGGGATGAGGCCCCGCCATCTCTCAAGCTGCTCGCGGAGGGACTGCGCGGGGACCGCGAAGACGACGAGCTGCGCCCCCGCGAGGGCGACGGCGGGATCCGTCGTGGCCGTGATCGCTCCGGGCAGTTCGATCTCGCCGAGATAGCGGCCGTTGCGGTGGCGGTTGATGTCCGCAATGGTCTCGGGGTTGCGCCCCCACACCCGGATGCTGCGCTCGATGCCGTGCGATTCAGCCGCGTCCGCGAGGACCTTGGCAAAAGTCGTCCCCCAGCTCCCGGCGCCGAAGACGGCGACCGACGTGATGTCGCTCGGCACGCTCGCGGGGCCAACGGCGTCGCGCACGGCGTCTTCCGCCTGGGCGTGTCCCACGCCGGTGAGGTCTGCGCTCACGCCGGGACTCCGCCGTCGTTCGCCGGGCCTTTCGCGCCGCGCTCGACATCCCGACCGTGTTTGCTCTGCTGGTGCGCCGATGGATCCCAGCGCTCAGCCGGCGGCTCCTCGCCCCGCAGTTCGGCGAGGAGAGCCGTGATGGCCGCCATGATCTTCTCGGTCGCGGCGACGAGCGTCGCCTTGTCCAGCGGGCGCCCCTCGAACTCGCTCAGATCCACGGGATCCCCGATGAGCACGCGGACGCGCTTGCGCGGCCACACGTAGAGCCGCTTGGCGTAGCGCGGGAAGAGCTCCTGCGCACCCCAATGCGCGATCGGGACGACGGGCGCGCCCGTCTTGAGCGCGAGCCGCGCGGCGCCCGTATGGCCCTTCATGGGCCAGAGCGCGGGATCCCGAGTGAGCGTGCCCTCGGGATAGATGAGGATGGCCCCGCCCTCGTCGAGCACCTCACGCGCGACCTCGAGGGACTGCCCGGCGCCCGTGCCGCTGCGGTCCACGGGGATCTGCTTCGTGTGCCGCATGATCGGGCCGAGCACGGGCGGCTTGAAGAGGCCGGCCTTCGCGAGGAAGTGCGGCGGGCGCCCGAGGTTGTAGAGCATGTGCCCGACGACGAGCGGATCGATCTCGGTGCAGTGGTTCGGGCACGCGATGAAGCCCCCGCTGCCGGGAAGATTCTGGAGCCGCTCGGCGCCGAGCCACGTCTTGCCGAGAAGCGCGTTCATCGTGGGCCGCACCACGCCGGCGGCCAGCGCGAAGGCCACGCGCTCGCCCGCGGACTCGCTCGCCCGAGCCTTCGAGGAACCAGTCACGCGGCCTCCTCCTCGTGGTCGAAATCGGCCCCGAGGCCGCCGAGCTTCTCCGTGAACCGCTCATAGCCGCGCTTGATGACGTCGACGCCCGTCGCCCGGGACGTGCCCTCCGCGGCGAGCGCGGCGATGATGTGGCTGAAGCCGCCCCGCAGGTCGGGGACGTCGAAGTCGGCTCCGTGCAGTTCGCTCGGGCCCGAGATGACGGCCGAGTGGAGGAAGTTCCGCTGGCCGAAGCGGCACGGGACGCTGCCCAGGCACTCGCGGTAGACCTGGATTGTCGCCCCCATGCGGCGGAGCGCCTCGGTGAAGCCGAAACGGTTCTCATATACGGTCTCGTGGACGATCGAGACGCCCTCCGCCTGCGTGAGCGCGACGACGAGCGGCTGCTGCCAGTCCGTCATGAAGCCGGGGTGCACGTTGGTCTCGACGACGAGAGGCGAGAGCTTCCCGCCCTTGTGGTAGAACCGGATCCCGTTGTCGCGGATGTCAATCCCGCCGCCGAGCTTCCGGAACGTGTTGAGGAACGTCATCATGTCCCGCTGGAGCGCGCCCTCGACGAAGATGTCGCCCTTCGTGACGAGCGCGGCGGAGGCCCAGGACGCCGCCTCGTTGCGGTCGGGAAGGGCCGTGTGGTCGTAGCCGCCGAGCGACGGGACGCCCTCGATGCGGATCGTCCGATCCGACTGGATGGAGATGAGCGCGCCCATCTTCTGCAGGACCGCGATGAGGTCGACGATCTCGGGCTCCGTCGCGGCACCCGTGAGCTCGGTGATGCCTTCGGCCTTGACCGCGCTGAGGAGCACCTGCTCGGTCGCGCCGACGCTCGGGTACGGGAGCGAGATCTTGGCGCCCTGAAGGCCCTTCGGCGCCGTGATGCGAATGCCCACCGAGCCCTTGTCGACGACGGCGCCGAACTGGCGGAGGACGTTCAGGTGGTAGTCGATGGGCCGATCGCCGATGCGGCAGCCCCCGAGATCCGGGATGAAGGCCTCGCCGATCGCGTGGATGAGGGGCCCGCAGAACAGGATCGGGATGCGCGAATCACCTGCGTGCGCGTCGATGTCCGCTGAATGGGCCGTGCGCGCGTTGGCCGGATCGAGCGTGAGGTCCCCCGTCGCGGGGTCCCGTGCGATGTCGACCCCATGCAGGGAGAGCAGGCTCGTGACGACCTCGACGTCCTTGATCTCCGGAACGCTCCGGAGCACGGACGGCTCGTCGCCGAGCAGAGCCGCGACCATGGCCTTCGGCACGAGATTCTTGGCCCCCCGGACGGCGACCCGTCCCGAGAGCGGCACGCCGCCGCGGATGGTCAGGACACTGCTCATATGGTTGCTTCCTCTACTGCTCGCCTGTCCCCCAACAGCCCGGCCTCGGACCCTGCTAAGCATAGAAGCTCCCCCGCGGAGCGGCGAAACAAACAAGAAGCGAGGAAGAAGGCAGCACGTCGCGTGCCGCCCGCGACGGCGGGCGGCACGCTGTCGCTCAGGACCTCGCGCTCAGGACTTCGCCGGGAGGGTGGTGGGCTTGAAAGAGGGCCGCGAAGCCTCATACGCCGCGATGTCGTCCTCGTGCTGGAGCGTGAGGCCGATGTCGTCGAGGCCCTCGAGCAGGCGCCACCGCGTGTAGTCGTCGATCTCGAACGGCGCGACGATGTTCCCGCACGTGACCATCTTGGCCGCGAGGTCCACCGTGATCTGGGTGCCCGGGTTGTTCTCGAGCTCCTTCCAGATCAGCTCGACGTCATCCTGCGCGACCACGGCGGCGACGAGCCCCTGCTTGCCCGAGTTTCCGCGGAAGATGTCCGCGAAGCGGGACGAGATGACGGCCCGGAAGCCGTAGTCCTTGAGCGCCCACACGGCGTGCTCGCGGGACGAGCCGGTCCCGAAGTCCGGCCCGGCGACGAGGACCGAGCCGCGGCTGAACGGCTCCTGGTTGAGGATGAAGGACTCGTCCTTGCGCCAGCTCGCGAAGAGGGCGTCCTCGAATCCGGTGCGCGTGATCCGCTTGAGGAACACGGCGGGGATGATCTGGTCGGTGTCGACGTTGCTCTGGCGCAGCGGGACGCCGATGCCGGTGTGGGAGGTGAACTTCTCCATGGTGTGTGTCTCCGTAGATTCTCGGCTCGGGCGGGCCCGGCAGGTCAGGCGGCGCTGCTCGCGGCGGCGTCGGCGGCGGGCAGCGGATCGAGGTCCGACGGCGACGAGAGCGTGCCGCGGACGGCCGTCGCGGCGGCGACGACGGGTGAGACGAGGTGGGTGCGGCCACCCTTGCCCTGGCGCCCTTCGAAGTTGCGATTCGACGTCGAGGCGCACCGCTCGCCCGGGGCAAGCTGGTCGGGGTTCATGCCGAGGCACATCGAGCAGCCCGCGAACCGCCATTCGGCGCCGAACTCCGTGAAGACCTTGTCGAGGCCCTCGGCCTCGGCCTCGAGACGCACGCGAGCTGAGCCGGGGACGACGAGCATGCGCACGTTCGGGTCCTTCTCGCGACCGCGGATGATGTCCGCGGCGGCGCGGAGGTCCTCGAGCCGCGAGTTCGTGCACGAGCCGAGGAACACGGTGTCGACCCTGATGTCCTTCATGGGGGTGCCGGCTTCGAGGTCCATGTAGGTCAGGGCCCGGCGGGCAGCCGCCTTCGCGTTCTCGTCTGCGAACGAGTCAGGGTCGGGCACCGCCTGCGAGAGCGAGACACCCTGACCGGGGTTGGTGCCCCACGTGACGAACGGCTCGAGCTCGTCGGCGTCGAGGAACACTTCGGCGTCGAACACGGCGTCGTCGTCGGTGTGGAGCGTGTTCCAGTACTCGACAGCTGCGTCCCAGTCCGCGCCCTGGGGCGCGTGCGGGCGGCCCTTCATGAACGCGTAGGTCGTCTCGTCGGGGGCGACCATGCCGGCGCGGGCGCCGGCCTCGATCGACATGTTGCAGATGGTCATGCGCGCCTCCATCGAGAGGGCGCGGATCGCGGAGCCGCGGTACTCGAGGACGTAGCCCTGCCCGCCGCCCGTGCCGATCTTGGCGATGACGGCGAGGATGATGTCCTTCGAGCTCACGCCGGGCTTGAGTGTCCCCTCCACGGTGATGGCCATCGTCTTGAACGGCTTGAGGGAGAGCGTCTGGGTCGCCATGACGTGCTCGACCTCGGACGTGCCGATGCCCATCGCGAGAGCACCGAACGCACCGTGGGTCGACGTGTGCGAATCGCCGCACACGATCGTCAGCCCCGGCTGGGTCAGACCGAGCTGGGGGCCGACGACGTGCACAATGCCCTGCTCGCGGTCCCCGAGCGAGTGCAGGCGGACGCCGAACTCCTTGCAGTTGGCGCGCAGCGTCTCGATCTGGGTGCGGCTCGTCGGATCGGCGATCGGCTTGTCGATGTCGAGCGTCGGGGTGTTGTGGTCCTCCGTCGCGATCGTGAGGTCCGGGCGGCGCAGCTGGCGGCCGGCGAGGCGGAGGCCCTCGAAGGCCTGCGGGGAGGTCACCTCGTGGACGAGGTGCAGGTCGATGTAGAGGAGGTCCGGCTGGCCCGCTTCGCCCTTGCGCACGACATGCGCGTCCCAGACCTTCTCGGCCAGAGTGCGTCCCATGGCCAGCTCCCTTCGTTCTTGTACGGCGCGATCGGCGCCTCTCACAGTCCAGCAGGGAGTCCGCATGGTGGGCTACTCTGCCGACTTGCATCTCAGATATTGAGACGGCAATATCAACCTATGGACAATTCTAGTGGCGTCGGCGTGATCGACAAGGCCGCGATGGTGCTCGATGCGCTCGAGGCCGGACCGACCACCCTCGCCCAGCTCGTCGCCGCAACCGGCCTCGCGCGCCCGACCGTTCATCGGCTGGCCCTCGCCCTCGTCCATCACCGCCTCGTGGCGCGCGACATCCAGGGGCGCTTCGTGCTGGGCTCCCGCCTCGTCGAACTCGCTTCCGCCGCCGGGGAGGACCGCCTCATCGCCGCTGCGGGCCCGATCCTCGTCCAGCTCCGCGACGCGACGGGCGAGAGCGCCCAGATCTTCCGCCGCCAGGGCGATTCGCGCGTGTGCGTCGCCTCCGCCGAACGCCCGGTGGGCCTGCGCGACACCATCCCCGTCGGCACCCAGCTCACCATGAAGGCCGGCTCCGCGGCCCAGGTCCTCGTGGCCTGGGAGGATCACGACCGGCTCCTCGAAGGGCTCAACAACGCGCGCTTCACCCCCACCGTGCTCGCAGGCGTACGACGGCGGGGCTGGGCCCAGTCCCTTGGCGAACGCGAGCCCGGGGTCGCCTCGGTCTCCGCGCCGGTGCGCGGCCCGTCCGGCCGCGTGATCGCCGCCGTCTCGATCTCGGGGCCGATCGAACGCTTGACGCGCCAGCCCGGCCGTCAGCATGCTGAGGTCGTCTGCAGCGCCGCCCGACTCCTCACGGAAGCCCTGCGCAAGGGCAATGACTGAGTCGAATCGCACCCACTCCACCACCCACACCCACCCCAGCACCCGAGGAGATTTCATGACCGCATACGCCGTCTTCCTCCGCGGGGTCAACGTGGGTGGGATCAACCTGCGGATGGCGGACGTCAAGGCCGCCCTCGCCGAACTTCCCGTATCCGGCGTCTCAACCCTCCTCGCGAGCGGCAACGCCGTCATGCGCTCCGACCTCCCGGCGGGCGAGCTCAAGGAAGCGGTTCAGGCAGCGCTGCGGGCGCGGTTCGGCTATGACGCGTGGGTCATCGTCATGACCGCCGACGACGTCGACGCGATCGTCGGCGCATGCCCCTACCCGCACGACGACGAGGACGCGCACACCTACGTGACGCTCGGTTCCGATCCGGCCGTCCTCGACGAGCTGTGGACCCTCGCCGCGCAGGACGATACCGAGCACACGCGACTCTCCCCCATCGCCACAGCCTGGCGCGCGCCCGTGGGCGGCACACTCGAGAGCCCGATGTCGAAGGCCACGGCCAAGGCCAAATACAAGGCCACAACCACGACGCGCAACCTGCGCACGATGCTCAAAGTCCAGGCGGCCGCGCGCAAGCTCGCCTGACCGAAGCTGGTCAAGAATCAAGCTGATCGGGAATCAAGCTGGTCAGGAATCGAGAAGCGGCGGCGTAGGGGCCGTGGCTAGCGTGGTGGCTATGGCAATCATCGAATCAGTCACGATCGAGGCAGCCGACCCGACGGCCGCCGAACGCTTCTACGCCGCGGCCCTCGGCCCGGCCGTGCCGTTGCACGTACAGGCCTCGGAGGCCGCCACGAGCGGCTTCCGGGGGTTCACGCTCTCGCTCGTCGTGGCGCAGCCCGGCAACGCGGACCTCTTCCTCGACGCCGCCCTGCGCACCGGCGCGACGCCCCTCAAGCCGGCCACCAAGACGTTCTGGGGATACGGCGGAGTCGTCCAGGCCCCCGACGGGACGATTCTCAAGGTCGCGACCTCGGCCAAGAAGGACTCGGGCCCGGCCCGCCGCGAATTCGATCAGTTCGTCCTCTTGCTGGGTGCGGCGGACGTCACGGCCAGCAAGCGCTTCTACGCCGAGCGGGGCCTCTCCGTCGCCAAGAGCTTCGGGCGCACCTACGTCGAGTTCGCGGCAGACGGGCCAGTCAAGCTCGGGCTCTATGGGCGCCGCGCCCTCGCGAAGGATGCAGGAGTCTCCCCCGACGGAACGGGGTCGCACCGCCTCGTGGTCAACGGGCTGGCGGCGGCCTTCACGGATCCGGACGGGTTCGCCTGGGAGGCTGCGTCGACGGCTGTGAACCGCTGACGGCGTCGCTTGGTGAGCCCGCGACCCGGGCATGGCGGGAAATGGGAAGAGCGCCCCGATCCGAAGATCGGGGCGCTCTTCCTGCAGTGACCCCAGCGGGATTCGAACCCGCGTTACCGCCGTGAGAGGGCGGCGTACTAGGCCGCTATACGATGGGGCCGCGCACTGCGCTTCCCCGAAGGGAAGCTTGAAAGGAGGCCCGGCGGAAAACCGCGGACCATCCGTGACCCCAGCGGGATTCGAACCCGCGTTACCGCCGTGAGAGGGCGGCGTACTAGGCCGCTATACGATGGGGCCGTGTACTTTACCTGACCGTCAGGCCGCCACTCGCTCGCGGACATCAGGAGCTGGGATACCAGGACTCGAACCTAGAATGACGGTACCAGAAACCGTAGTGTTGCCAATTACACCATATCCCAAGGCGTGATTCGGGTTTGGCGACCCTCGAACCGCTGTCCGAGTTCCTCCGTGCCCCTCAGCACGAGTTATTACTTTACTGGATCGCCGGGCAGCCTGCCAAATCGCCACAAGCGCCTCGACCCGTGGTGTTGAACATCGGTGCCTATCTTTCCGAACCCCGCCCTGCAGCGCATGCGAGGCGCCCACCGCGTCGGGCGCGGTGCCGAACAATCTCGCGGACGGCGCACGCAGCTCGCCTCGGGAGCGTCCCGCCTCGCGGCCGGAGCCCAACAGCTCAAGGGCTACCCGGGATCCAATCCATCAGGGCACGCATGCGGCCGGCGGTCCTCCGGGCCTGAGTGTCCCGGCTAGACCAGCCCGATCAGGGCGGGAAGCTCCCGCAGGCTCGCGATCTGCTCGGCGACCGCGTGGGCAGCGTCCTCGGGGACTTCCCGCCCGGCACGATTGAGCCAGATGCCCCGCAGGCCGGCTCCCGCAGCACCGACGACGTCATGGTGCGGGTTGTCGCCGACGTAGACAGTGTGCTCGGCCGCGGTGCCGAGAAGGCGGAGGCCCTCGCGGAAGATCGCCGGGTCTGGCTTGGCGACGCCCACGGCGTCGATGCCGACGAGCACGCGGATCCGCGCGAGCCCGGCGTGGTCGAGCTTCGCGCGCTGGTAGTCGTGCACGTTGTTGCTCACCGCGCCGTAGACCACCCCCGCGGCGTCGAGCTCGTCGAGGAGCGGCACGACGTCGTCGAACGCGCGGACGTAGCCCGGCTGGGCCTTCTCATAGGCCGCGAGCCACGAGGCCGCGGCCGCCGTGTCCGGGAACGCGGTCCCGACGGCCGCGAGGCAGCGCTCGGCGCGCAGCACGCGCTGCTCGGCGAACGTGATCTCGCCCGCGACGTAGCGGTCGTAGATGTCGTCGGAGCCGCGCGTGAAGACGGCGCAGAACGCCTCCCACTCCGCTTCCGAAAGCGATGCGTACGGGGCCGTCGCCTCGCGCAGTGCGCGGTGCATCGCCCACTCGAGGTCCACGAGCGTCTCATCGATGTCGAGGAGCACGCCGGCGACGGGGGTCGCTGTAACCGGGGCCATGCCCGGCATCATGCCCATCCCGACGGCCTTCGCTGGGGCGTCAGCCACGGAGCGGTCAGCCACGGAACGCCTTGAGCCGCGCGAGCGACGAGTCCTTGCCGAGGATGACCATCGACTCGAAGAGCGGCGGCGAAATCCTCCGGCCCGAGACCGCCGTGCGCACGGGGCCGAAGGCGAGCCGCGGCTTGATCCCGAGACCGTCGACGAGCGCGGCACGCAGGGCATCCTGGATCGCCTCGGCCGTCCACTCCCTGAGCGGCTCGAGCGCCGCAATGGCCGCGTCCACGACCTCGGCGAGGTTGTCGGGGAGGCCCTTCCGCGCGTCGTCGTCGACCTCGATCGCCGAGTCCTCGGCGAAGAGGAAGCCGAGCATGCCCGGCGCCTCGCCGAGCAGCGTGATGCGCTCCTGGACAAGGGGCGCCGCCTCGGTGAGGATCTGCTCCTCGCGCGGCGTCAGGGTCTCTCCCACGACGCCGGCTGCCCGCAGGTACGGCACGAGGCGGTCACGGAAGTCGTCCGCCGCAAGGAGACGCACATGGGTGCCGTTGATGGCCTCGGCCTTCTTCTGGTCGAAGCGCGCGGGGTTGGGCAGGACGTCCGCGATGTCGAAGTTCTCGATGAGCTGCTGGACGGTGAAGATGTCCTCGTCCGCCGAGAGCGACCACCCGAGGAGCGCGAGGTAGTTGAGCAGGCCTTCGGGGATGAAGCCGCGGTCGCGGTGGTGGAAGAGGTTGGACTGCGGGTCGCGCTTCGAGAGCTTCTTGTTGCCCTCCCCCATGACGTAGGGGAGGTGGCCGAAGAGCGGCATGTAGGAGGCGACGCCGACGGCGTGCAGGGCGTGGTAGAGCGCGACCTGGCGTGGCGTCGAGGAAAGCAGGTCCTCGCCGCGGAGCACGTGCGTGATGCCCATGGCCGCGTCATCGACCGGGTTGACGAGCGTGTAGAGCGGCGAGCCGTCGGCGCGCACGACGACGAAGTCCGGCACGCTTCCGGCCTTGAAGCGGATCTCGCCGCGGATGAGGTCGTCGAACACGACGTCGGCCTCCGGCATGCGGAAGCGCAGGACGGGCTCGCGGCCCTCGGCGCGGAACGCCGCGATCTGCTCGGCGGTCAGATCGCGGTCCGAGTTGTCGTAGCCGAGCTTCGGGTCGCGGCCCGCGGCGCGGTGGCGGGCCTCGATCTCGTCCGGCGTCGAGAACGACTCGTAGAGGAAGCCCGCGTCCTTGAGCTTCGCCGCGACGTCCTTGTACAGGTCGAGTCGCCGCGACTGCCGGTACGGCTCGTGAGGGCCGCCGACGTCGATGCCTTCGTCCCACGTGAGGCCGAGCCACGTGAGCGCCTCGACGATCTGCTCGTAGCTCTCCTCCGAGTCCCGCTGCGCGTCCGTGTCCTCGATGCGGAAGACGAAAGTGCCGCCCGTGTGGCGCGCGTAGGCCCAGTTGAAGAGGGCCGTGCGCACCATGCCGACGTGCGGGGTGCCCGTCGGCGACGGGCAGAAGCGCACGCGCACGGGCGTGTCCGGGGTAACGGAGGGGATGACGTCAGCGACGAGCGGCGCGGATTCGGTGGAGGAAGTCATAGTGACCCCATTCTAGGCCGTGGGGCTCTGCTTCCCGTGAGGTTGAGGCCTCTCGGCCGCCTCGCCTCAGCGGCGCACGACGGGGTTCGAGAGCGTCCCGATCCCCTCGATCTCGACCTCGATGCGGTCGCCCTCGCTCACGAGGCCGACGCCCGCAGGCGTGCCAGTCATGATGACGTCCCCCGGAAGCAGGGTGAAGGCCTGCGAGACGGCCGCGACGAGCTCCCGCACCCCGAAGACCATGTCCGCGGTCGTGCCGTCCTGCACCACATCGCCGTTGAGCCGCGTCACGAGGGAGAGGTCCTCGGAATCGAGCTCGGTCTCGATCCACGGTCCGAGCGGCTTCGAGGTGTCGAAAGACTTCGCCCGGGCCCATTGGACGTCGGCGCGCTGCTTGTCCCGTGCCGTGAAGTCGTTGCCGACCGTGTAGCCGAAGATCACGTCGTCGGCCTTCTCCGCAGGCACGTCCTTGCAGATGCGGCCGATGACAATGCACAGCTCGCCCTCGTAGGAGACCTCCTCGGTCCACTCGGGCAGGACGACCGGATCGCCCGGGCCCACGACGGCGGTGTTCGCGACGAGGAACATGGCCGGCTCGGTGGGAACCTCGTTGCCCATCTCCTTCGCGTGGTCCACGTAGTTGCGGCCGATGCCCACGATCTTGCTCCGGGGAATGATCGGCGCGACGAGGCGAACGTCCTCGAGGCGATGCGTCTGGCCTGTCGGCGTGATCCCCTGGAAGAACGGATCGCCCTTGATCACCGCGATCTGCTCGTCCCCTGGTTCTCCGTGGACCACGCCGTACGCGGGGGCCGAATCCGAGGCAGCATCAGTGACAAACCGGGCGATACGCATGGCCCCTACCCTATCGCGGCGCACAGGCGGGCCCGATCCCCTCGCGCTTCGCCGGATGACGCCGTGGTGCACCCGCATGGCGGATGTGGTACCGTCCTGACGATCGTGATTCGTCAGCAGGAGGTGAGACCCATGAACGCAGTATCCGCAGTGGGTGCTCCCCCGCAGTCCACGATCGCGCGACTGAGGTAGTCGTCGCCGGGAGCGCCCGACAGGCACATCGCGAAAGGCGACTCCCATGAACGCAACACCTTCTTCACACCCTCACGAAGCCTCGAATCACCCGCATGCCGCGGGCGGGCGGGCCTTGGTCCTCGGTGGCGGCGGATCGACTGGCAACGCATGGCTCATCGGCGTCCTGGCCGGCCTGTTCGAGGCCGGGCTCGACGTGACCGACGCCGACGTGATGGTCGGGACATCGGCCGGCTCGACGGCCGCTGCCCAGGTGGCTGGCGCGACGCCGGCCGAGTTGCTCGCAGCCATCCTCGACGCCGCCCCACCGCATCTCGCCGGTCCGGTCGGATCCGGCCGAGGGCGCGGTCCGAGCTCGACGGCGGAACATCTCGAGAGAACGAGCAAGATCATCGCCTCGGCTGTGGATGCCGAGGACATGCGCCGCAGAATGGGCGCGGCGGCCCTCGACTTGGATGCGGCGTCGGACAGTTCGAGGCAAGCACAGTGGCGCGCGACTGTCGCTGCACGGCTGCCCATTCAGCTCTGGCCCCAGCGAACGGTGCTCATCACAGCGGTCGATGCCCACAGCGGCGCGCCCGTCGTGTTCGACCGGTACAGCAGAGTCGATCTGGTGGACGCAGTCGCGGCGAGCTGTTCGAGCGGCCCCGCCTACAGGATCGGGGAGAACCGCTACATCGACGGCGGCTATCGGCGCAACGAGAATGCCGATCTGGCAGCCGGATCCGGGCGGGTGCTCGTCCTTTCGCCCTTCGGCGGCAGAACGCGGCATCCGTTGGAATGGGGCCTGCATCTCGCGGCGCAGGTCGATGAGCTGCGGGCAAGCGGCAGCAGCGTCGAGACGATCTTCCCGGACGGAAGCTCCGAACCACTGTTCGGCGCCAACGCGATGGATCCCTCATTGCGTCCGGCCGCTGCCCAGGCAGGTTACGGCCAAGGCAGGGCCCTGGCCGGGCGGCTCACCGATTTCTGGCGCTGATCAACGATCCGGCGCGTCCCCCCGAACTGGGGGACGCGCCGTCGTGCGCTGTGATGGAGACAGTCAGCGCCAGCCGCTACGCGAGCCGAGTGAGCCAGCCATGAAGGTCCTCGATCGCTCCGGTCTGGATGCCGAGGAGCTGCTCGCGGATCGCCATCGCCACCGAATCGGAGCCGATCGCGGGCGAGGCGAGCGATCCATCGGCCGTCTTGAGCTCGCCGATGGGGGTGATCACGGCCGCGGTGCCGCAAGCGAACACCTCGGCGAGCGAGCCGTCCGCGAGCGATTGGCGCCACTCGTCGATCGTGATCTTGCGCTCTTCCACCGTGAGGCCGCGGTCTTGCGCGAGCTGCAGCACCGAGTCGCGCGTGACACCGTGGAGGATGTTGCCGTTGAGCGCGGGCGTCACGAGCCGGCCATCCGTGAAGACGAAGAAGATGTTCATGCCGCCTAGCTCCTCGACGGCGTTGTCGTTGGTCGGGTCGAGGAAGAGCACCTGCTTGCAGCCGTTCGCCTCGGCCTCGAGCTGGGCCGCGAGCGACGCCGCGTAGTTGCCGCCGCACTTGGCCTCGCCCGTGCCGCCGTGGCCGGCACGCGCGTAGTGCTCCGAGAGCCAGATCGACACGGGCTTGAGCTCGCCGCCGAAGTAGTTGCCGGCCGGCGAGGCGATGACGCGGTACGAGACCTCGCGCGCGGGCCTCACGCCGAGGAACGCCTCGGTCGCGATCATGAACGGCCGCAGGTACAGGGCCTCGCCGTCGCCGCTCGGCACCCAGTCCTTGTCGACCGAAACAAGCTGGCGGAGAGACTCGACGAAGACCTCGGGCGGAAGCTCCGGGAGGGCGAGGCGCTGCGCCGAACGGTTGAAGCGATGCGCGTTCGCCTCGGGGCGGAACGTCCAGACGGAGCCGTCCGCGTGGCGGTACGCCTTGAGACCCTCGAAGATCTCCTGGCCGTAGTGCAGCACGGCCGCGGCGGGATCCATCGCGATGGGGCCATACGGCTCAATGCGGGCGTTGTGCCAGCCGCCCTTGCCCTCGGCATCGACTGTCCAGTCGACGACGGCGGTGTGGTCCGTGAAGTAGTCGCCGAATCCCGGGTTCGCCAGGATGGCCGCACGCTCCTCAGCGCTCTTCGGGTTCTCCGCGAGCCGCTGGGTGAATTCAACGCCGACGGCGTTCTGGGTCATGATTCCTCCACATCCTGAGATTCTCCGAGGGCTGCCAGCTCCAGTGCCGGCGCCGTCGGGCTGTCAGTGCCTTCAGCTTACGCCTGCCATCAGGCGGGCCCGGTCGTGTCCCAGCGGCTAAAGGCGCGCGGCGATCGCATCGCCGATGTGCGCCGTCGTCCGCTGTTCGCCGACGATGCGGAACTCGACGTCGGCCTTGACCGCCGCCTCGATCCGCGCGGCAGCCGCGGCGAACACCGCGTCGCCCTGCCCGACGTGGTCGAGCAGGAGCGCGGCCGAGAGAATGGCCGCGGTCGGGTCGGCCTTCTGCTGGCCCGCGATGTCCGGCGCGGAGCCGTGGACCGGCTCGAACATCGACGGCGCCGCGCGGTCGAGGTTGATGTTCCCGGAGGCAGCGAGGCCGATGCCGCCCGTGACGGCGCCCGCGAGGTCGGTGAGGATGTCGCCGAAGAGGTTGTCGGTCACGATGACGTCGAATCGCCCCGGATCGGTCACGAGGAAGATCGTGGCCGCGTCGACGTGAAGGTAGTCATGCTCCACCTCGGGGAACTCCGCCGCGACGGCCTCGACCGTGCGCTTCCACAGGTGGCCAGCGTGCACGAGGACGTTGTGCTTGTGCACGAGCGTGACCTTCTTGCGCAGGCGCTGTGAGGCGCGGCGGAACGCGTCGCGGACCACTCGCTCCACGCCATAGGCCGTGTTGACGGAGACCTCGGTCGCGATCTCGTGCGGGGTGCCGGTGCGCAGCGCGCCGCCGTTGCCGACGTACGGGCCCTCGGTGCCTTCGCGTACGACGATGAAATCGATCTCGCCGGGCGCGGCGAGCGGGCTTCCGACGCCCGCGTAGAGGCGCGACGGACGGAGGTTGACGCAGTGGTCGAGGGTGAAGCGGAGCTTGAGGAGCAGCTCGCGCTCGATGAGCCCCGACGGGATGCGGGTGTCGCCGGGCGCGGCCCCCACGGCGCCGAACAGGATAGCGTCCCGGCCGCGGAGGTCATCGAGGACATCGTCGGGGAGGGTCTCCCCCGTCGTGAGCCAGTGCTGCGCGCCCAAGCTGTAGTGCGTCTCCTTGACCTCGACGTCCTCGCCGTCGAGCGCCTTGCGAAGGACCTTGAGGGCCTCGGCTGTCACTTCAGGGCCGATGCCGTCGCCGGGGATCACTGCGAGGTCAAGAGTCTGCGTCATGCGTCAACCCTAGCCGTCCATCCACATGCTGGGCACTCAGTCTCGATATTCGGACGCATGCCCGCGCTGCAGCAGCGGCGCGTCAGGCCTCGGCGGCCGGCTCCTCGTACTTCGGGAAGACGGGCGACGGCGCCGGCAGCCGAGTGCCGGGCGCAAGGCGGGTGCCGAGGGCGGAGAAGAGGCGCGCACTGCCCTCGGCCTGGCCGAGGGCATCGAGGAGCTTCCCGGCCGACGTCGGCATGACCGGCTGCACGAGGACGGACACGATGCGCAGGACCTCGAGAGTCACGTAGAGGACGGTTGCCATGCGCGCCGGGTCGGTCTTGCGCAGCACCCACGGGGCCTGCTCCGCGAAATACGCGTTCGTGTCCCCGAGCACCCCCCAGATCGCCTCGAGGCCCCGGCTGAACTCCTGCTTCTCGAACGCCGCCCGCGCGGCGTCAAGGAGGCCGTCCGCCGCATCGAGCAGCGCCCGGTCGGCGTCGGTGAGCTCCCCCGGCTCGGGCACGACGCCGTCGAGGTTCTTCGCGACCATCGAGAGCGAGCGCTGGGCAAGGTTGCCGAGGTTGTTCGCGAGATCCGCGTTCATGCGGCCCACGATCGCCTCGTGGTTGTAGCTCCCGTCGGCGCCGAACGGCACCTCGCGGAGCAGGAAGTAGCGCACCTGGTCGAGCCCGTACTGGCCGATGAAGTCGCGCGGCGCCACGACGTTGCCGAGCGACTTGGACATCTTGACGCCGTTGTTCTGCAGGAAGCCGTGGATCATGACGCGCTTGGGCACCTCGAGCCCGGCGCTCATGAGGAACGCGGGCCAGTACACGGCGTGGAACCGCGAGATGTCCTTGCCGATCACGTGCACGTCCGCGGGCCAGTACTTCCCGAAGGCCTCGGAGTCGACGTCGGGGAACCCCACGCCCGTGAGGTAGTTCGTCAGTGCGTCCACCCACACGTACATGACATGGCCCGGAGCGTCGGGCACGGGAATGCCCCAGTCGAACGTGGTCCGCGAGATCGAGAGGTCCTCGAGGCCGCGCTTGACGAACGAGATGACCTCGTTGAACCGGTACTGCGGCGCACCGAACTCGGGCTGGGACTCGTAGAGCGCGACGAGGCGGTCCTGATATGCCGAGAGCCGGAAGAAGTAGCTCTCCTCGGCTGTCCACGTGACCTCGGTGTCGGTCTCCTTCGTGTACCGCACGCCGTCGCGCACCACCGTTTCGTCCTCGGTGTAGTACGCCTCGTCGCGGACGGAGTACCAGCCCTCGTACTTGTCGAGGTAGATGTCCCCGTTGGCCTCCATGCGCTTCCAGATGGCCTGCGCCGCAGCGTAGTGGTCGGCGTCGGTCGTGCGGATGAAGCGGTCGTAGCTCACGCCGAGCTCGGCGTGGGTCTGCCGGTAGATCTCGGCGTTGCGGTCGACGAACTCCTTGGGCGTCACGCCGGCCTTCTGGGCCGATTGCGCGATCTTGAGGCCGTGCTCGTCGGTGCCCGTCATGAAGAAGACGTCGTAGCCGTCGAGGCGCTTGAAGCGCGCCATCGCGTCCGTCGCGATGTACTCGTAGGCGTGGCCGATGTGCGGCTCGCCGTTCGGGTACGTGATGGCGGTCGTGATGTAATACGGAGTCTTCTCAGCTGCGGATGTCACCCTAAGAAATTACCGGATCGCGTCACGCGCGGCGAATAACGACGACGGCGGGCCCCACCGCATGTGGTGAGGCCCGCCGTCGTCCGCGGCCGCGAAGCAGCCCGATGCTGGGGAGGTCAGTCCTCGAGGTCGATCTCGCGGACGGCCGTCGCGCCGATCTCGCTCTTGACCGTCTCGAGAACGGTGCTCGGGATCTTCGAGTCGACCGTCAGAAGGGCCATGGCCTCGCCGGCTTCCTCGGCACGCGCCACCTGCATGCCGGCGATGTTCACGCCGTTCATGCCGAGGATGTGGCCGATCGTGCCGATGACGCCCGGGCGGTCGGTGTACGTCATGACCACGAGGTGCTCGGAGATCGGGATCTCGAGGTCGTAGCCGTTGATGCCCACGAGCTTCTGGACCTGCTTGGGGCCCGTGAGCGTACCGGCGACCGAGACCTGCGAGCCGTCCGAGAGGAGGCCGCGGATCGTGAGGACGTTGCGGTAGTCCTCGGCGTCGGTCGTCGTGAGGAGGCGCACGGCGACTCCGCGCTGCTCGGCGAGCACGGGCGCGTTCACGTAGGAGACCTTGTCCGAGACGATGTCGGTGAAGACGCCCTTGAGGGCCGCGAGTTCGAGCGACTTGACGTCGAGTGAGGCGATCTCGCCCGCGACCTCGACGTCGATTTGGGTCACCGGCTCGTGGCTCAGGGCAGTGAAGATGCGGCCGAGCTTCTCGATGAGCGGGATGCCCGGGCGCACATCCGGGGCGATGACACCGCCCGCGACGTTGACGGCATCCGGCACGAGCTCGCCCGCGAGGGCGAGGCGGACCG
The DNA here is from genome assembly GCF_034931225.1 of Sinomonas terricola. Taxonomy (NCBI): domain Bacteria; kingdom Bacillati; phylum Actinomycetota; class Actinomycetes; order Micrococcales; family Micrococcaceae; genus Sinomonas; species Sinomonas terricola. The sequence continues at coordinate 119,036 of NZ_JAYGGQ010000015.1, forward strand.
ACTTCGCCACCGAGATGCCGGCCTTCTCCTGTGCCTCGTCCGTCGACGCACCCAGGTGCGGCGTCACGACGACGTTCTGGTTGTCGAAGAACGGCAGGTTGGTGCTCGGCTCCTTCTCGAAGACGTCGATTCCGGCGCCCGCGATCTTGCCCGCCTCGAGCGCCTTCGTGAGCGCGTCCTCGTCGACGAGGCCGCCACGCGCCACGTTCACGACGTACGCGGTGCTCTTCATCTTCTCAAAGGCGTCCGCGCCGAGCATCCCGACGGTCTCGGGCGTCTTCGGCATGTGGATCGTGATGAAGTCGCTCTGCACGAGGAGCTCGTCGAGCGTCACGAGCTTGACGCCGAGCTGGGCGGCGCGGGCCGACGTGACGTACGGGTCGAACGCCACGACGTTCATCTCGAACGCCTGCATGCGCGCCGCGACGAGGGCGCCGATGCGGCCGAGTCCGATGACGCCGAGCGTCTTGTCGAGGAGCTCGGTGCCCGCGTACTTGGAGCGCTTCCACTCGCCGCCCTTGAGCGACGCATTCGCCGCGGGGATGTTGCGCGCGAGGCTCAGAATGTGGCCGCACGTGAGCTCGGCGGCCGAGACGACGTTGGAGGTCGGCGCGTTGACGACCATGACGCCGGCCTGGGTCGCGGCCTTGATGTCGACGTTGTCGAGGCCCACGCCCGCGCGGGCGATGACCTTGAGCCTCTTCGCCGCGGCGATCGCCTCGGCGTCGAGCTGGGTGGCCGAGCGGACCAGGATCGCGTCGACGTCCGCGATCGCGGGCAGGAGCTGGGAGCGATCGGCGCCGTCGGCGTGGCGGATCTCGAAGTCGGGGCCGAGGGCCTCGATCGTGGCGGGGGAAAGTTCCTCGGCGAGGAGGACGACGGGCTTGTCGGTAGACACTGGCGGGGCCTCCGGGGAGCTGGGCGGGCGGGTTGGGCTGTAAAAGGCGGGTTGGGCTGTGTGGACTGTGGTCGGGGTCACAAGGGCCGCGGTGACAGCCGAAACGGCGGGTGCTGGGCACCCGCCGCTTCGGTCGTCATCAGCGGGCCGCGCTGCCCTCGGTGTAGTCGGCGTCCTGCTGCTTCCACGAGAAGTGGGAGCGCAGGGCCCGGCCGGTCGCCTCGATCGGGTGGCCGGCCTCCTTCTCGCGGAGCGCAAGGAACTCGGCGGCGCCGTTGTCCTGGTCGTCGATGAACCGCTTGGCGAATGCGCCGGACTGGATGTCGGCGAGGATCTCCTTCATCGACTCCTTGACGGCCGGGGTCACGACGCGCGGGCCGGAGACGTAGTCGCCGTACTCTGCCGTGTCCGAGACGCTCCAGCGCTGCTTGGCGATGCCGCCCTCCCACATGAGGTCGACGATGAGCTTGAGCTCGTGGAGCACCTCGAAGTACGCGATCTCGGGCTGGTAGCCGGCCTCGGTGAGGGTCTCGAAGCCGGCCTGGACGAGGTGCGAGACACCGCCGCAGAGGACGGCCTGCTCGCCGAAGAGGTCAGTCTCGGTCTCTTCGGTGAACGTCGTCTTGATGACGCCCGCGCGCGTCCCGCCGATGGCCTTGGCGTAGGACTTCGCGAGGTCCCACGCGGCACCCGAGGCGTCCTGCTCGACCGCGATGATGTCCGGGATGCCGCGGCCCGCGACGTACTCGCGGCGCACCGTGTGGCCCGGCGCCTTCGGGGCGACGAGGATCACGTCGACGCCGGCCGGCGGCTGGATGTAGCCGAAGCGGATGTTGAAGCCGTGGCCGAAGACGAGGGCGTTGCCTTCCTTGAGGGCGGGCGCGATGTCCTGGGCGTAGAGGTGGCGCTGGTTCTGGTCCGGAGCGAGGATGACGACGACGTCGGCCTCCTCGGCAGCGTCGCGCGGCGTCAGGACGCGGAGGCCCTCCTCCTCGGCCTTCGGGCGGCTCTTCGACCCCTCGAGCAAGCCGACACGGACGTCGACGCCGGAGTCGCGCAGGTTGAGCGCGTGGGCGTGGCCCTGGCTGCCGTAGCCGATCACCGCGACCTTGCGGCCCTGGATGATCGAGAGGTCTGCGTCGTCGTCGTAGTAGAGCTCGGTCATTTGTTCTCCCTAGGATTTCTGTTGAGGTGTGGGAGCGGCGACCGCGTGCGCGGGCTCGCGGCCGCCGCGGAAATTAGCTTGCGCGGAGGGCCCGATCGCTCATCGACCGCGAACCGCGGCCGATCGCGAGCGTGCCGGACTGGACGATTTCGCGGACGCCGAAGGGCTCGAGCACCGTGAGCAGCGCCTCGATCTTCTCCGTGGTGCCCGTCGCCTCGACGACGACCGCATCGGTCGAGACGTCGACGATCGACGCACGGAAGAGCTCGACGGCCTGGGTCACCTGGATGCGGGTGGCCGCGTCGGCGCGAACCTTGATGAGGAGGTGGTCGCGGCGCACGGAGTTCTCCGGCAGGAGCTCGACGATCTTGATGACGTTGATGAGCTTGTTGAGCTGCTTCGTCACCTGCTCGAGCAAGTCCCCCTCGGCATCGACGACGACCGTGATCCGCGAGATGCCCGGGACCTCGGTCGGCCCGACGGCGAGCGAATGGATGTTGAACGCGCGGCGGGCGAAGAGGCCGGCGACGCGCGTGAGCACGCCGGGCTTGTCCTCGACCAGCACGGACAGGGTGTGGCGGGCCATGCCTCAGTCCTCCTCTTCCCACACAGGCGTGGAATTGCGGGCCACCTGAATCAGATCGTTGCTCACGCCGGACGGGACCATCGGCCAGACCATCGCGTTGGGGCTCACGACGAAGTCGATCACGACCGGCCGGTCGTTGATCTCGAGGGCCTGCTTGATGACCTCGTCGATCTCATCCTCGCGCTCGACGCGGAAGGAAGCACAGCCGTACGCTTCGCCGAGCTTCACAAAGTCGGGGATGCGCACCGTCTCGGCGCCCGTGTGCAGGTCCGTGTTCGAGTAGCGGCCGTCGTAGAAGAGCGTCTGCCACTGCCGCACCATGCCGAGCGACGAGTTGTTGATGACCGCGACCTTGATCGGGATGTTGTTGAGCGTGCACGTGGCCAGCTCCTGGTTGGTCATCTGGAAGCAGCCGTCGCCGTCGATCGCCCACACGACGCGGTCCGGGTTGCCGACCTTCGCGCCCATCGCGGCGGGAACCGAGTAGCCCATCGTGCCAAGGCCGGCCGAGTTGAGCCAGGCCCGCGGGCGCTCGTAGTCGATGAACTGCGCGGCCCACATCTGGTGCTGGCCGACGCCCGCGACGTAGACCCCTTCGGGACCTGTGAGCTCGCCGATCCGCTTGATGATCTTCTGCGGAGCCAGGAGTCCGTCCTCGGGCTCGGTCCAGCCGAGGGGGTAGTCCTCCTTGAGCTTGCGCAGGAACGTCCACCACGCCTCGAGGTCCGGCGCGCCTTCCTTCTCCTGGAGGGCACGGATCGCGTCCGTGAGCTCGGGGATGATCTCCTTCACGGAACCGACGATCGGCACGTCCGCGGCGCGGTTCTTCGAGATCTCGGCGGGGTCGATGTCCGCGTGGATGACCTTCGCGGTCGGCGCGAACGAGCTCAGCACGCCGGTCACGCGATCATCGAAGCGCGCGCCGAGCGTGATGAGGAGATCCGCCTGCTGGAGCGCCGTGACGGCGCTGACCGAGCCGTGCATGCCGGGCATCCCGACGTGCTGCGGGTGCGAGTCGGGAAACGCGCCGCGGGCCGTGAGCGTCGTGACGACGGGCGCGCCGCTCACCTCGGCGAGGGCGAGGAGCTCGGCCGAGGCGTCCGCCTTGACCACGCCACCGCCCACATACAGGACCGGCTTGGACGAGGCCGCGATGAGCCTGGCCGCTTCGCGGACCTGCTTGCTGTGCCCGCGCGTGACCGGGCGGTAGCCCGGGAGGTCGACCTTCGGCGGCCAGCTGAACACCGTCTTGGCCTGCTGGGCGTCCTTCGTCACGTCCACGAGGACGGGGCCGGGGCGGCCCGTCGACGCGAGGTGGAAGGCCTCCGCGAGGGTGCGCGGAATGTCTTCGGCCCGCGTGACGAGGAACGAGTGCTTCGTGATCGGCATCGTGATGCCGACGATGTCCGCTTCCTGGAAGGCGTCGGAGCCGATGACGCTGCTCGCGACCTGGCCGGTGATTGCAACGAGGGGTACGGAGTCCATATGCGCGTCGGCGATCGCGGTCACCAGGTTGGTGGCGCCCGGGCCCGACGTCGCAATGCAGACTCCGACACGTCCCGTGACCATCGCATACCCTTGGGCAGCATGGCCGGCACCCTGCTCGTGGCGCACCAGGACGTGATTGATCTTCGAAGCCATCAGAGGGTCGTAGGTCGGCAGGATCGCGCCGCCCGGAAGACCAAAGACATCGTCCACGCCAAGTTCCTCGAGCGAGCGGACGATTGCTTCAGATCCAGTCATCTCTGTGGGCTCAACGACGCGGTTGGGCCCCAGGACGGCAGAGGCAGAGTCGACGGTGTCGACGGACTCCGCGGCCTTGGCCGCAGACGGCTTCGAAGCCATCAGCGATGGGCTGATCGGCGTTCCTTTGCTCATCAGTCTCTTCCTTAGGATCTTCGTGGCGAAGGAGCTGTGCTCAGCTCAAATAAAAACAACCCCTCAGCCTTTCGGCTCTTCGAGGGGTTGCGCGTGACAGATCGTTGCCAGTGGGGCTTAGAGAGCCACGCGCTTGGCAAGGACGACGACATTGAGCACCATGTCGCTCCGGACGGTCTGCATGCCCACAGTCTTCACAATCGCCCGCGAAAGTGTCAATCCGGCGCGGATCCGTCTCATTATTCGGACGGTGTTCCACGACGTGAGACTGTGCCGTGGGCAGGGCCCCTCTGCCCCGCCACGGCGAGCTCGTGCCTGTTCAGGCGCGTCAGCTCAGGACGGCACCCTCGCTCGCCGAGTGGACGAGCTTCGCGTACTTGGCCAGGACGCCCTTCGTGAACTGCGCGGGGAGCGGCTCCCAGCCCTCGCGGCGCGAGTCGAGTTCGGCGTCGTCGACCAGGAGCTCGAGCGTGCGGTTCGGGATGTCCACGCGGATGCGGTCGCCGTTGCGCACCAAGGCGATGGGGCCGCCGTCGACCGCCTCGGGGGCGACGTGCCCGATGCACAGGCCCGTCGTGCCGCCGGAGAAGCGGCCGTCCGTGAGGAGGAGGACGTCCTTGCCGAGGCCCGCGCCCTTGATGGCGCCCGTGATGGCGAGCATCTCGCGCATGCCCGGCCCGCCCTTGGGGCCTTCGTAGCGGATGACCACGACATCGCCTGCCTTGATCTCACCCTGGTCGAGCGCGTCGAGCGCGCCCTGCTCGCGCTCGAACACGCGGGCTGAGCCCTCGAAGACCTGGGCGTCGAATCCAGCCGTCTTGACGACCGCGCCTTCCGGGGCGAGCGAGCCGCGGAGCACCGAGAGGCCGCCGGTCTTGTGGATCGGGTTGTCCATCGCGCGGACGATCTTGCCGTCGAGGTCCGGCGGGGCGATCTCGGCGAGGTTCTCAGCGACGGTCTTGCCGGTAACAGTCAGGGCATCGCCGTGCAGGAGGCCGGCATCGAGCAGCGCGCGCATGACGACGGGGACGCCGCCCACGCGGTCGAGGTCGTACATGACGTAGCGGCCGAACGGCTTGAGGTCGCCGAGGTGCGGAACCTTGTCGCCGATGCGGTTGAAGTCCTCAAGCTCGAGCTCGACCTCGGCCTCGCGCGCGATGGCGAGGAGATGGAGGACGGAGTTCGTCGACCCGCCGAACGCCATGGTCACGGCGATGGCGTTCTCGAACGCCTTGCGCGTGAGGATGTCGCGGGCCGTGATGCCCTCGCGCAGCAGGTTGACGACGGCCTCGCCCGAGCGATGCGCGAACATGTCGCGACGGCGGTCGGCCGAGGGCGGGGCTGCGGAGCCAGGGAGGGACATGCCGAGGGCCTCGGCTGCGCTCGCCATCGTATTGGCGGTGTACATGCCGCCGCACGCACCCTCGCCGGGGCAGATCGCCCGCTCTATACGGTCCAGGTCGCCCTTCGACATCTTGCCGGCGGCACACGCGCCGACGGCCTCGAACGCGTCGATGAGCGTGACGTCCTTCTCGGTGCCGTCCTCGAGCTTGACCCAGCCCGGCATGATCGAGCCCGCATAGAGGAAGACGCTCGAGACGTCGAGGCGAGCGGCCGCCATGAGCATGCCCGGGAGGGACTTGTCGCAGCCCGCGAGGAGCACTTGGCCGTCGATGCGCTCGGCCTGCATGACCGTCTCGACGGAGTCGGCGATGATCTCGCGCGAGACAAGCGAGAAGTGCATGCCCTGGTGGCCCATCGAGATGCCGTCGGAGACCGAGATCGTGCCGAACTGCATCGGGAAGCCGCCGGCAGCGTGGACGCCTTCCTTGGCGGCCTTTGCGAGACGGTCGAGCGAGAGGTTGCACGGCGTGATCTCGTTCCACGAGCTCGCAATGCCGATCTGGGGCTTTGCGAAGTCCTCGTCGCCGAAGCCGACGGCGCGCAGCATGCCACGCGCGGGAGCGGCGTGGATTCCATCCGTGACGACTCGGCTTCGCGGCTTGATATCGACGCCCTCGCGGGGCGCAGTGGAGGTCTGGCTCTGCTCGGTCATGGGCAAAGTCTATGACCGCGAACGTCCACATGACGGACACGTAGACTGAACGCGCGGCGAAAGGAGCAAGCGTGAGCAGCCAGCACCCGCCCCCGGTCGGTGGCCGGACCACCGCGGCGTCGGATGCAGCCCTCAAAGCGGCGCTGCACCGGCTCTTCGACGGACAGATCCCGAACTACGCGTCGTACAACTTGGTGTGCGCGGCCGAAGCCGGCGGCACCATCGAACCCGAGCCAGGCTCGCTCCCCGGCGCCCCCGTCCCGCTCGGCATGGTGCTGGGCTACCGGCGGCGGCCCGCCGAACTTGTCATCGCGCCGTTCGATCGGCGCACCCTCACCCCGGCCGGGCGCCCCTCGACGATTGACCTGACCAATCTCGCCTATGCCGAGGAGGCGACCCGCGGCGCGTTCGACATCGGGACGAACATGGGCCGCATCTTCTGCTTCACCGTGCGGAGCCGGTGCACGCTCGACGGGCCCGACGAGCCCGCACCGAGGACGATCGAGCAGGACGACGACGCCGAAGACTTCGCGGCGTTCATGAGGGACCTCGCGGAGCTCTGAACCGACCGTGCCAGTGCAGCCACTGGACATGTACGACACGTGATCTTTCAATGGTCCCAGTGGCCCCGCGCGCTACGGACCGGGTGCCTCGGACCGAACGGAGGTCGCCGTGGACTGGCTCCCGATCGCCATCTCAGCGCTCGCCCTCGCCGCCGTCGCGGCGTGGACCATCTTCCACAAGGATGGCTCGCTCGCGGGCAACGGCCGGCACCGCTCGCGTCGCGGCACGGTATAGGTTCCCGGGCGCCGAACGTCGACTGACGCGCGCGCCACCCCTTGAACGGACATGTCCGGCTGCGCCGGCGCAGCGTTATCGCCGGCGCCGACAAGCCCGCCGTCACACGCCCCAGCTGTGCCGGCGTCGACGGCGCCCACGCCGTCGCCGACTCGTACGTCGCCGACACCCACGCCAACTCCGTCGGCGACGACCCCAACTCCGTCGGCGACGAGCGCGAGTCCCGTCGCTGCGTCCCCGGCTCCCGCCCCACCCCCAGCCGCTGTCGCGCCGGCGCCTCAGGCGCCCGCCGCACCGCCGGCTCCAGCGCCTGCAGTCCCGGCCCCGGCCCCTGCCCCTGCCTACATCATTCCGGGCGCATTCTGCCCGGATGCCATGGTCGGTCAGTCTGGCCTCGCCGCCAACGGGCGCACGTACGTGTGCGGGCGGAACGGGCCGGACGCAAACGGCCACTACCACTGGAGCAAATAGGATCCGCGGCCGTCATAACAAACCGTTCAAACCTTCGCGCCCGGCCCGTACCTCCTGTAACGCCCGCCGACCTGAGTACAAGAGCCACGAGACGAGTGGTCGTCCCCGAAAGGCTCCCCAGATTCGAGTACTCGACCCTCATCACACCGTCTTCTGTGGCTGTCAAAGTAAGTCACAGGAATCAGTGACCGGAGGAGGGCCGGGCAATGGTGGGCATCGACGAGGTCGTCAAAGTCTGGAGATTGGCCGGTGTGGCAACGACCGTGGAGCGCCTCGGCCGCTACGCGGAGGCTCTCGCCTCCGAACAGCCAATCGGCGCCTACCACGCTCTGGACGACGATCAGGAGGACCGGGCCATCCTCGCCCTGTATCGTGTCGACCGCCCTCACGCGACCATTGAGGACCTGCGCCAGATTCCGCCGCTGGCACTCTCCTGCTACCACCAGATGCTCCATGACCTCGCACGCGAAGGACTGGGGCCGCTCGCCCTTGCCCGCTCCGTCAGCGCTTGAACGAAATCATCCCGTCGCCAGTTGACGACGGGGTGGTTCCGATCGGTGTGCGATCCCTAAGACACGAAAGAAACCCCTTCCCAATCCGCGTTTCCGCAGATCAGGAAGGGGTTGCTGTGCGCCCCCCGGGACTCGAACCCGGAACCCATTGATTAAGAGTCAATTGCTCTGCCAATTGAGCTAGAGGCGCATTTCGTGCGGGACTCTCGCAGGCCGTCGCACTTCTCTCAGACCTCGCGGCGTCCCCCGCAACGACATGTAACTCTACACGGTCCCGGCCCCAGAACGAAATCGACCGAGCCCCTCCCTGACGTGTCGTCCGTCACCCCGCCGCGGCTCCCTCTTCCGCGGCTACGCTGGCCGCATGACCACTCCATCGACCCCCAGCCGGCTCGCCCCCGGCGACGCTGCGCCTGTCTTCTCGCTCCCGAATTCCGACGGCGGAACGACGTCGCTAGCGGACCTGCGCGGCCGCAAGACGGTGCTCTACTTCTACCCCCAAGCGGACACTCCCGCCTGCACCCAGCAGGCCTGCGACTTCCGCGACAGCCTCGCATCGCTCGCCTCGGCGGGCTACGCCGTCGTCGGCATTTCGCCCGACCCGGCCAAGGCGGTCGTCAAGTTCGCCCTCGAACAGCACCTCGGCTTCCCGCTCCTCGCCGACGAGGGGCATGAAGTGGCTGGTCTCTACGGCACGTGGGGCGAGAAGAAGAACTACGGCCGCACGTACCAGGGGCTCATCCGCAGCACCTTCGTGCTCGACGAGGAAGGCCGGATCGAGCTCGCCCAGTACAACGTGCGGGCCAAGGGCCACGTCGCCAAGCTCCGCCGCGACCTCAAGATCGACTGAGTGTGCAGCCCTCACCGCGGAGGGCCCGCTGCGTGGAACGCCTCAGTGGCGGACCGGCGCGCCCTCCGTGTCGTGAGAGCCGGTTAGACTGGCGACGACTCCAGCGCGCGGCGCCGATCTGATCGGATGCCGGGGCGAGGGGTCTCCGCGCGAGTGGTGAAATTGGCAGACACGCAGGATTTAGGTTCCTGTGTCTTCGGACGTGAGGGTTCAAGTCCCTCCTCGCGCACCACCTCCGGCCTGTGCTTCCGGCCGAACAGGTCGACTCCCTCGGATAGGGCGCCGGGCATGCGGCGGGAAAGGCGTGGGCGTGGCGCGCAGCATCAGGCGTAGGGATCTGCTCCAGGCGGCGGCTGTCGCCACACTTCTCAGCGGATGCACCCCGGGCCCCGGCCCCAAGCCCACGCCGAGCGCCGACAGCACTGCCACTCCCACGGAATCCTTCGTGTTCGCGACCCCGGCGGCCCCGATCGGGCTCGACCCAGCGATCGTGACCGACATCGACTCCCTCCGGGTCACCCGTCAGGTGCTCGAGGGCCTCGTGGCGACGGATCCCGAGACCGGCGCTCCGGCACCGGCCCTCGCGACTCAGTGGCTCCAGAGCGCCGACCAGCTCTCGTACACGTTCGCGCTGCGCCAGAACGTCCGCTTCCACGACGGGACGCCGTTTACGGCAGCCGCGGTCAAGGCGAACTTCGACCGCTGGTTCTCCTTCTCCCCCGCCTTCCGCGCAGGCCACGCGACGCTGCCGTTCACCGCCGTCTTCAAAGCGCACTCCGACGCCCCCACGCTTTCGGTCTTCAAGTCCTGCGAAGCCATCGGCGACTATCAGGTGCGGATCGACCTCACCCAGCCGCTCACGGGTTTCCTGCAAGCACTCACGGCGCCCGGCTTCGGCATCTCCTCCCCGGCGGCTCTCGCCGCGGGGGCGGCCGACGTCGAAGACCAGGCCTCGGCGGGCACGAGGATCTCCCGCTACGCGCTTCACCCCGTCGGCACGGGACCGTTCCGCTTCAAGGAATGGACCCAGGATCGGATCCTCCTCGAAGCCTCCCCCGACTACTGGGGGACGCGCGGGCAGATCAGCCAGCTCTCCTTCGTCGCCTTCGACCAGGCCCAGAGCCGCCTCCAGGCGCTCCTCGAGGGCCGGATCGACGGCTACGACGCCGTCACGATCGACAACATCGAGACGCTCGTCCGCAAAGGCCTGCAGGTGGTGCGCCGGGACCCGTTCTCGGTCGTCTACCTCGGCATGAACCAGGCCGTCCCGATCCTCCAGAACGAGAAGGTGCGCCAGGCCATTTCGATGGCGGTCAACAAGGACGCGATCATCCGCCCGCTCTTCCTCGAGGACACGAAGCCTGCCTCGCAGTTCGTACCCCCGAAGCTCAGCGGATTCAATCAGGCGGGCGGCTTCCCGTCCTACGACCCCGAGAAGGCGAAGCGCTATCTCGCGGAGGCCGGCTACAAGGGCGAAGAGCTCAAGTTCTGCTACCCCCTCAACGTCACGCGCCTATACCTGCCCTCCCCCGAAAAGGTCTACGCGGAGCTGAGCGCACAGCTCACGCGCGTCGGCCTCAACATCAGGCCGGTCCCGATCGACTGGTCGGACGGCTATCTCCAGAAGGTCACCGCCGCGGGCGACCACGCCTTCCACCTGCTCGGGCGCTACGGGACGTACTCCGACCCGGACGACTTCCTCTCGTCCCTGTTCGGCGCGAAGAACGGCGAATTCGGCTTCTTCGACGCCCAGCTGTTCAGCAAGATCGAACGCGCACGCGGCCTCCCGGACGGCGCCGACAGGACGCAGGCCTACCAGAGCATCAACTCGCAGCTCGGGAGCACAGCCCCGGCCGTCCCGATCGCCTTCCCGATCTCGGCCGTCGCGGTCTCCTCGCGGGTGGAGAGCTACCCGACGTCGCCGGTCTTGGCCGAGACGTTCAACCGTGTCGCGCTCAAGGCCGCGCCCGCGTCTTCCTAGCCGGGCGGGCGCGCGCCACCGCAGGAAAATAACAGCCAGAGACCCCTTGACGGCACGGCCCGCGGGGATTTAGAGAAGGGCCCCCGCGAGGGATATTCTGCCTGTGGTCCATTTGCGCAGGGAGAGTCAGTGACCTTCATATCCACCACTCGGTCCGCCGATGTCGTCCTGGTCGGCGGCGGCATCATGAGCGCCACCCTCGGAGCGTTCATCAAGAAGCTCGAACCGGCCTGGAATATTGTGCTCTTCGAGCGCCTGCCCGCGGTCGGGCTTGAGAGCTCAGGCCCGTGGAACAACGCGGGAACCGGCCACGCGGCCTACTGCGAACTCAACTACACCCCCCAGGCCAAGGACGGCTCGGTCAGCCCGGCAAAGGCGCTCGGCATCAACGAGGGCTTCCAGCTCTCGCGCCAGTTCTGGTCCCACCTCGTGCGCGAAGGGGACATCGGGGACCCGACGCGCTTCATCCACACGGTTCCGCACATGAGCTTCGTCATCGGCGACGCCCACGCGGACTACCTCGCAAAGCGCTTCGAGGCCCTCAAGCCCAACGCGCTGTTCTCGGAGATGGAGTTCACCGAGGATCCCGAGCAGATCGCCGAGTGGGCACCGCTCGTCATGGAGGGGCGCGGGCCCGGCCGCGTCGCCGCGAACCGCGTCGCCTCCGGTACGGACGTCGACTTCGGCACGCTGAGCCGCGAACTCGTCGACTACCTCGCGCGGAGCGGGGTGGAGGTCAACTATGGGACCGACGCGACCGACATCAAGCGCTCCCGCGGCGGCTGGGACATCACGACGAAGCACACGGCGTCTGGGGAACGCGGCAGCATCCACGCGAAGTTCGTCTTCATCGGCGCCGGCGGCGGCGCGCTCCATCTCCTCCAGGCTTCGGGCATCCCGGAGAGCAAGGGCTACGGCGGGTTCCCGGTCTCGGGCAAGTTCTTCCGCTGCACAGATGAGGAGGTCGCGGCCCGCCACAACGCGAAGGTCTACGGCCAGGCCTCCGTCGGGGCGCCGCCCATGTCCGTGCCGCACCTCGACACGCGGTACGTCGACGGGCAGCGCTCGCTCCTTTTCGGGCCGTACGCCGGGTTCTCGACGAACTTCCTCAAGAACGGCTCGCTCCTCGATCTTCCGCGTTCCATTCGGCTCAGCAATATCGTCCCCATGCTGGCGGTGGGCAAGGACAATATGGACCTCACGGCGTACCTCGTGAAGGAGGTCGCCAAGAGCCACGGCGCGAAGGTCGAGGCGCTCCGGGAGTACTTCCCGCTCGCCGACGGCGACAAGTGGGAGCTCATCACCGCCGGCCAGCGCGTGCAGATCATCAAGAAGGACCCGCACAAGGGCGGTGTCCTCCAGTTCGGCACCGAGGTCATCACGTCCCGCGACGGCTCGGTCGGCGCGCTCCTCGGGGCCTCGCCGGGTGCCTCGACGGCGGTGCCCATCATGCTCGAGCTCCTGCGGCGCTGCTTCCCGAAGCAGTACCGGGGCTGGGAGGACACGCTCCGGGAGATGATGCCCGGCTACGGCGTCAAGCTCAACGACAACCCTGAGCTCGCGGCGGAGATCGCGGCGAGCACGGCCGAAGCCCTTCAGCTCGCGGCCACCGCCCAGTAGCGCACAGGCCAAGGCGGCCCGCACCGTACGGACGGTGCGGGCCGTCGTCGTCCATACATCGACATTGTCGATACGAGAAGAGACAGCACATGTTCCGGCTCGCGAGCCTCTCGATGTCCAACAAGGCGCTCATCGCGCTCATCACGCTGTTCGCCGCCGTCTTCGGCGTCATCACGGTGGGGAGCCTCAAGCAGGAGCTCATCCCGTCGATCGAGTTCCCACAGCTCACCGTCGTGACCTCGATGAGCGGGGCCTCGCCCGACGTCGTCGACAAGCAGGTGGGCCAGCCGCTTGAGAAGGCGCTCCAGGCGGTCGAGGGGCTCGAGAGCAGCTCGTCGACGTCCCGCACCGGCGTCTCGACCATCCGTCTCTCCTTCGCGTACGGGACGAACCTCGACCGCGCGCGCAACCAGATCGACCGGGCGGTCTCGACCGCAAAGCAGCAGCTGCCGTCCGGGGTCCAGCCGAACACGCTCGCGGGCAGCATCAGCGACTTCCCGATCGTGTTCATCGCCGCGTCGTCGGACAAGGGCCTGAGCGAGCTGGAGGGGCAGCTCATCCAGCAGGCCGTCCCGGCGCTCTCGAAGATCGACGGCGTCCGCGGCGTCGACATCACGGGCGGCGCGACGCGGCACATCCAGATCCAGCCGGACCCCGCGGCGATGGGAGCGCGCGGCGTCGATGTCGGCGCGATCCGCACCGCGCTGCAGAACAATGGCTCGCTCGTCCCTGTCGGCACCGTGACCGATCAGGGCCGCACCCTGTCCCTCCAGGCTGGCAGCCCCCTCGATTCGACCGACGCGATCAAGGGCCTGCCGCTCGCGGGCGCGAAGCAGCCCACGAAGATCGGCGACGTCGCGTCGGTTGCGATCCAGGACGACACCGCGACGTCGATCACCCGCACGGACGGGAAACCCACGCTCGCGATCTCGGTCACGAAGAAGCCCGAGGGGGACGCGGTCGCGATCTCGCACGCCGTGCGCGACGCCCTGCCCGGCCTCGAATCCGCCCTCGGCTCCAACGCCAAGCTCACCACCGTGTTCGATCAGGCGCCCTTCATCGAGAAGTCGATCAAGGACCTCGCGACCGAGGGGCTCCTCGGCCTCGGCTTCGCCGTCCTGACGATCCTCGTCTTCCTTCTCTCGGTCCGCTCCACGCTCGTCACCGCCGTCTCGATCCCGCTCTCGCTCCTCATCACGTTCATCGGGCTCTTCGCGGCGCACTACTCGCTCAACATCCTGACGCTCGGGGCCCTCACGATCGCGATCGGTCGCGTCGTCGACGACTCGATCGTCGTGATCGAGAACATCAAGCGGCACCTGAGCTATGGCGAGGAGAAGACGACGGCGATCCTCGGCGCAGTGCGCGAGGTCGCGGGCGCGGTGACGGCCTCGACGCTCACGACGGTCGCCGTCTTCCTGCCGATCGCGTTCGTCGGAAACCTCGCGGGCGAGCTCTTCCGCCCGTTCGCGCTCACGGTGACGATCGCCCTCTTGGCCTCGCTCGCCGTCGCCCTCACGATCGTGCCCGTGCTCGCGTACTGGTTCCTCGGACATAAGTCCCCGGGAGCGGTGAACCGCGCCGAGATCGAGGCAGCGGCCCACGAGAAGGAACGCAAGTCCGCGCTCCAGCGCGGCTATCTCCCGATTCTCCGCGCGACGCAGCGACACCCCGTGTGGACGGTTGTCGCCGGGGCCCTCGTGCTCGTCGGAACGTTCGCAATGACCCCGCTCCTGGCCACGAACCTCCTCGGCCGCTCGGGCGAGAACAGCTTCACGGTGACGCAGGCGATGCCGCCGGGCACGAGCCTCGACGCGACGAGCGGCGCCGCGGCCAAGGTCGAGGACGCGCTGCGCGGGACGCAGGGCGTGCGGACGGTCCAGGTGACGATCGGAAACTCGACGACCGGCTTCAGCGCGTTCCTCTCGTCCGGCGCGTCGAACGCGACATTCACGGTCATCACCGACGAGTCGGCGGATCAGGCGGCCGTCCAGCAGCGCGTGCGCGACGCCGTCGGCCAGCTGAGCGGGGCCGGCACCGTGAAGGTGAGCGACCAGCAGGGCGGCTTCGGCACGTCGTCGACCGTCGACGTCACCGTCAAGGCGCCCGACTCGGCGACCCTCGCGAAGGCGAACGACGCCGTCCTCGGCACACTCAAGGACGTCCCGGGGGCCACCGGGGTCACGAGCAACCTCGCGGCCGCTCAGCCTATCGTCCAGGTGAGCGTGGACCGCGCGAAGGCGGTGGCGGCGGGCCTCAACGAGCAGCAGGTCGGGGCGTTCCTGGCCTCGACCGTGAGCCCGGTGCCCGCGGGAACCGTCCGGATCGACACCACCGACTACCCCGTGCTCATCGGCAAGGGCACGCAGTTCTCGAGCGTCGACGCCGTGCGGGCCATGCCCCTGCCCGGGGCTCCGGGGCTCACGCTCGGCGCAATCGCGAACGTCACGGCCGTGGACGTGCCCGTGACGGTGACGAGCACGTCCGGCCAGCGCACGGCAACCGTCTCGGTCACGCCGGGCGATGCGAACCTGGGGTCGGTGAGCGCCGAGGTCCAGAAGCGCGTCGCGGGTCTCACGCTCGACGGCAGTGCCACGGCCTCTGTGGGCGGCGCGGCCTCGCAGCAGGCGGAGTCGTTCAAGCAGCTCGGGCTCGCGCTGCTTGCGGCGATCGCGATCGTGTATGTCGTCATGGTCGCGGCGTTCAAGAGCCTCCTCCAGCCGCTCGTGCTGTTGGTCTCGATCCCGTTCGCTGCGACGGGAGCGATCGCGCTCCTCCTCGCGGCGCACATCCCCCTCGGGCTTCCCGCGCTCATCGGCCTGCTCATGCTCGTGGGCATCGTCGTGACGAACGCGATCGTGCTCATCGACCTCATCAACCAGTACCGCCGGCCTCGGGGGCGTCGGCCCGCGCTTGCGCTCGAGGACGCGATCGAGCAGGGGGCCCGCCAGCGGCTTCGCCCGATCCTCATGACGGCCCTCGCGACGATCTTCGCCCTGACCCCCATGGCGCTCGGCCTGACCGGCGGGGGCGGGTTCATCGCGCAGCCGCTCGCCGTCGTCGTGATCGGCGGCCTCGTCTCCTCGACCGCACTGACCCTCATCCTCGTCCCCGTGCTCTACCGGCTCGTCGAGGGGCGGCTCGAGCGGCGGCGGCTCCTGCGGGACCTCGCAAGGCGGCCCGTGGCGGTGGACGCTGCGGTAGGCGCTGCGGTGGCCACCGGGTCGGATGGGAGCGGCGCGGGCGACTGGACGACGGGCGCTGTGCCGAAGGTCACAGGGCGGCGGGCCGCGAAGGAGTGACCCGCCGGGAACAATCCGGCGGCGCCTCGAGTTCGAGATAGATGCAAATGCATGTATCCTGAATGAACCGAGGAAAGAGGTCATCATGCAGTTCGGAATCTTCAGCGTCGGCGACGTTACCCTCGACCCCACGAACGGCCACATGCCGTCGGAGGGCGAGCGGATCAAGGCCATCGTCGAGATCGCCAAGCACGCCGAAGAGGTGGGCCTGGACGTCTTTGCGACGGGCGAGCACCACAACCCGCCCTTCTACCCGAGCTCCCCGACGACGCTGCTCGGATACATCGGGGCGCAGACCGAGCACCTCATCCTCTCGACCACGACGACGCTCATCACCACGAACGATCCGGTCAAGATCGCCGAGGACTTCGCGACGCTCCAGCACCTCGTGGACGGCCGCGCCGACCTCGTGCTGGGACGCGGCAACACGGCGCCCGTGTACCCGTGGTTCGGCAAGAACCCCCAGGACGCCCTCGAGCTCACCATCGAGAACTACGCCCTGCTGCGGCGGCTATGGGACGAGGACGTCGTGGACTGGAGCGGCAAGTTCCGCACGCCGCTGCACAACTTCACGGCGACCCCGCGCCCGCTCGACGGCGTGGCCCCGTTCGTGTGGCACGGCTCCATCCGGACGCCGCAGATCGCCGAACTCGCGGCGTACTACGGCGACGGCTTCTTCGCGAACAACATCTTCTGGCCCAAGGAGCACTACATCCGGCTCATCAACCTGTACCGCGAGCGGTTCGAGCACTACGGGCACGGCAAGGCTCATCAGGCGATCGTGGGCCTCGGCGGCCAGTTCTTCATGCGGAAGAACTCGCAGGACGCCGTTCGCGACTTCAGGCCGTACTTCGACAACGCACCCGTCTACGGGCACGGGCCCTCGCTCGAGGACTTCACCGCGCAGACGCCGCTCACGGTCGGCAGCCCGGCCGAGTTCGTCGAGAAGACCCTCGCGTTCCGGGACTACTTCGGCGACTACCAGCGCCAGCTGTTCCTCGTCGACCACGCGGGCCTTCCGCTCAAGACCGTGCTCGAGCAGCTCGATCTCCTCGGCGAAGTGCTCCCGCAGCTCCGGGCCGGCTTCGAGGAGCGCCGCCCCGCGGATGTCCCCGAGGGGCCGACCCACGCGGCGCGCGTCGCCCAGGCCTCGGCCACTGCGGCCGAGGCCGCTGAGGGTGCCGACGCCTCTGAGGGTGCCGACAGCGGCGCGGGGGCGCCCGAGCCCGAGGAAGCCGAGGCGACGCGGTGACCGCAACCGAGCGCGGCGGCGCGCACGTCCCGTCCGTCCGCGAGACTGCTGAGGCCTGGGAGTCTCTCTTCCGGGCCCAGGTCGCCGTCATGCGGAGGCTTCAGTCCGACCCGGCCTTCCGCGAGCTCGGAATCAAGGAATACGACGTCCTCTTCACCCTGACGCAGTGCCCCGAGGGCGGATTGCGGCTCAACGAGCTCAACGATCACGTGCTGCTCGCCCAGTCGAGCCTGAGCCGGCTTGTCGAGCGGCTCGAGCGGAAGGGCCTCGTGACCCGACGCTCGGCGCCGGATGACGGCCGGGGCACGCTCATCGCGCTCACCGAGGCCGGATGGGAGACGCAGAGGCGGATCGGGCGAGCGCATGTCCGCGAGATCGCCCGGCTCCTGGGCGGGGCGCTCGACGGCGGAGAGCTCGCCGAGCTCACGCAGCTCACCGCTCGGCTGCGGGACCACGTGGTCGAGCATCACCCGCTCTGAGCCGCGCCGTCAGGAGAGCATGACGGACAGCGAGGGATCCTCGTCGGGAAGCTCGGCGTCGGCCTCTGCCGAGACGGAGAGGCGACGCAGCACGAGGCTCCCGCCGACCGTCGAGAGGAACGCCGTGTCCGATGAGTCTCGCCCCGACGTGATCCGGAGCATCCCCGTGCGCGGGGCCAGGCCAGTCGGGTCCACGATGTGCCACGCGCCGTCGACGAATGCCTCGGCGACCGCGTGGAAGTCCATGGGCTCGAGCCCCGGCGCGTAGACGGCTGTGAGGCGCGCCGGGACGTCCTTGCCGCGCAAGAGGGCGATGGCGAGGTGCGCGTAGTCGCGGCAGACGCCGCGGCGGTGCAGGAGCGTCTCGACCGCACCGTCGGTCCCGCGCGACGAGCCGGCCACGTAGGCGAGCTGCTCGTGCACCCACGCACGGACCGCGGCCACGAGCTCGGCCCCGGCGAGCGAGCCGAACTGTCCGTAGGACGTCGGGAGGAGGCGGTCGCTCTCGGCGTACCGGCTCGGGCGGACGTAGCGGATGAGGGTCATCTCGTCGACGGGTTCGGGCTCGGCGCGCCCTCCGACCGTGGCGCGGTACTCGACCTCGACGTCCGAGGGCTCCTCGAGCTCGAACACGTGGAATCGCCCGCCGTGCCCGTCCGTGAGCTCACGCCACGGAACGGGCTCACCTCCGGCCGCGATGGAAAGGCTCTCGTCGAACGAGTCATAGCCGGGGTTGCGTGCGGCGGCGACCGCCATCGCGACTTTGGTCCGCGCCACAGTGGTGAAGGAGAGGCGGGCGCCGACAGTGCGCAGCATGGTGCTCCCGTGGGACTAGGAGTTCTTCGTGAACTTCAGCGACATGATCATTCGCTGGGCGTCCGCAAAGTCCCCCGAGTCTTCAACGTACGCGGATGCCTGAGCAAGCGTATCGAATGATTGCAGTGGAGCAACCTTGGCCTCCGGCGCGAGCGGCGCGAGCTCGAGGACGTCGGAGAAGGAGTACCACCCGATGGCCGCGGGGCCGGGCACGATATTGCGCAGGCGGCACGCCTTCCCGTCCTGCGCCGCCGTCGGGACGCCGACGAGACCGAACGATCCGAAGTACTTGTAGCCCTGGATCACGCGGAACACGAAGCGCGGCGAGATCGCGTCGGGACCGTCGGTGAACGGCAGGCTCACGGGCAGGCTGTTGAGGACCGAGTACGGCTTGGCCTGGGCCGGATCGCACGGCGCAGGGGCCGGCGCGGGAAGGCCCGTCTGGAGGGCGGCGACGAACGTGCCGTCTGCCTTCTTGACGTCGAAATGCAGCGCTCCCGCCGAGGATCCGGCCGCGGCGGGGCCGGCCTGGACGATCCACTGGGCGGGGAGCTCGAAGCTGATCGCCTTCCCGGGGTCCGTGAACGTCTTCCATTCGGCCGACGTGGCACCGGGCGACGGCGTGCCGCTGGCCGTGGCGCTCGACGTGCCGCTCGACGAGCCTCCCGTCGGGCTCGCGGCGGAGCTATTGGGGCCGACCGGGGTCCACGAGGGCGAGTTCTGGCCGGATCCGCACCCCGCGACGGCGGATGCGGCAAGAAGTGACGCGAGGGCAAGCCCCGTCACGCGGAGTCGAGTCGCCATACAGCCACCCTAGCGAACCGGACCCGGAGTACTCTGGCGCCATGCTCAGGGACGGGCGCGACAGCGCGGACAGCCACAGCGAAATCAGCGACAACCGCGGCGAGCTGTGGGGAACGGACGACGGCGAGGCCGGACTGGCGCTTCCGGCCCACCAGATCGCGGACTGGCGGCTGCGGATGTTCGCGGTGTACGCAGCGGTACGGGCGGCGCCGTCGTCGTCCGAGGCCCACGCGCTGTGGTGCCGTGAACGCGATGCGCTCTTCGCCGCCCACCCCGCGTCGGCCCTCCTGCCGACGGACCGCGCGGCGTTCCGCGGCCTGCGGGTCGCGCCCTATGACCCGGCCTTCCGCTTCGAAGTCCCGCTCCTCCCCCTCGGCGCGGGCCAGGAGCGCCCCGTGCAGACAGGCACCGACGGCGTAGTGCCGTTCGTCCGGCTGGGAACCTTCGAGGTTCCGGGCCTCGGGAGTCTCGCGGCGTGGAAGCACGCGGGCTACGGGGGCGGCGTCTTCGTGCCGTTCCGCGACGCGACGGCCGGTCGGCCGGGCGGATCGTATGGGGCGGGGCGGTACCTCATCGACACGATCAAGGGCGCCTTCCTCGGAGCGCGCGACGCCGATCGGCCGGCCGAGACAGCCGACGCGGGAACCCTCTACATCCTCGACTTCAACTTCGCCTACAACCCGTCGTGCGCCTACAACGAGGCGTGGGCGTGCCCCTTGCCGGGGCCCGAGAACCGGATCGACGCCGAGGTGCCGGTCGGCGAGCTGTATCCCTTCCTCTAGCGGCTTGTCAGGCCCGCCAGAGCACGCGCCAGCTTGACACCCCAGTGTGATCAGTGCCATAGTCGACCTGTGAACCTGTCTGACAGCCGGACACCCCGACAGGCGGACGAGTCGGAGACCCCGACGCCCGCCCGGCGTCCCCTCGCCCGCATGAGCGCCGCCGAAGCGGTACTCGCAGAGCTGCGGGCCGAGATCGAGTCGGGTGCCGTCCTCGTGGGCGCCAAGCTCCCCTCCGAGGCCGCCCTCGCCGCCCGCTACGGCGTGAGCCGCTCGGTCGTCCGCGAAGCGCTCCGCTCGTGCGCGGCGCTCGGGCTCACCGAGACCCACACGGGCAAGGGCACGTTCGTCGTCTCGGGCCGCGTCTCGGGCGATCTCGTCCTCGGCCGCTACTCCGCCCGCGATCTCACCGAGGCCCGGCCCCACATCGAGGTTCCGGCTGCGGGGCTCGCGGCGATTCGGCGCAGCGAGGAAGACCTCGCGACCCTCCAGGACATCGTCTCCGACATGTTCCTCGAGGACGATCCTGCAGTCTGGGTCGCCCTCGACGCCATGTTCCACGGGCTCATCGCCCGCGCGAGCGGGAACAAGGTCTTCGAAAGCGTTGTCGCGGATCTCCGTGAGGCGCTCTCCCATCAGTCCGAGACCCTCAACCTCGTGGCCGACCGCAAGAGTGCGTCAGACGTCGAGCACCGCAAGATCCTCACCGCGATCGAGTCCGGCTCGGCCGAGCTCGCAAGCACCGCGATGGCCGAGCACCTCGACGCGGTCAACGCCGCGCTCGGCACCCTCACGAACCGCTGACGCGGCCACAACCTGCCCGTCTCACCCCCCTGACTCCGGAAAGAGCTATGCCCTTCGCTGCCGACTGCGCCCCCACGGCGACTGATTCGCACACTGGCCCGACTCAGGCCGCGCCGACGCGCCTCGGTCCTGCCCACGCCGCCCCAGCCGGCGCCGCCACGCCAAGCCTTCCCGCCCACGTGCCGCTCGCGGTCCAGACGCGCGGGGGCGTCGTCGAGGGTGTGCACTACGGGAGCGTCGCCGCGACCGCCTCCGACGGAAGCCTCCTGACGAGCGCCGGGGATCCGCGCGCCGCGTTCTTCCCGCGTTCGGCGCTCAAGCCGCTCCAGGCCGTCGCGCTCGTGCGGGCCGGCCTGAACGTCCCGGCCGAACTCCTCGCCCTCGCCGCCGCGAGCCACAGCGGGGCGCCCGAGCACCGCAGGGGCGCGCTGCGCATCCTCGCCCTCCACGGTCTCGACGTCTCGGCGCTCGAGAACACCCCCGATCTCCCCTACGGCGCAGCCGAGCGGGAGGCCTGGCTGCGCTCGGGCGGGCACGCGGACCGCGTGTGCCAGAACTGCTCGGGCAAGCACGCCGCGATGGCGGCCGTCTGCACGCTCAACGGCTGGTCGGTCGCCGGGTATCTTGACCCGGCACATCCCCTCCAGCAGCTCGTCGCCGCAACCGTCTCCGAGCTCACGGGCGAGCGGCCGAGCGCGTGGACGACCGACGGCTGCGGCACGCCGCTGCCTGCAATGAGCCTCACGGGCATGGCGCGCGCCTACGGGACACTCGCGCGCGCCGGGGCGAACGACGACGACGCCCGGCCGGGTGCCGAGGCCGCCGTCGCCCGCGCGATGGCAGCCCATCCGCACATGGTCGCGGGCGAGGGCCGCGATGTCGTCCGCCTCATGCGGCTCCTCCCCGGAGCCGTCGCCAAGGACGGCTTCGAAGGCGTCCAGCTCGTGGGCCTCCCCGACGGCCGCGCCGTCGCCGTCAAGATCTCCGACGGCGGGGACCGCGCCCGCATGCCCGTGGCCGTCCGCGCCCTCAAGGCGCTCGGCGTCGTCGAGGCCGCGCCGGGCGGTGCCCTCTCGGTGCTCGCCGAATCTCCCGTGCTGGGCGGGGGCCGACCCGTCGGCACCTTCGCGGCGCTCGAGAGCGCGTTCTCGAACTCCTGACCCACCTTCGCTTCGCTCGTCCACGTTTCGCCACCGTACGAAAGGCCACCCATGACCCTCGCGTCCGAGACGCTCAACGGAGAGCAGCTCGCCGACCAGACCCCCGAGAGCGCGTGCCGGCTCGAGCATGACCTCCTCGGCGACCGCGCAATCCCGGCAGACGCCTACTGGGGCGTCCACACGCTCCGGGCCGTCGAGAACTTCCCGATCACGGGTCAGCCGCTCTCGACGAATCCGCATCTGGTCCGCGGGCTCGCGGCCGTCAAGCTTGCGGCCGCGCGCGCCAATCAGGAGCTCGGGCTCCTTGACGCCGAACGCGGTGCGGCGATCGAGAAGGCCTGCCTCGAGGTCCTCGGCGGACTGCTCGGCGAGGAGTTCGTCGTCGACGTCGTCCAGGGCGGTGCGGGCACGTCGTCGAACATGAACGCGAACGAGGTCATCGCCAACCGCGCGCTCGAGCTCCTCGGCCAGGCGAAGGGCGACTACGCTGCCCTGCACCCGAACGACCATGTCAACCTGAGCCAGTCCACGAACGACGTCTACCCGACCGCGGTCCGCGTTGCCACGGTTTTCGGGATCGAGGAGCTCCTCGCGGCGCTCGTCGAGCTCGAAGAGGCGTTCGCGGAGAAGGCCGCCGAGTTCCGCACGGTGGTCAAGATGGGCCGGACGCAGCTCCAGGACGCGGTTCCCATGACGCTCGGGCAGGAGTTCGGGACCTACGCCGTGACCATCGGCGAGGACCGCGAGCGGCTCCGCGAGGCCTCGAAGCTCGTCCACGAGATCAACCTCGGAGCCACCGCGATCGGAACGGGCCTCAACGCTCCCGCGGGCTATGCCGAGGCCGCGTGCCGACACCTCGGCGAAGCCACGGGCCTGCCCCTCGTGACCGCACCCGACCTCATCGAGGCGACGCAGGACATGGGGGCGTTCGTGCATCTCTCGGGCGTTCTCAAGCGCGTCGCGGTGAAGCTCTCGAAGATCTGCAACGATCTCCGGCTGCTCTCGTCGGGTCCGCGCGCGGGGCTCGCCGAGATCAACCTCCCGGCGGTCCAGTCCGGTTCGTCGATCATGCCCGGCAAGATCAACCCGGTGATCCCGGAAGTGGTCAGCCAGGTCGCGTACGAGGTCATCGGCAACGACGTGACGATCACAATGGCCGCCGAGGCCGGCCAGCTCCAGCTCAACGCGTTCGAGCCGATCATCGTGCACAGCCTCCACAAGAGCATCACCCACCTCGAGGCGGCGTGCCGCACGCTCACCGAGCGGTGCGTGCGCGGCATCACCGCCAACGAGGACCGTCTGCGCGCCAGCGTCGAGCATTCGATCGGCCTCGTGACGGCGCTCAACCCCTACCTTGGGTACGCGGCCGCAACGTCGATCGCCCAAGAGGCGCTCGCCACGGGGCGGGGCGTCGCGGAACTCGTGCTTGAGCGCGGCCTCCTCACGGCCGACCGGCTCGAGGAGCTGCTCAAGCCCGAGCGGCTCGCCAACCTCACAGCCTGAGAAACCCCAACCCTCCTCATCCCCCTACCGTCCCGGAAAGGACTCAGATGTCCTCGCTTGGCCCCGCCCAGACTCAGGGCGAACCGCAAGTCCCAGACCACCTCGAAGACCACGGCCACGCCCACTCGTCCGACCACGTCATCCATGCCGAGGATGCGGGCTACCACAAGGGCCTCAAGGCACGGCAGA